>JBKOWN010000115.1:0-17697 GCA_046724435.1 Actinomycetota bacterium
CTGCTCGTCGAGGGCGGCGTAGTCGACCACGAAGCCGTCGCGCGGCAGCTTCTCGACGAACTCGACCGTGCGCGGCTTCTTGTACGAAGCGATGTGGGCGCGGCAGTGCTCGATGATCTCGTCGGTGGTCGCGCTCTCGCCTTGGTTGAGCACCACGATGGCCTTCACGCTCTGCGTCCATTGCGAGTCGGGAACGCCGATGACCGCGCACTCGGCGACGGCCGGGTGCTTGGCGACGCACCCCTCGACCTCGGCGGGGTAGATGTTCTCGGCGGCCGACTTGATCATCCGCGTCGCCGGCCCGATGAACGTGATGGTCCCGTCCGCTTCCCGGCGGCCGAGATCGCTGGTGTGGTGCCACCCACCGCGCTGGCGGCGGACGTTCTCCTCCGGCCGGTTCCAGTAGCCGTTCATCACGGTCGGCCCGCGGGCGACGATCTCGCCCGTCTCGCCGACGGGGAGCTCGTGGTCGTCGGGATCGAAGATGCCCACCTGCACAAGCGGCGACGGGCGACCGTGGGTGCCGAGCGGCGCCTGAGCGAGCGTGTTGAACGTCAACATGCCCATGACTTCGGTCTGCCCGTACCCGCCGGGGTGCCGGGCCCACGGGCTGGTGTCGACCGTGATCATCTCGTTCCACTCCGGCTTCCCCCGGAACGCGCGCAGGCTCTTCAGGTCGTACCGGTGGTCCTTGTTGGCTTCGAGGATCTGCTTGACCGTCGGCCCGACGACGAAAGCACCCGTGCAGCGCTCCGACTCGATGAGCCGGCACAGCTCGTCGGCGTCGACGCGCCGCGTGAACACGTTCGTGCCGGAGGCGACGAACGTCGCCAGCGTGGTCATGAACGTCGCGATGTGGAACAGCGGTCCGCAGTTCAGGTACACGTAGTCCAGGTCGATGTCGGCGAGGCGAGCCATCACGATGCCCTGCGTGATGAGCGCCGTGTGGCTGAGCATGGCGCCGTTCGGCCGCCCCGAGAAGGCGGCTGTGTACATCATCAGGAGGGCTTCGGAGGGGTCGACCTCGAGGGCCGGGTCGTCGTTCGATCCTCCGCTGAGGAACGCCTCGTAGCTACCGTCGCCCTCTGCGTCGTGCTGGAGCCACGCAGCGGACGAGCCGGCGAGCTCGCGTGCGGCTCGCACCGTGGTGCCGATCTCCTTGTCCTGCCAGATCACGACCTTGGGGTCGGCGTCCCCGAGCACGAACGCGAGCTCGTCGGCGCTCTGCCGCCAGTTCGCGGGACAGAACATCGCGCCGAGCTTCGCCGCCGCTGCCAGCGTCTCGAGGACCCGGAACGAGTTCTGCCCGACCCAGAGGATCCGGTCGCCGTGACCGACGCCGGCGGCGGCGAGTGCGTTGGCGAGCCGGTTCGTGCGGTCGTCGAGCTCGGGGTAGGTGAGTCGGACGTCGCGACCGAAGTCGCCGTCGACCACCGCGACCTGCTCGGGCCGGCTGCGTCGCTGCTCGCGCAGCACGTCGGCGAACGAGAGCCCGTGCAGGAGGTTCACAGCAGCAGTCTCGCATGGTGAGCTGACGCCAATGTCAGCTCCGGGCCGGGCCGGGTATCCTGCCGCCGCGTGAGCGCGACGGGGGTCATCGACTGCGACCAGCACCTGTTCGAGTCGCGCACGCTCTGGGCCGACTACGCCGACCCGAGCCGCCGCGACCAGGCGCTGCGGATCGTCGACGACCCGGCGGGCAACGCGTGGCTCGAGTGGCACGGCCGCCGCATGGTGCTCGCCGACGTCACCGTGCCCGGGGAGACCGACGTGGTCGGCGCGCGGCTCCAGCAGGCCCTCGCCGGGCAACCACCCGCGCGGCCCTACGACCAGGCGCTGCCCGCCGAGTATTGGCAACCGGCCGCCCGCCTCGCCGAGCTCGACCGGCTCGGCCTCGACGAGGCCTTCCTGTTCCCGAACTACGGGCTGGTCTGGGAGCACAACCTCGTCAACGACCTCGAGGCCACCAAGACCAACATGGGCGCCTGGAACCGGTGGGCCGTCGAAGTGGCCGCCGACGGCGGCGGCCGGCTCCACCCGGTCGCGCACCTGACGCTGCGCGACCTCGACTGGGTCGACCGCCAACTCGCGGCGCTGGCCGCCGGGGGAGTCCGCTTGGCAATGATCGCGCCGGCTCTCGTCGACGGTCGCCCGCTCTCCCATCCTGATCTCGACCGCGCCTGGGCCGCGTTCATCGACCACGACGTGGCGCCCGTCTTCCACGTCGCGAACCAGCAGCGGCCATTCGACGAGGCCTGGTACGCGAGCGATCCCGAGCCCAACAACCCGGTGCTCTCGTCGGTGTTCCTCTGGGTGCCGGCCGCGCTCGCGATCTCCGATCTGGTCGTGAACGGCGTGCTCGAGCGGCGACCCGAGCTCCGCCTCGGCGTCATCGAGCTGTCGGCGGTGTGGCTCCCGATGTTCCTCATGTACCTCGACGGCGGTGTGCGCTTCGTGACCCGGCTGCACGGCAAGGCGGTCGCCGAGCTGGAGCTGGCGCCGAGCGAGTACGTGCGACGCCAGGTGCGCGTGGCTGCATTCGCATACGAGCGTCCGGAGCGTCTCATCCAGCGGGTTGGCGACCTGTTCATGTGCTGCAGCGACTACCCCCACTCCGAAGGGACCGCGCAGCCGCTCGACGACTACCGCGCGCTCGACGACACGACGTCCGACCCCGCCATGGCGCCGGGGCTGTACCGGGACAACGCGGCGTGGCTCCTCGGGCGTGGCAACGGCGCGTGACCGCCGCCGACGCCGAGTTCGAGTTCCTCGCACCCCGCCACGACGTCCCGACCGGCGGTCGCAGCGGCTTCACGGTCGTCGAGGACCGCCAGGTCCACTACCTCGAGTGGGGACGCAGCGCCGCCTCCCCAGTCGTGTGCCTGCACGGCGGCGGTCAGACCGCGTACATGTGGGAGGAGCTCGGCGCGGCGCTCGCTGCGGCGTATCACGCGCTCGCGCCCGATCTCCCCGGACACGGCGACACCGACCCGGTCGAAGCGATGGACCGCCGTTCGTTGGCCGCGACGATCCCGCCGCTGCTGGACGAGTTCGGGATCGAGCGGGCTGCGTTCGTCGGCGCGTCGCTGGGCGGGATCGTCAGCCTCACGCTCGCGGCCGACCAGCCCGGCCGCGTCGCTTCGATTGCGCTCATCGACATCGGGCACCGTCTCGAAGACGAAGGCGTCAATCGGATCATCGACTTCATGACGAGGCACGAGTCGTTCGCATCACCCGAGGAAGCGGCGGTCGAAGTGGCCGAGTACCTGCCCCATCGCCGCCAGGTGAACGCCGACAACCTGCGCCGCAACCTCAGGCAGCGTCCGGACGGGCGGTGGGTGTGGAAGCACATGTTCGCTCGGCGGCTCCGAGGCACGGAGGCGCCGGCGGGCGGCTGGCGTGAGCTCGTCGCGGGGATGGACCGGGAGGCTGCGAGCCTGAGGTGCCCGGCGCTCGTGCTCCGGGGCGCTGCGAGCGATGTCCTCTCGAACGAGGGCGCCGAGGAGATCGCCTCCCTCATCCCGGACGCCCGCCTCGCGACGGTCGGGAGCGCCGGCCATCATGCCGCGGGCGACAATCCGGACACGACCGTCGACCTGGTCCGAGCCTTCCTCGCCGAGACGGGGTGGTGAGGGCCGCCGAGGCTCTCCACGACGGCATTTTCCGGCTGGCCTCGTCGGGCCACGTTGACGAGCGTCCGGACGGAGTAGTACAGCGGCGGGCTGTGGAAAAGGCGGAGGACTCGGTGAGCGAGCACGAATCGCCGGTGGCCATCACCGAAGACGTCGAGCCGATCACGACCAGCGGCGCAACGGGGAACGGCGCCACGCCGGAAGACGACGGCGCGTCACCCGACGAAGACACAGAGCACTGGCTGGAGAAGCTCGAGACTCTGGAAAGCGCCGAATCGAAGCGCGGTGATGAGGATCGCGCGCGCAAGGCTGACGAGCGCCGGGCACGCTGGAACGCCGAGTACGAGCGCGCCGAGCAGGCTGCCACCGAACGCGCGGCCCGCGAGGCGACAGAGCGCCGGGAGCGATGGCAGGCCGAGGACGAGCGTCTGGCGCGGGAAGCCGAAGAGCGGCGGGCGCGGTGGCGGACCGAGTACGAACGCGCCGAGCTCGACGCGCGGTCGCGGGCGGTGCGGGAGGCGGAGCAGCGCCGAGAGCACTGGGAAGCCGAGTACGCCCGCGCCGAGGCCGAAGTCCAGGAGCGGGCCGTCGCCGAAGCCGATCAGCGTCGGGCGCGTTGGCAGGCCGAGTACGAGCGCGCCATGCGCGAGACCAGGGAAAGGCGGGTGCGGTGGCGGCGCGCGTACGACCACGCACTGGGTGAGGCCCGGGCGCGGCTGGAGCGCGAGACCCAACGCCGTCTCGAGCGCTGGGAGGCCGAGTTCGAGCGCGCCGAGCACCAAGGGTTGGAGCGCGCCGAGCAGGATGCCGCCCAGCGGCGGGCACGCCTCGACGCCGACTGTGAGCGTGCATTGCACGAGGCACAGCTCGCCGTGGAACAGGAAGCCCACCTCACGCGGGAGCGCTGGGAGGTCGAGTACGCACGATCCAAGCGGGAGGCGGACGAGCGTGCGCACCAAGCGGCGCTGGCTCGGCGCCAGCGCTTCGAGATCGAGTTCGAGCGGGCCGAGAGAGAAGCACAGGAGCGCCGGGAGCGAGCAGCGACGGAGCGCCGCGCGCAGTGGGAAGCGGAGTACCAGCGCGTCGAGACCGAAGCCGAAGCGGTTCGTCGCAAGGGTCTGGAAGATGTGCGCGCGCAGGAGGCCGAGTGGGTACCCGCCAAGTACCGTTCGGACGAGAAGGCCGGTAAGCGAGAGCTCGCCAAGCTTCAAGGGCGCTGGGCAAAGGACGACGAGCAGGCGCAGCGCGAACGCCGGAAGCGACGCGAGCCCGAACTGCGGGCCCGGCGGCAGCGCTGGGACGAAGAGGAGGCACAGGCTCTCGCGGAGGCGCGCGCAGGGAGGGCCGAAGCGGCCGAAGCGTTGCGCCGTCGCTGGGAGTCCGAGTACGACCACGCCGAGCTGCAGGCTCAGGAGCGAGTGGCGCAGGAGACTGCGGAGCTCCGTCGTCGTTGGGAGGCCGAGTACGAGCGCGCGCAGCAGGAAGCCCAGGTGCGCGTCGCCCAAGAGGCGGAGGAGCTCCGGCGTCGGTTGGAGGCCCAGGCCGATCAGCAGGATCAGGAGGCCCGCCGCCAGCAGGCTCGTGAGATCCACGAGCGGCGCGAGCGCTGGGCGGCGGACGACGAGCGGTACCTACGCGAATTCCAAGAAAGCGCGGCGCGTGAGCTCCGAGAGCTACGGGAGCGCTGGATCTCTGAGGAAGTGCGCGTGTACCGCGAAGCCGAGGAGCGCGCGGCTCGGGAAGCCTCTGAGCTTCGCGAGTGGTGGGAGAGCGAGGACGAACGGGCGACGCGGGAAGCCCTGGCGCGGGCCAGCCGGGAAGCGGAGGCGCTGCGCACGTGGTGGCATGCCGAAGACCAGCGCCTTGCCCAAGAAGCCATGGAACGTTCCACGGCCGAGGCCCAGGAGCAGCGCGCACGCGAAGACGAGCAGCGCGCCGAACGCACCGCCCAGGCCGAGAGTTCCCTTCGGGAAACGGCCGACCGGGTGGCACGGGAGGCGCACGAGCGTCGCCAGCGATGGGAAGACGAGGATCGTCGCACTGTCGAGGAGGCGGCGCGGGGATCGGAGCACGAGGCGCAGCAGCGCCGCCAACGCTGGGAGACCGAGTATCAAGAGGCCGTCCAGTCGTGCTACAGCCGGGAGTTGCAGGACACACAGCAGCTCTGCGACCAGCTCGAGGCCGAATATCGGGAGGCGATCGAGGAGGCTCAGGCTCGCGCCGCCCAGCACGGCGAGGAGCTCCGCGAGTGGCATGCCGACGACCGCATCTCGTCACCGGGCATCGATGCGGCCGACGCACTCAGCGGGGTCGACGCACCCGACCCGTTCGACGGGGTCGAGGCGCCCTCTGACGAAGTCACTCCGTAGCAACCCTGCGCCTCAGAGCGCGGCCCTGAGACGGGCCACGTCACGCAAGTGGTGCATCGGGTCGTGGACGCTGTGGCGGGCGATCCAGTGAAGATCCAACTCGTCGCCACTCACGACTACCGTCGAGGACCAAGTCGTCGGGGGAGTGTTGGCGAGCGCCCGGGCGAGCTGCTCGGCCTCGCCTGACAACCCCGCGAGGGCCATGCCGACGTCGATCACGCGTGGCTCAGGCTCGAAAGCGGGCTCGGGAGGCCGGCCGAGGGTGGTGCCGGGATCGTTCACCGCCGTGTCCACGAGGAAGCGCATCCCGAACAGGACTTCGCGCACGTGGTCGACGTACTCCGCGATCGACCACATCGTGGGAATCGGTCGGCGCTGCAGATCGGCGTCGTGCACACCCGTGACGGCGTCGGACCAGCGCCCGGGAAGGTTCGAGATGGCGTTCACGGCCTCGTTGCCGCTCCATGCTCCGCCGTCGAACCCGCACTCTGCACACACCTCGACCGGGCTCGTCACGACGCGGAATGCTACGGCGGACCTCCCGTATGCCGTGGATACTTGATGCGTGCACGACGCCCGACACGAGGTCGTTCGCCGCGGCTACGACGAGATTGCTGATCGGTATCTCGCCGCGCGCGTCACCGGAGGAGACCTCGCGCTCCTCCCTGAGCTGGTCTCGCGATTGCGCGTCGGAGACGCGGTGCTCGACGCCGGCTGCGGAGCTGGGGTGCCGGTCTCGACGCAGCTCGTCAACGCCGATCTCGAGGTCGTCGGCATTGATCTCTCGAGCGCGCAGGTTCGTCTCGCCCGTTCACACAGTCCCGGCGCACACCTCGCGCAGGCCGACCTCGTGGCGCTCCCGTTCCGTGACCGCAGCTTCGACGGTCTCGTGTCCTACTACGCGGTGATCCACGTGCCCCGCTCTGAGCACCGATTGGTCTTCGATGAATTCCGGCGCGTTCTCGTTCCCGGCGGCGTCGCGCTCCTCTGTCTCGGTGCCGGCGACGTCGCCGAAGACCACGACCCGGAGAGTTGGCTGGGCGCCCCGATGTTCTGGAGCCACTTCGACGCCGAGACCAACCTGAAGATGCTGCGGGCGTCCGGGTTCGACATCATCCGACACGAGATCGTCGAAGACCCCATGGACCACGGGCGTCATCTCTTCGCGTTCGTGGCGGCAGACTGACTCGTGACGAGAGTGGAGGCGCGGTGACGGCCGTGGACGACGAGCAGACTGAGGCGATTCGGCAAATGGTGCCGTTCGCAGCCGAGCTCCGCGTCGAGGTCATCGCGAGCCGTGCCGACGAGGTGCGGGCGCGTGTGGAATGGCGGCCCGAGCGATGCACGACCGCAGGCGTGCTGCACGGCGGCGTCATCATGAGCCTGGCCGACACGACCGGGGCCACGTGCGCATTCCAGAACCTTCCCGACGGCGCCACGGGGACGACGACGATCGAGAGCAAGACCAACTTCCTGCGCGCCGTGCGCGAGGGCTACGCGGAGGCGGTCTCTCGTCCGCTGCACGTCGGTCGCACTGTGGTGGTGATCGAGACCGACGTCACCGACGCCGCCGGTCGGACGGTCGCCAAGGTCCTGCAGACCCAGGCGGTGCTGCGCGCTTAGCTCGGCGGGCGGACGTTGATCACCAAGGTGAAGATCGACTTCACGACTGGGTCGCCGGACGAGGCGTCCTTCCAATCGGTCTCGGTGACGTAGAACTCGAGCTTGCCGCCGTTGGATCGTTCCTTCTCGTACACGTCCGTGATGACGGTCGTGCCCTCGAGGACGTCGCCGACTTTCGGCCAGCGCTCGTACTCGAACGCCTGCTCCCCGTGGAGGATGGCGCGGCCTGGTCCGCGCAGGCGGTCGATCGGCAGTCCGGCGGCGCCGCCGGTGCCGAGCGAGCCCCAATAGGACATCACGAACGGGAACGTCGGCGGAACGAGGGCGTGCTCGCCGCTGTACACCTCGTCGTCGTCGCCGAGCGCCTCTGCGAAGACGCGCACCGGGCCGCGTTCGATCACGACCTTCTGGGTGCCTCTCTCTTGTCCCTTCAGGTCGGTCAGTGCCACGGCGGGGGGAGCCTATAGGCCCAGGCGCTCGTTGGCCTCCTCGAAGAAGGTCGCCGGTGACTTCGCCTCCGGCCTGGGCTCGAGGGTCTCGGGGTCCCATTGCGTCATGTCGCGGTTGAAGAAGTCGCCGCCGTACACGTGGACAGCGGCGGTGCACGTGCCGAGCGGGTTGTGGACGGCGTGGATCGCGTCGTCTCCGAGGAGGACGACGTCGTTGGTTGACAGCTCGCGGGTGCGGCGCGCCTCGAGACAGCCGTCGACGCTACGAAAGAACGTGTTGTCCTCCTGCCCGGCGTAGATCCCGATGACGGCCCACATCTGGTGGTCGTGGGGCCAGATCGACATGCCAGGCGCCCACACGACTTTCAGCACGGTGAGCTCGGGGGAGTGGTGCAGCGTCGTGAGCTCGGCCCGAGTCGCCGGCAGCGCCTGGTCCACCGATGACGCGTCGTCGAGGGTGCGTTCGAGGAGGTCGGCGACGGCGAGCCGAGGCTCGGCCTCGAGGAGACTTGCCTGACACTCGGCTACGAACTGATCGACGTCAAGCATTTCTCTCCTGTCGCCGTCGCAAGCTCCGGCTCGATACCTCTGACGCAGTCGCAAGCTCCCGCTCTGCAACGGCAGTCGGCAAAGCCGCTGCCGTTGCGGGCGCCGGTCGGCAAAGCCGCCGTCGCCGCGATCAGGCTACGACGAATTGGTGTTGCCCGTCGTCCCGACCGCGTTGCCGCTCAGCTGGTGCTTCATCACCTTGCCGGTCGCGTTCCGCGGGAGCTCGTCGACGAACGTCACCTGCCGCGGGCGCTTGTAGTCGGCGAGATGGTCGGCGCAGAACGCCTGGAGCTCGTCACCGGCGAGAGCGGCGTCGGGCTTGCGCACGATGAACGCAGCGATGTCCTCGCCGAGCACGTCGTGGGGTATGCCGACGACCGCGGCTTCGCGCACCGCGGGGTGCTCGAGGATCACGCTCTCGATGTCGGTCGGGTAGACGTTGTGCCCGCCCCGGACGATGAGGTCCTTCTTGCGCCCGACGAGATACAGGAACCCGTCGTCGTCGACGTAACCGAGGTCGCCGCTGCGCAGCCAGCCGTCGCGGGTCCAGGTGCTCGCGGTGGCATCGGCATCCTTGTAGTACTCGCGCTGTCGTCCCGGCAGGCGCGTGAGCAGCTCGCCGACCTCGTAAGGCGGGCGCTCGTTGTCGTCGTCGTCGACGATCTTGATCTCCATCGGCGGGAGCGGCTTGCCCACCGATCCGATGCGCTTCGTCACCTCTTCCTGCGGCATCACGATGAACGCCGGTCCGGCCTCGGTCATCCCGTAGGAGTTCGACACGCTGGCGTGCGGCAGCCGTTCCACCAGCGTGAGCAGCGTGTTCGGCGCGAGCGGAGCACTTCCGATCGAGACGGCCTGCAGGCTGGTGAGGTCGGCCGTCGCGAAGTCGGGATGGGCGACGAGCAGCTCGGCCATGGCGGGCACGAGGAACGCCATCGTCGGCCGCTCGTGCTCGACGATCCGCAGCCACTCACCGGCGTCGAACTTCGGTTGGTACAACCCGACCATGCCCATCTTCATCGGGTTGTAGATGAACGAGATCCCGGCGAACGTGAACAGCGGCGCGCCGTGCAACCAGCCGGCGCCGCTCCACAGCGGCTCGAGGTTCGGGATCATCGCCACGTTCCGGTGGCGGACCGCGACACCCTTCGGGAGGCCGGTGGTGCCGGACGTGTACATGATGTCGGCGAGATCGTCGGGGCCGACGTCGACCTGGATGTCGCTGGCGTCGTCGTCGAACGCCTCGTCCCACGCGACTTCTCCAGGTCCGGAACCGTCGCTGACGAGCAGGTCGAGCGATGGGAGCGCGCCCCGCACCTCACGCGCCGCCGGCAGCAGCGCCGAACAGGTCACGAGCGCGCGCACCTCGCCGTGACCGAGGATCGCGATCAGCTCCCGGATGGACAAGCGGGTGTTGGTGGGCACCGCCACTGCCCCCGCCTTGTGCGCCGCCGCGTACGCGACGATCCAGCGCAGGCACTCGTCGTTCGGCAGGTAGATCGACACGCGATCGCCTTTGCGGACGCCGTGTGCGACCAGCCCGCGCGCGAGCGCGTTCGAGCGTGCATCCCACTCGTAGAACGTGAGGGCCTCGCCCGAGCCCATGTCGCGATAGGCGACCTCGCCCCCGTCGCGCCGCGCCATGAAGCGCAGCTGGTCGACGAGCAGCTCCCCCCAGTCGGGCATGGCTCACCTTCCCCGAAGGCGCATGATCACATGGAGAACGCCATGCTCGGGATGGCGCTGCCGCCCTCGGCCGGTGCGAAGATCTCGGCCTTGTGGGCGATCAGGTCCTCGACGGTCCAGCGCTTCCCGCCCGCGGCGAGCTCGTTGGCAAGCGACCAGCCTCGCATCAGGTAGACGCGGTCGCCCCACATGACGAACACCTGACCGCTCACGTCGGCGGCGGCGTCGCTGGCGAGGAACCCGACCAGCGGCGCCATGTTGTCGGGATCCCAGGCGTCGAACTCACCCTCCGTCGCCGCCATGAGCTGGTCGGCGCCGGCGACGGTCTCGGTCAACCGGGTCCGAGCGCGCGGCGCCAGCGCGTTCACGGTCACGCCGTACTTCTGCAGCTCTCGGGCGAGCACGATCGTCATCGACGCGATCCCGGCCTTCGCGGCCGCGTAGTTCGACTGCCCGGCGTTACCGAACAGCCCCGACTCGCTCGACGTGTTGATGATCCGTCCCGTGCTTGCTTCGCCCGCCTTCGACTGCTCGCGCCAGTACACGGCTGCGAACCGGCTGGGCGCGAAATGTCCCTTGAGGTGGACGCGGATGACCGAGTCCCAGTCCTCCTCGGACAGGTTGAAGCTCATGCCGTCGCGCAGGATTCCCGCGTTGTTCACGAGGATGTCGAGCTTGCCGAACGTGTCGACCGCCTGACCGATGAGCGACTCCGCGCCCGGCCACGACGCGACGTCGTCGTAGTTCGCGACGGCTTCGCCGCCACCGGAGACGATCTCGTCCGCCACCTCCTGCGCAGGCGTCTTGTCGGCGCCTTCGCCCTCGCGTGCCCCGCCGAGGTCGTTGACGACGACTTTGGCGCCCTCGCTCGCGAGCAGCAGAGCCTCACCCCGACCGATTCCTCGGCCTGCGCCCGTCACGATCGCCACTTTGCCGTCCAGTGCTCCCATGCACCTTCCCCTTCTGCTGTTTCGCGCCTCGGCCCTCCAACGGCGTGCGTCGAGAGATTACTGACTGAGACGTCAGGTACGCTCCTCCGGGATCGCTCGCAAACCCTGGAGGAACGAGATCATGTCCGATGCCGTCATCGTGTCCGCCGCCCGCACGGCCATCGGGACGGCGCGCAAGGGCTCGCTCGCGGACGTCGACGTGTTCGAGCTCGCCAAGGCGTCGATCAGCGAGGCGCTCAAGCGCTCGAGCGTCCCGGCCGAGGACGTCGACGACATCGTCATGGGCGAGTCGCTCCAGGGCGGCGGGTGCGTGGCGCGATACGCGGCCGTCGACCTCGGGTTGACCGACATCCCGGGCCTCGCCCACAACCGTCACTGCGCGTCGGGCATGGCGCCGATCCAGACGGCCGCAGCCGGGATCCGGGCGGGCATGGACCGCGTCGTGATCGCCGGCGGCGCCGAGAGCATCACCCAGAGCCCGACCGTGATGAAGAAGCTGCCCGACGCGTACGCGGGCGTCGAGCCGTGGCTGTCGCCCAGCCACCCGGCGACGCCGGATGCGCCGACGATGGACATGTCGATCACGGTCGGCTGGAACACGGCGGTCAAGGCCGGCGTCAGCCGCGAGGAGCAGGACGACTGGGCGTACCACTCGCACATGCGTGCGGTGGCGGCGACCGATGAGGGCCGCCTCCGCGACGAGATCTTCGCCATGGAGGTCCCCGTTCGCGACAAGCGAGGCGAGACGCGCACGTTCGATGTCGATGAGCACCCGCGCCGTGACACGACACCCGAGAAGCTGGGCAAGTTGCCGCCGCTGCATCCGGAGATTGACGGGTTCAGCATCACCGCCGGGAACTCGTCCGGTCTCAACGACGCCGGCTGCGCCGTCGTCGTCGCCGACCGCGACTATGCGGACGAGCACGGGCTCGAGCCGTTGGCGATCGTCCGGTCGTGGGCGTCGGTCGGCGTACCGCCCCGCGATACGGGCCTCGCGCCCACGCTCGCGATCCCGAAAGCGGCCGAGCGTGCCGGTGTCAGGGTCACGGACCTCGATCTGGTCGAGATCAACGAGGCGTTCGCCGCGATGGCCGTGGCGTCGTCGCGCATCCTCGGCTTGCCGCACGAGATCGTGAACGTGAACGGCAGCGGCTGCAGCCTCGGCCATCCCGTCGCCGCGACCGGTGCTCGTATGGTCGCCACGACCATCTTCGAGCTGCGGCGGCGCGGCGGTGGCCTGGGTTGCGTGAGCATGTGCGCCGGCGGCGGCATGGGCTCGGCCACCGTGCTCGAGGTCCCGCCGGCGTCGTAGGTTCTGCGTCCATCGAGTCCGACCTCACCTTCGCGCTCGAGCTCGCGGATGCCGCCGACGAGACGACGATGCCGCGCTTTCGCGCTCGTGACCTGGTCGTGGAGACCAAGCCTGATCTGACACCGGTGACCGAAGCCGACCGCGCCGCCGAGAGCATCCTGCGCGCTCGCATCGAAGCTGAGCACCCACGCGACGGGGTGGTCGGCGAGGAGTACGGGGAGACGGCCGGCTCGGCTGGCCGGCGTTGGATCCTCGATCCCATCGACGGGACGAAGAGCTTCGTGCGCGGCATCCCGGCGTGGGGGACGCTCATCGCGCTCGAGCGCGACGGTGAGATCGTGGTCGGCGTCGTGTCCGCGCCCGCGTTGCGCCGGCGCTGGTGGGCGTCGCGGGGTGGGGGTGCGTTCGCCGACGGTGAGCCCATCCAGGTGTCGCGCGTCGGCACCATCGACGATGCGCTGCTCTGTTACACGTCACTGCCCGCATTCGAACGGCACGGGCTGGGTGAGCAGTTCCGTGCGCTCGCATCTCGGTGCTGGGAGGCGCGCGGCTTCAGCGACTACTGGGCGCACGTGCTCGTCGCCGAGGGGAGCGCCGACATCGCAGTCGAGCCGGTCATGAACCTGTGGGACAACGCCCCGCTGCAGGTGATCGTGGAAGAGGCCGGCGGCCAGTTCACGGACCTCGAGGGACGGCCGCGCGCCGACGGCGGCAGCGCCGTCACGACGAACGGAGTGCTCCACGAGGATGTGCTCGCGGCGATGGGGCGGACTGATGCGGGCACATGACTGAAGTCACGGTCGGTCTCGACATCGGCACATCGTCGGTGAAGGCCATCGCGGCGGACGGGGACGGCAACGTCGTCGGCTCCGCGCGCGTGCCGCACCGGTTCCGCGTGCCGAGCCCGGGTCGCTTCGAGCACGACGCGGACGAGGCATGGCGGCGCGGTCCACAAGCCGCGCTGGCAGCGCTCGGCGACGCCGCGCCGCGCGGGGTGAGCGTGGCGGCGATGGTGCCGTCGCTGACCGCGGTCGACGGTGGCGGCGTGCCCGTCACGCCTGGGCTCCTGTACGGCGACGAGCGCGGCCGGCACGACCTGCGCACCGGACATCCCGTCGAGAGTGGTGAGCTGCTCGCGTTCTTGCGCTGGACAGTGCGCGAAGCGCCCGACGCGGGCGGGTACTGGCCGGCGCAGGCGGTCGCGAACCAGGCGCTCGCCGGCGAGCCCGTGCTGGACACGACCACCGCCGCCACCGCGTACCCGCTGTTCGACTGGGAGGGATGGGACTCGAAGATTGCGGGGGAGGTCGGCGTGCGCGTCGATCAGCTGCCGAAGCTGGCGCCGACCGGGTCCGCGTGCGGGCGTTTGGGCGGCCCCGACGGTCCTGCGCTCGCGCCGGGCTGCATCGACGCGTTCGCCGAGCAGCTCGTGGCCGGGGCCGACGACGATGGCGACGTGCTCGTGATCCTCGGGACGACGCTGATCGTCTGGGCCGTGACGTCGCGGTCGGACCCCGTTTCCGATCACTACGTCATCCCGCACAGCGCACCGGGCAAGATGCTCGTCGGCGGCCCGAGCAACGCGGGCGGCTTGTTCCTCAACTGGGTCGATCGACTGCTCGCGGTCGGTGAGCCGCCGACCGACCCCGGGCGAGTGCCGGTGTGGGCGCCGTTCCCGCGCGGCGAGCGCGTCCCGCTCAACGATCCCGAGCGCCGGGCAGTGCTCGCCGGGCTCGACCTCACCCACACACCGGGCGCGATCCGGCGCGCCGCGTTCGAGGCGTCGGGGTTCGTCACCCGCCGCATCATCGACGCGTCCAAGGCCGACGCGCGCCGAATCGTGGCGACCGGCGGCGGGACGCGCGTCGACGCGTGGGTGCAGGCTCTCGCCGACGCCACCGCGCTACCCGTCGACTGCGTCGCCGTCCCCGAAGGCGGCGCGCTCGGTTCGGCTTGGCTGGCGCGCATCGCGGCCGGGCTGGAGCAGCCGGCGGCGATGACGGAAGGGCGCCGGTGGGCTCGCACCGGCAGGCGCGTCGAGCCCGACGCGCGCTGGGCGCCGGCGGTCTCGGCGCGCTACGAAGAGTTCCTCGACCTGAGCGGGCTGGGCCGGCCGTAGACGTCAGTGGCGCGGGTCGATCGGCGTGATCGTGCCGAGAACGCGCTCGACTTCCCAGGCCGCCGTGAGGCAGACGTCCTCGCGGTAGCGCGGCGCGATGATCTGCACGCCGAGGGGAAGGGCTCTTTCGCTCCCCATCGGGTCAGTCCCGGCGGGCAGCGCGACTGACGGCAGCCCGAGGCAGTTGCACAGGAGCGTGAGGTCGAGGCTCCGGCGAATGCCGTCGACGTCGTCCGGTCCGCCGAGGTCGTCACCGACCGCGAACGGGGGCTGCGTCGAGACCGGTCCGACGACGAGCGGGATGTTCGACTGGAACTGCGTCCAGACCCGCGCCAGGCCTTCGCGCATCATGAACGCATGGCCGTAGGCCGGTTGGTCGAGAGGGTCGGCGAGCGCGAGGACGTGCCCGAGGAAGCGTCGAGCGTCTTCGGAGAGGATGGGCTCGAACAGGGGCCACAGGTTCCGAATCTCGGCGACAACAAGCGCGACCCAGAGCTCGGCGGCCTCCGCGACGACCGGGAGCGCGATCTCTTCGACCGCGTACCCGGCGTCGGCGAGCACATCCGCGACGCGGCGCACGCTGGTGGCGACGGACCGCTCGACGCCGTGTCCCGAAGGGTCGGTGGCAACGGCGACACGAATCGGGTTGGGCAACGAGCGCCCCGCAATCGGGATCGGCGCATACCAGGGATCGCGATCGCTCGGCCGGCTCATGATCTCGAGCGCGATGCGCAGGTCGAGCACGCCGCGCGCCATCGGACCTTGCACCGACATGAGCTGCATCGTGAGCGGCGCGTCGGCAGGTTCGAGCGCCGTCGCCACCGGGACGCGGCCCAGTGTCGGACGCACGGCGGTCGTGCCGCAGCACGTCGACGGCCACCGCACCGACCCGCCGAGGTCGGAGCCCACACCCAGCGGCGTCATCCCGGTCGCGAGCGCCGCCGCCTCCCCGCCGCTCGACCCGCCGCACGTGCGCGCCGGGTCCCAGGGGTTGCGGGTCGGGCCACGCAGCGCGTTGTCGGTGTGCCAGCGGAGCCCGAGATCCGGCAAGTTCGTCCGCGCGAACGGGATCGCGCCGGCGGCGCGCAGATGCGCGACTGCGGGCGCGTCGATCGGCGGGATCATGCCGGCGAGCGCGGTGACGCCCTGCGTGGTCGGTGAGCCGGCGAGGTCGATGCTCTCCTTGACGGTGAACGGCACTCCGTGCAACGGGCCGGTCGGCTCGTCGCGCCCGATCGCGGCGTCGGCGGCGTCGGCAGCACCAAGCGCGGGTTCGTCGAGCGTTTCGGTGATCGCGTTCACGGACCGGTTCACGGCCGCGATGCGAGCGAGGTGCGCCTCGACGACCTCGCGGCTCGACGCCACGCCGTCCCGGATCGCCGTGCCGAGCTCGAACGCGCCCAGCTCCCAGAGCTCGCTCATTCCGCGGGCGCGGTGGGTGTCAGCGCCGGAGCCCGGCCGCGTGCGGGCTGCCCGCCGGCGGCAGAGGATGGCGGAACAGGTTCGCGGCGTTCTCGTGGCTGATCATCGCGATCTCGTCCGCCGACAAGCCGCCGTAGAACTCGTCGAACACGGCCTGCGAGTCGGGCCACGTGCCGTCGCCGTGCGGGTAGTCGGTCTCGAACATCACGTGATCGACGCCGACGGTGTCACGGGTACAGATCGTCGACGGGTCGTCGATGGTGCAGAACCAGAAGTTTCGGTGCAGCACCTCGGCGGGACGCAAGTTGCCGGGGAAGTAGTCGCCGTACCCCGAACGATCGACGATGTTCTCGAGGCGGTCGTGCAGCATCGCAACCCAGCCGATGCCGCCCTCGGACATCGCGACCTTGAGCTCCGGGTGCTTCACCGCGTAGCCCGACCACAACCACTCCGCGCATGCGGCCAGCGACAGCTGGCCGAACAGCGTCGCGCCCAGCGGCACCATCGGAGAGCCGGGCGGCATGTCGGCGACGCCGGTCGACCCGACGTGCAAGCAGATCGCGGTACCCGTCTCGGCGCAGGCGGCGATGATCGGATCCCACCAGCCCGAGAAGAGGTTCGGCATGTCGACCCGATGCGGCTGCTCGGGGAGCGTGACCGCTACAAAGCCGCGCTCGGCGTTGCGCCGGATCTCGGCGGCGCCCTGCTCGGGATCGCCGAGGTATGTGATGCCCATCGGGATGACGCGATCCGGATACGGCGCGTGCCACTCCTCGGCGAACCAGTCGTTCCAGGCCTGCGTCACCGCGAGCCCGAGCTCGGGGTCGGAGCACTGCGAGAACACCCGTCCGCAGAAGCCCGTGATCTGGGACGGGAAGTTCACCGCCGCCCACACGCCGTTGATGTCCATGTCCTTGACGCGGGCGTCGATGTCGTAGCAGCCGGCGCGCATCTCCTCGAAGCGCGTCGGCTCGACCTTCCAGTCCTCGCGCTTGCGGCCGACGACGGCGTTCAGCCCAACCTGGAAGTAGAGCTGACCGTCGAACTCCCACACCTCGTGACCCTCGACCGTCTCGACGATCTTCGGCGCGAGCTCTTGGAAGCGACTCGGCAAACGACCCTCGAACATCTTGGGCGGCTCGACGAGATGGTCGTCGACCGAGATGATCGTGTACTTGATGTCGCGTGGCTTCGGGTCGGGGAGCAGCCCGTGCGTCTCGCTCTTCTTCCAGTGCAGCTTCGGCTTCTCCGTGGTAGTCACGCCCGTTACCCTACGAGCCGTGGCGCTCGAGATCGAGATCAACCGCGACGCCTGCATGGGCTCGGGGAACTGCTCGTTCTGGGCGCCCGGCGTGTTCGACCTCGACGACGACGGCATCGCGATCGTGGTCGACCCGACCGCCGCCCCCGACGACAAGATCGTCCTCGCCGCGCAGGGCTGCCCCACGCAGGCGATCACCGTGTTCGACGGCGACAACCAGTTGGTCTGACGCGTTACTGTCCGCTCGGTTCGGCGTCAGCCGACCCGAGCGGCGGGGGCATGGAGCGGATCGTTCGGAGCCGCGCTCGTGCTCGCGATTGCCGGT
>JBKOWN010000040.1:0-6804 GCA_046724435.1 Actinomycetota bacterium
TCGAACTGCGGGTTGCGAAGGCGCACCGACACGATCGCGGTCAGGCCTTCACGGATGTCCTCACCGAGCAGGCTGACGTCCTTGTCCTTCACCATGCCCTTGGCGCGCGCGTACCGGTTGACCGCGTTCGTGAGGGCCTTCTTGAAGCCCTCCTCGTGCATGCCGCCTTCTGTCGTCGCGATGTTGTTCGCGAACGAGTGGATGCCCTCGTAGAACCCGGTGTTCCACTGCATCGCGATCTCGACCTCGCCCGCCTGAGACTTCTCTTCGAGTGAGATCACGCGCTTGAAGAGTGGGTCCTTCGAACCGTTGAGGTGCTTGACGAAGTCGACGAGGCCGCCCGAGTACTTGTACGTCTGCTCGAGCTTCGGGTCCGTCCGCTCGTCAGTGAAACGAATCTCGAGACCCTTGTTGAGGAAGGCCATCTCGCGGAGACGCTCGAGAATCGTCTGGGCGCGGAACTCGGTCTCCTCGAAGATGGTCGCGTCGGGCCAGAACGTGATGGTCGTGCCGGTCTGCTTCGACGCCTTGACGCGCCGGAGCTTCCCCTGCGGCTTGCCGCCCTTCGCGAACTCCTGCACCCACCGCCCGCCGTCACGGTGGATCTCCATCTCGAGACGGCTGGAGAGCGCGTTCACGACCGATACGCCGACGCCGTGCAACCCGCCGGAGATCTTGTACCCGTCACCGCCGAACTTCGCGCCCGCATGCAGCGTGGTCATGATGACCTCGGCAGCGGACTTGTTCCGGTACTCGCGATGGTTGTCGACGGGGATGCCGCGTCCGTTGTCGGACACGCGGCAGCCGCCGTCGGCGAGCAATGTCACGTCGATCCTCGTGGCCTCGCCCGCCATCGCCTCGTCGACCGAGTTGTCGACGACCTCGTACACGAGGTGGTGCAGTCCGGACGGTCCGGTCGATCCGATGTACATGCCAGGGCGTTCGCGCACGGGCTCGAGGCCCTTGAGCACGGTGATGTCCTTGGCCGTATACGCCACGCGCGGCGCCTTTCTGGTCGGGGTTCGGGGGAGGAGTTCGGTTCGCCCCGACGAGGGGGTGGAATCCTGCAAAACCGCTGGTCAGGACCCCTAAACCGTTGTTCTCATTGTACCAGACGACCTCGCTCGGAATGGCCCTTCCGGGCGTGGTTTCGCGTCGTTCAGCGCCCGCGCCGCGCGCTCGGCGAGCCGACGCGCACCCGCAGCTCGCGCACCACGCCCGCGCCCAACAACGAGGCGGCCCGCTCGACGAGCTCGCCTTCGAGGTAGCGCAACTGGGTGCCGCGCGGAGCGGTGTCGACGGTCACGCGCAGCACGCCGTCACGCAGCGACGTCAGCCGGCAATGGGCCGCCACGTCCGGCCCGACCAAGCTCTCCCATTGCTGGATGAGGAACGCGAGCGCGTCGGGCGCGGGGAGTCCGAGGTCGGCGCTGACCTCGGCCAGGGAATCACGGAGTGGCCGCGGCTCCTCGGATGGATGGTCGGGGCGCCGCGCGGTCATGCCGCCTCCTCGACACGGCCGTCGTGTACGCGGAGTCGACGGTCGGGATGGATCGACACCGGAACGGTCGACGCGGTGGTGATCAACGTCTGTCCGGCTGGGAGCTCGGAGACGAGCGCATCTGCACGCGCCGCATCGAGCTCGCTGAACACGTCATCGAGGAGTAACACGGGATCCCTGCCGACGGCGGCCGCGCACACCTTGTGCCCCGCGAGCCTCAATGCGAGCGCGAGGGTGCGTTGCTCTCCCTGGGAGGCATGCGTGCGCGCGTCGAGCCCGGCGAGCCGAAGCCGCCATTCGTCGCGGTGCGGACCGACCAGCGTCACGCCCCGATCCACTTCGGCTGCTCGCCGGTCCACGAGCGCAGCCCGCAGCAATGGCTCCACATCCTCGGCGGCTGGTGTCACGCTGCCCTCGGCCCACTCGGCCTCGTAATCGGCATCGACGCCGTCCGCCTCGCCGGCGAGTCCCCGATAAGCCTCGCGCACGGCAGGTAACAGACGCGCGGTGAGGCGGAGGCGACCGCGTACCAATTCGCTCCCGGCGCGGACCAGTTGCTCGTCGAATACCACGAGGGTCGACTCCGCGTCGAGGCCGCGGAGACCCTGTCGCAGGAGCGCGTTCCTGTGCTTCAAGACGCGGTCGAACTCCGCCCGCACGGACTCGTAACGCGGGGCGACCGCGACGAGAAGATCGTCGAGGTACCCGCGCCGGCCGGCGGGGCCTCCTTTCACCAGCTGCAGGTCATCGGGCGCGAACCCGGTCACGCGCAAGAGGCCCAACAGATCACGCGCACGCGCGAGCGGGTGGCGATTCATGCGCACCCGGTTTCGTCCGACAGCTCGAATCTCGGCCTCCAACAGCTGCTCACGGTCCGGCTCGTGCACTGTCACGCGTAGGAACGCGGCTTCAGCACCCGAACGCACGAGCGCGGCATCCGGCACCCCACGAAACGAGTGGGTCGTCGCGGCCCAGCTGAGCGCCTCGAGAAGGCTGGTCTTCCCCTCGCCGTTGGCTCCCGAGACGATCGTCACGCCGGACGGGAAGACGAGATCGACCGCCGGGTAACAACGAAAGTCCGTGAGGGCGACACGCGCCACGACGCTCACGCGTTGCGCACCTACCGACTAGGAGATGCGAACCGGCATGAGCAGATAAAGGAAGTCCCCGCTGTCGGTCCCTTTGAGAACCGCCGGCTTCAACGGGTCGATCGACTCGACCGTGATCTCTGATCCTGACGCGGCGTCGATTCCCTCCAGCAGGAACTGCGAGTTGAACGCCACCGTGAGATCGCTGCCCTCGTACTTCGCCTCGACCATCTCGTGCGCCTCTCCGACGTCCTGGGCCACCGCGGACAACTCGAGCCCTTCGGCCGTCATCGCCAGGCGGATGGGCGCCGTATCGCGTCCCTGACCGACGAGTCGCACACGATTGATCGCGGCACTGAGCTGATCTCGAGCGACGGTCAGCTTGTTCGGGTAGCCACCTGGGATGAGCTGCTCGTAGTTCGGGAAGTCGCCTTCGATGAGGCGTGTCGTCACGGATGTGCGGCCGACACGAAACACGACCTCGCGCTCTGCGAGCACGACCTCGATCTCCTCGTGCCCGAGCAGCCTCTGGACCTCACCGAGCCCCTTCCCGGCAACCAGCACCTTCTGACCTTCCGGCAGCATGCTCACACCTTGGAGGTCACGCACTGCGAGTCGGTAGGAGTCGGTCGCAACCAACCGCAGGCCACCGGCAGACGCGGCCAACAACACACCCGTCAGGATCGGCCGTGCGTCGTCCCGCGAAGCAGCGGGGACAACCTGACGGAGCGCTTCCGTGAGCGCACCGGCGGCAACCTTGACTCCTGCCCCGCCCGGCTCCGTCAGACGCGGGAAGTCCGCCGCCGACAACGTGCGCAACGACGTCCGGAACCGTCCCGCCTCCACCCGCGCCTCGTCGTCGGTGAACTCGACGGACACCGTTCCCGGATCGAGCTTGTGCACGATCTCCGAGAACAACCGCGCCGGCACGACGGAGCTGCCTTCGCCATCGGTGTCGGCCGGCGCCTCCACCCGGATGGTCAGCTCGAGATCGGACCCGACGAGCTCGACGCCGGACGACGTCGGTGACACCCGCAAGCCCGACAGGACGGGCAGCGCACCCGTGCGAGAGGCCACGGCTCGCTGCGCAACAGCAATGGCATCGGCCAGGGTGTCCCGTTCGCAGCGGAACTTCACCGGCAATCTCCTTCAATTCGCGCCATCGGTTTCCTCAACAGTTGGGGATCTCTGAATAGCAGTTGTAGTAGTCCCTGTGGATTGGGGACAGCGGGCCGTCGGCGCAGGTTGGAGTGGGTGGCGAAATCCCCAGGCTTTCCACCGCCATCCCTCAATGAGAGCTTGACGGAGAGGGTTTTGCCCAGGCCCATCCCCATGCGCTCCGCGGATATCCCCACTTGTCCACAGGGTTATCCACCAGTGCCGAGCTTGATACGGGCGATGAGCTCGGTGACCTGGTCGAACGTGGTGTGACGCTCGTTCATCTGCTGCTTGATCTTCTCGACGGCGTACATGACGGTCGTATGGTCACGACCTCCGAATTCCTTGGCGATCTGCGGATAGCTGTAGCCCGTTAGCTCGCGCATGACGTACATACCGATCTGCCGGGCGGTGACGAGAGGTCGGCGACGGCTCTTGCCGCACAGGTCCTCGACATCCCAGCCGAACATCTTGGCCGTCTCGTCGAGGATGAGTTCGGGAGTGATCTCACGTGGTTGGGCTGGCGAGAGCAGATCAGCGAGGACCTGGTGCGCGATCTCGTCCGTCAGCGGCGCATCGTTCAAGGCGCGGTAGGCGTTCACGCGGAGGAGCGCGCCTTCGAGCTCACGGACGTTGTCATGGATGTTGCTGGCGATGAAAGCGAAGACCTCGTCCGGGATGCCGTCCAGATGCTCCGATTCGGACTTCTTGCGCAGGATGGCCAGGCGGGTCTCGAACTCAGGGACCTGCACGTCCGTGATCAGTCCCCACTCGAAGCGGCTGCGGAGACGGTCCTCGAGCGTGGCGATCGACTTCGGGGGACGGTCGGATGAGATGACGATCTGCCCGTCCTCGTTGTGGAGCTGATTGAACGTATGGAAGAACTCCTCCTGGAGCTCCTGGGTCCGCTCGAGGAACTGGATGTCGTCGATCAGGAGGACATCGAGGTCGCGGTAACGCCGCTTGAATGCCGGCATCGTCTTGGCCCGGATGGCGTCGACGAACTCGTTCATGAAGGTCTCGGTGGACACATAGCGGACACGCTTGTTGCGAAAGACGGCCTTGACGTGATGGCCGATGGCGTGCAGGAGGTGCGTCTTTCCGAGGCCGGCGGCGCCGTAGATGAAGAGGGGGTTGTACGAGCGTGCGGGTGCTTCGGCAACCGAGAGGGCGGCGGCGTGGGCGAAGCGGTTCGAGGCGCCGATCACGAACTGGTCGAAGGTGTATCTGGGATTGAGGCCTCCGGTGGCCCAGAGCCGCGAAGGCTCCTCGTCCGGGGTCACCGGCGTCGAGAGGTCGCTGAGCGGTGTCGCGACGGTCGGCGGGACGGGGGGCAGTGCCTCTTCGGGCCGGGTGTCGGTCTCGACGGTGAGCTCCACTCTGAGCTGCTGGCCCGTGACGTCCCGGAGCGTGTCGGCGAGCATCCCCGTGTAGCTCGAGCGGATGCGATCGGCGGCCAGGGAGCTCGGGACCGCAAGGATCAGGACGTCGTCGGTCAGGCTGACCGCACGCACGCCTTGAAACCACAGACCCCAGGTGTTCGGCGCGAGCTGGGAGCGGAGGGCTGTCGCGCCGTGCTCCCAGATCTCGGAGGCGGTGACACCCCGGTCAAATTCCACAGGTGCGTCCACAGGTGTGGAGAACGATCCTCTCGGGGCCGCCGGAGGCAGCCATCAGCCGGTAGAAAGATTCGGCCTCTCGAGTTCGGGGAAGTTCGCCTCCGAGGCCGTGACGTCGGCGAGAGATCCGAACGTAGCACCGGCGTTTTGCGACGAACAAGGGTGGCGTTGCCTCGCGGTGTTGATGCGGCCCCCGCGTTGCAGTCGTTTCACGCGCCGCCATACACTCGGTGGTTCGCCCGACTGTTTGCGGCCCCCGACCTCGGGTCTCGCGGGCGATCCTTCGCGAGGAGGCCATGCGTGAAGCGCACGTTCCAGCCGAACAACCGAAAGCGCAAGAAGCGTCACGGCTTCCGGGCCCGGATGCGAAGCCGGGGCGGCCGGGCGGTGCTCAAGGCCCGACGCCAGCGCGGCCGAACGCGCCTGTCGGCCTGATCCGGCGCGTTCGCGATCGTGGCACGTTCGCCGTCCTCGCCCAGGCGGAGCGACACGTGCGCGGTGCCGTCACGATCCGGTTCGTTCCCAGCGAGCCCGACAGTCCCCCGCGGGTGGCGTACGCCGTCACCGGGATCGGCAGCGCCGTGGAGCGTAACCGGTTGCGACGACGCCTACGGGCCGCCGTGGCCTGTGCCGAGGGTGATCTCACCGCCGGCGGTGCCTACCTGGTCTCGGCCCGGCGCGAGGCGCTGACGATGCGATTCGACGCCCTCGTCGAGACCCTGGTGGCGCTGTTCAGCGCGGCCGGAGCGAAGTCGTGAACGCGGTCGTCGACGTCCCGCCCACCGCGCCGTCAGCGGCGGCCCGGGTGCTGATGCTGCCGATTCGGGCCTGGCGGCTCGTGAGCGTGCATTTGACGCCCCGGTGCCGCTTTCACCCGTCGTGCTCCGCGTATGCGCTGGAGGCGCTCGAACGGCACGGCGCCGTCCGCGGTCTCTGGCTCGCGCTCCGCAGGCTCGGGCGCTGCCATCCTTGGGGCGGCGGCGGCCTCGACCCCGTCCCCCCGAACACACGTTCGCCCATGAGAGCAGGCTGACCGATGCTTGATCCCCTCTACAACGCCTTCGGCGCCGTCCTCGCGTTCTTCTACGCGATCATCCCGAACGAGGGCATCGCGATCATCCTGCTGACGATCACTGTGATGCTGGTCCTCTTCCCGCTCACCGCGAAGTCGGCGCGCTCGATGCTGGCGATGCAGCGACTCCAGCCGGAGATCAAGAAGCTCCAGGCGAAGCACAAGGGGGATCGCCAGAAGCTCAACGAAGAGATGATGAAGCTCTACCAGGAGAACAAGGTCAATCCGCTCGGCGGGTGCCTGCCGCTGGTGGTGCAGTTCCCGGTCTTCATCTCGCTCTTCCACGTGCTGCGTTCGACCGCGGCCACCGTGCCGACGGGGTCGCAGCTGTACAAGGACATCATCGCCGCCAAGCCGAACGGGCTG
>JBKOWN010000128.1:0-19293 GCA_046724435.1 Actinomycetota bacterium
ACGACGAGAACAACACCGAACCGCTGAAACGGCTCCGTAAGAAATTCGAATCGATGCTGGGCGACCTCGGCTTCGACGAGCACACGCACCGGCGCAACGTGTACCTCCACGAGGGGATGGCCATCTCGGCGACGGCGCACCAGGCGGGCACCACGAGGTTCGGGAGCGATCCGAAGTCGTCGGTGCTCGACGTGAACTGCAAGACCCACGAGCTCGACAATCTGTACGTCCTCGACTCGGGCTTCTTCGTATCCATCGGCGCCGTGAACCCGACGCTGACGATCATCGCCAACACCCTGCGCGTGGGTGAGCACCTGCTCGAACGACTCCGGTAGCGCGATCGTGAATCTCACGATCCTGGCGTCGGACGCGTCCTCGACCTTGCTCGCCGCGCGCGAGCAGATGGCATTCACGCTCGCCTTTCACATCCTGCTCGTCCCGATCGGCGTGGCGTTGCCGGCGATCACGCTGATCGCGAACTGGCGCGGCGTGCGAAAGCGCGACGAGGTCGCGCTTCTCCTGGCGCGGCGATGGTCGAAGGTCATGGCGGTCACGTTCGCGGTGGGCGCCGTGACGGGCACGGTCCTGTCCTTCGAGCTCGGGCTCCTCTGGCCGGGCCTCATGGGCAAGTTCGGCAGCGTGTTCGGGCTGCCGTTCGGACTGGAGGCGATCGCGTTCTTCCTCGAGGCGATCCTCATCGCCGTCTACATCTACGGCTGGGACCGGCTGAGCCCGCGATCGCACCTGTGGACGGGAGTGCCGATCCCGTTCGTGTCGGTCCTGGGCGCGATCAGCATCCTGGCCGTGAACTCGTGGCTGAACACACCGCAGGGCTTCACGCTTTCGTCCAAGGGGCTGCCAAAGAACGTCGACGTCGCCAAGGCGATGTTCACCCCCGCCTTCCCGTGGGAGGTGACGCACTTCGTCATCGCCGCGTACCTCGGGGCCGGATTCGTCGTCGCCAGCGTGTACGCCGTGGGCATGCTGCGCGGGCGCAACGACCGGTACCACCGTCTGGGCTTCCTGATCCCGTTCACCATCGCCGCGATCCTCACCCCGGTCCAGCTCGTCGTCGGCGATCAGATCACGCGCATGGTGATCAACGAGCAGCCGGTGAAGTTCGCGGCGATCGAGGGCGTCCAGCAGTCCGGCACGCACGAACCCGAGGCAATCTTCGGCTACCTCCCGGGCAACGGTCAGGACGACAACGCCAGCATCGAGTACGCGATCAAGATCCCGGATCTCGGATCGTTCCTCACGGGCGGCAGCGCCGACACCGAGATCAAGGGTCTCAACACCGTGAAGGCCGACGACCGGCCGCCCGTGAACATCGTGCATTGGTCATTCGACGTCATGGTCCTGACCGCATCCGCCCTCGCGCTGCTCGCCGCCTGGTTCGGGTTCGTGTGGTGGCGGAAACGACGCCTGCCTAAGACGCGCTGGTTCCTGCGTTGTGCCGCGGTCTCGGGCGTCGCCATTCTCGCGACCATCGAGGCGGGGTGGTTCGTCACCGAGGTCGGGCGTCAGCCTTGGATCGTCTACAACGTCCTGCGCACCAAGGATGCGGTCACGGACCACGGCGGCATCTGGGTCACGTTCGGGATCATCGTCGCGCTGTACGTCTTGGTCGCAGGTGGGCTCATCAGCACGCTCCGGGTACTCGCACGACGCTGGCGCTCCCAGGACGAGGGCGCCGACTCCGACGTCCCCTACGGGCCGCGCGGGCCCCTCCGCCTCGGTGACGAGGACGCCGTGGCGAGGGCAGGCGAAAAGGTCGGCGTCTGATGGCAGTCGCGGTCGCGTGCATCCTGTGGTTCGCCGTCATCATGTACTCGGTGCTCGGTGGCGCCGACTACGGCGCCGGCTTCTGGGACCTGCTCGCAGGAGGCTCCAAGCGGGGCGAGCGGCCGCGGGGTCTCATCGACCACGCCATGGCGCCGGTCTGGGAGGCCAACAACGTCTGGCTGATCTTCGTCGCCATCGTGTGCTGGACGGCGTTCAGCGAGGCGTTCGGGTCGATCATGAAGACCCTGTTCATCCCGATCATCCTCGCCGGCGTCGGCATCGTCGTCCGCGGCTCCGGCTTCGCGTTCCGCAAGATCGCCCAGAAGGCGGGCCGCAAGCGCGTGCTCAGCGCTGCGTTCGGGATCTCGTCGCTCGTCACACCCTTCATGCTCGGCGCCGCGCTCGGCGGGATCGCGTCGGGGCGAGTGCCGCCCGGCAACGAGCAAGGCAGCCTGTGGGCGAGCTGGCTCAACTCCACGTCGATCGTCGTCGGGATCTTCGGCGTCCTCATCTCGGCCTTCATCGCCGCGACCTTCCTGCTCGCCGACGCCAGTCGCACCTACGACGACGTGATGGCGTCGTATTTCCGCATTCGGGCCTTTCTGATCGGCCTGGCAGCCGGGGTCGCGTCGTTCGTCGGGCTCTTCGTCCTACATGACGACGCCCCATACATCCACCACGGCCTGCTGCACGAGGGACTCCCGTTCGTGATCGCGTCCGCCGTCTTCGGCCTGGCGACGCTCGGCGCACTGTGGCGGCAGTTCGGCGCCACCCGCGTTCGGCTGCTGGCCGTGGCGACGGTGGTCTCCGTGCTCCTCGGATGGGGCGTCGCGCAGTACCCGTACATCCTCCCGACGACTCTGACCATCGATCAGGCCGCCGCGCCCAGCTCCGTGCTCTTGTGGCTGATCATCGCGTTCATCATCGGCGCGGTCGTCGTGGCGCCGGCGCTTGCGATGCTCTGGGTGCTCGACCAGCGCAGCCGGCTCGACGAGGGGGCTGAGGGCGCGTCTTTGGACGGACGCCATCGAGTCGTCATCATCGGGGGCGGCTTCGGTGGGCTCTTCGCCACCAAGTCGCTGGCCATGGCGCCCGTCGACGTCACGCTGGTCGACCGGCACAACTACCACCTGTTCCAGCCGCTCCTGTACCAGGTCTCTACCGGCATTCTCTCGGAGGGGCAGATCGGTCCCGCACTCCGCGACGTCACTCGGAACACGCGCAACTGCCGCGTCGAGCTGGCCGAGGTCACCGGCTTCGATCTCGAGAGACGGACGGTCGCCGCGCTCGACCCCGTCGGTCAGCACATGGAGATCCCGTACGACAGCCTCATCGTCGCCGCCGGCGGCCGGACCTCGTACTTCGGCAACGACCAGTTCGAGAGCTTCGCCCCGGGAATGAAGACGATCGACGACGCGCTCGAGCTACGCCGCCGCATCTTCGGCGCCTTCGAGCTCGCCGAGATGGAGGCGGACAACGAGGAAAAGCGTCGGTGGCTGACGTTCGTGGTCGTGGGCGCGGGACCGACGGGATGTGAGCTCGCCGGCCAGATTCGCGAGCTCGCCGAGCGGTCCCTCCGCCACAACTTCCGGACGATCGACCCGTCCACCGCCAAGGTCATCCTGATCGACGGCGGCGACAAGCCGCTGGCCAGCTTCGGCGAGAATCTGTCCGGCAAGGGCCGCAAGGAGCTCGAGCATATGGGCGTCGAGTTGCGCATGGGCCTCCGCGCCACCGACGTCGACTTCGACGGCATCGACGTCAAGACCACGGACGGCACCGAGCGCATCAACGCCCATACCGTCATCTGGGCCGCCGGTGTCGCAGCGTCACCGCTGGCGAAGATGTTGGGAGATGCGGCAGGGGCGGAGGTCGACCGCGCCGGTCGCGTGGCGGTGCTGCCCGACTGCACGCTGCCCGGTCATCCGGAAGTGTTCGCCATCGGCGACATGATGAGCCTCGATCACCTTCCGGGCGTCGCCGAGGTCGCGATGCAGCAAGGTCTCTTCGCCGGCCGCACGATCCGGCGCCGGCTGCAAGGCGGCGGTGCCAAGACGGTGACGTTCAAGTACGTCGACCTCGGCAGCATGGCCACGATCGGACGCTTCCGTGCCGTCGTCGCCTTCAAGGGCTTGCGACTCAGCGGCTTCGCCGGGTGGCTGATGTGGTTGTGCGTGCACCTCGTGTTCCTCACCGGGTTCCGGAACCGACTCGGCGCGTTGCTCCGCTGGAGCGGCGCGTTGCTCGGCCGCCACCGCGAAGAGCGCGCGTTCACGGTGCGCCGGGCGTCCGCAGGCGACGACAGCTACGGCTCCGTGCTCCCGGCACGGACCGATCAACAGCGGACCTGAGACTCGATGTCTGGCGACGCCCTCGACGCGGCCGACTTCCGTTCTCTGTATCGCCATCTCGAGCAAACGTCGACGTGGGGCACGTCGGACCGGCGTGGAGCACTCAACAACATCACTCCCGCCCAGGTCCTCGCTGCAATCGGCGAGGTTCGATCGGGGAAGACGGTGTCGCTCGCCCGGCCGGTGGAGGACCGACCATCAGCCGACAACCCCGAGCCCTGCCGACACGAGATGACCGGCGGCGCCGATGATCACAGTCATGGTGCAGGACTCCACTTCGCGATGGATCGGTTCGTGATGAACGTGCACGGCAACGCCGACAGCCACATCGATGCCCTGTGTCACGTCATCTACAACAGCAAGCTCTATAACAGTGTCAGCGTCGACACGCTCACACCCACCGGCGCGTCGGCTCTTTCGATCGACGTGGCGGGCGACGGCATCGTCGGTCGCGGTGTTCTCCTCGACATACCGCTGGTGCGAGGTGTGCCGTGGCTCGAGCCCGGTGATCATGTGACCGTCGACGACCTCGCTGCAGCCGAGAGCGACGAACACCTCCGTGTGGACCGAGGCGACCTCCTGTTCGTTCGGGTCGGGCATAGTCGGCGCCGGGCGGAAGTTGGCCCTTGGAACGTGGCCGACGCGCGCGCCGGCCTCCACCCGACGGCCATGGAGTTTCTCGCGGAGCGGCGCGTGTCCGTCCTCGGGAGTGACGGAAACAACGACACCGCGCCGAGCACGACGGAGGGCGTGGACTTTCCGGTCCACGTGCTCGCGATCAACGCAATGGGGCTCCAACTGCTCGACTACCTCCAGTTCGAGGACCTCGCCGAACTGTGCCAACAGGACAATCGCTGGTCGTTTCTGTGCGTGATCGCCCCCCTCCGGTTGCCGGCTGCGACGGGTTCACCTGTCAACCCCATCGCGATCCGGTAGCAGCTACGGCGGGCACGACGCCGTTCGTGCCATGCGGCGACGCCGTCACCGGAACCTTCGCTCTCACAATCACGTAGCGCTGGTCCGCCACCCGGTTCGCCCCCAGATCCGTCGCTGCACCCGCAGGCCGACGGCGCCGACGACGATCAGGATGACCACGTTCAACAGCAGCTGAAAGAGCGCACCCCGGGCCTCCCCCCACGCCCCGAAGGAGATCGACAGGCCCAGATCCGCAGCTGCCGGGATGGTGGTGACCGAGATGAACACGCCGATCAATGCGTTTGCCCTCGCCTCGGTCAGCGATACGACACCCACGATCCCCGCCAAGACGGCGACGACCACGGAGAACACGTTCGGCGAGTTGATGAGGTCGGAGACAGGGCGGATGCCGAGTGCGAACGCTCTCGGCTCGAGGTCGAAGGCGCGAATGAACAGCCCGAACAGCAGGGTGGCGACGACCGCGAACAGGAAGCCGAAGAACAGCGCGTTTAGGCCGCGGCGAACCACGTGGGCATCCGCGGTATCGACGCCGAACGCCACGTTGATCATGGCGCCGTACTCGGGGCCCACGACCATGGCGCCGACGATGAGGATCTGTGAATTGGTGAGGATTCCGACGGCCGCGATGAGTCCGGCGATGACCATGAGCACGAACCAGCTGGCCGGGTACACGCCGCGGGCTTGGATCCGGGCCTCGGCTTCCTCCCAAATGGGCGACGACCTCGCCTTGCGCGGCTCGCGACGCTCCGCCCTCGCGGCGAGCTCGGAGATCGAGGCGGCGACGTCCTCGATCACGATCGATCCCCGCCGCGCCAGGCCGAGGTCGCGGAGCTGGTCGAGCACCCGATTGGCCTCGGCGGCGATGACGTCGAACTGCACCGAGTCGCCGTCAGGGTTGCGGGCTACTCCTTCGAGGACCACCAGGTTCACGACACCGTCGTTGGCGCCGAGGGACTCCACCAGTCGCGGGGTCACGTCGGTGGGGCTGACGGCTCGAATGTGGATCAACGTGTCACGCTCGTTCGCCTCCGAGCGGCGACGGCGGATCGGGGTCGAGGCCGTGGCGCAAGCGGTAGCGGCGCTCGTCGTAGTTGGCTGTCTCGTAACCGATCATCGCCCAGAGCAGCACGTTGACGCCCGCGAGCGTCGCCAGCGAGGGGATCGTGGTCGCAACTGGGATCAGCGCGAGGAGCAGCACGGCGAGCAATAGGCGCTGTCGGTTGAGCGTGTGCGCATTCCGGAGCCGCAATGCGACGTGGGCCAGCAGGTAGACCGCGACCCCGCCAAGAAGCGCGAACGCGTGCACGGTGTCCAGCGCATCGCCGATGTGCGCGAGCGTCTCCTCGAGACCGAGTGCGGCGAGGACGATGCCGGCCACCATCGGAAAGTGCAGGTAGGAGTAGGAGTCACGGGCGAGCGTGTTGCGCTCGCGCCCTTCCGTCGCCATGGTCAAGCGTCGTGCGTTGACGAGGGCGACGACGTCGAAGTAGGTCCACCACAGCGCGGCCGCGAGCCCGACGCCGAGCACCGCCGCCGTGACCACACCAGCGGTGAGATCGACCCGGGCGCCGACACCCAGCGCGATGATCGACTCACCGAGCGCCAGGATGATGACGAGGCTGTGGCGCTCGGCGAAGTGCCCCGGAACCAGCCTCCATCCCCGCATGCCGAACAGTGCCGGGCCGCCCCAGTCGACCAGGATCGCGATCCCCCACAGCGCCTCCTGGGCACCGCCGGCGAGGAACGACGCGCCGGTCAGCAACCCGACCCCGATCGCGGAGCTGATCGCCAGACTGACGACCGAGCTGCGGAGCCCGGGGTCGTCGCGGCTGGCGATCAGGAACAGCGCGATCTGTCCGGCACGCACCATCCCGTACGCGATCGCGAACAACAGCGCGCGGTCGCCGAACGCCTGCGGCACGCAGAGGGCGGCAACCAGGAGCGCGGCCGTGGCCGCGAACATCGCGATCCGCACCGCGCCCTCTTCGGGCTCGATGACGCTTGTAAGCCACGAGTAGCCCACCCAGGCCCACCACAGCATGGCAAGCGCCAACATCCCCCGCCCGATTCCCTCCCACGTGGGCTGAGCGGCCATCAACGCGGTGCACTGTGTGAACGCGAGCACGAATACGAGGTCGAAGAAGAGCTCGAGCGGCTTGACGACCTCGCCTTCACGCAGTTCGGCGTTGAGCCGGCGGGTACCCGAGCGGGACGTGCGGCGGGACGTCACGTGTCGGCGTCTCCATCACCGGCGCGCCCGTGTTTCCAGTAGCCGCGCACCGACGTCTGCGCTCGCGCCAGTCCCCGATCGTCGAAGAGATGGCGGCGGATGCGCTGGACGGCGGCCGCTTCGCCGGCGGCCCACACCCGGGCCCCGTCCGGGAGCTCCGCGTCGCGAACTGCGGCCCCGAGTGCGTCGCCCGGAGGCGCCCCGGGCGCGAGGTCGCACCACTCGACGGTCGCGCTGGGATGCGACAACGCGAGACTGCCGTCGGCATGCGCGACTTCGATGCGCACCTGCACCGGCGTCTCGCCGGGGATTGCACCGAGCACCTGGGTGATGGCCGGGATCGCAGTCTCGTCGCCGGCGACGAGGTACGCGGGCGCCTCGCGGTCGATCGTGTACCCGCGACCCGGGCCGGAGATCGCCGCCGGGTGACCCGGCTCGGCGGCCACCGCCCAGTCGGACGCGACACCGCCGCCGTGGACGACGATCCCGACGTCGAGCTCGAGCGCTTCGGGGTCGACGCGCCAGGGCGTGAACGTCCGGATCGTCGGCCGTCGGCCGTCGGGCAGGAGGAACTCGTTGCCGTTCCAGTTGGGAACCGCGACGTCGCCGGCTCCGGACGACGGGAGGAGCACCCGCACGCTCGCCGCCGGCTGCTCGACCGTCAGTCCGGCGAGCTCGGGGCCGCCCAAGGTGACGCGAACCATGCGCGGGCTCATACGCTCGACGCGGCTCACGACGACTCGGCGGAACGCCGGTGGTTCGCGCCGCAGGCGCCTCGTTGCCGTCACCGATACTCGAACGCGGCCGCACGCGGCGCGTGCATCTCCGATCGGAACCGGTCGAACGACCACGGCCAGGTAGCGGGGATCCCCCGGTCGTCGAGGTACCAGCTGTGACAGCCGGTGACCCAGACCGTGTTCTTTGCCGCCCGCTCGCGTGCCGCTTCGTGCTGCTCCATCGCGTCGCGAGTCGCGCTGACCACGCGGCGTTCGCCCGACCGGAGCGGTGCCAAGAGCTGCATGATGTAGCCGAACTGCAGCTCGGCCACCTCGATCAGCGAGAAGTTGCCGACCGGGCCGTTCGGTCCGTTGAGCATGAAGAAGTTCGGGAAGCCGGGAATCGAGACGGACATATACGCGCTCGGACGGGCCGCCCACGCCTGCGCCAGGGACTCGCCGTCCCGTCCGATCACGGTCATGGGCCGCATGAACGCGTCGGTCTTGAAGCCGGTGGCGAGCACCAGCACGTCGAGCTCGTGCAGGCGGCCGTCTCGGGTTCGCACGCCGCCTGCCTCGACGCGCTCGATGGCGTCCGTGACGAGCTCGGCGTTCGGTTGCTGGATGGCGTCGTAGAAGTCGGGCGAGATGATTAACCGCTTGCACGCCGCCTGGTAGTCAGGCCGCAGCGCCTCACGCAGCTCCGGATCGCACACGTTGCTCTCGAGGTTCTCCAAGCACATGCCCGCGATCATCTTCATCTCCGGCGAGTCGGCGTCGACGATGGCGTTGGCGAAGGTGTCGAAGACCTGCGTGAGGTTCGACCGCAGCTCGGCCAGCCGCTCCGAGTTCGCTCGAAACTCCGTCTTCTCGTCCTCGCTGTAGGGCGGGTTTTCCTGTGGCATGATCCATTGGGCGGTCCGTTGGAAGAGCGACAGCTTCTCGACCCGGCCGACCAGGGCCGACACCATCTGCACCGCTGTCGAGCCCGTACCCACGATGCCGACCCGCGCGCCGTCGAGGCGCACGTCGTGATCCCAACGCGCGCTGTGGAACATTGCCCCCTCGAAGTCGTCCATGCCCTCGAAGTCGGGGAGCTTGGGGTGGTGCAGCACACCGGTAGCTGCGATCACCACATCGACGTCGTCCCGGTGCCCGCCATCCGTCTCGACCTGCCACCCGCCGTCGTCGAACCGGCAGCTCGTGACCGCGTCACCGAACCGGATCTGACGCTCGACGTCGTGCTCGCGCGCGACCCGTTCGAAGTATCCCTGGATCTCGTCGCCCGGCGAGAAGCGATGGCTCCATTCGGGCGTGGGCGCGAACGAATAGGAATAGAGATGGGACGGCACGTCGCACGACAGCCCCGGATACGTGTTCTCCCGCCACGTTCCCCCGACACGATCCGCCTTCTCGTAGACCGTGAAGTCGGTGAGCCCCGCCTCCTTCAGCTTGATCGCGCTGAGGATCCCCGCCATCCCGGCGCCGATGATCGCGAACCGGAGTGAGCGGCTGTCGTCGACCAACGCGATGCTCCTTCCTCGGGCCCCACCCGTGTGTGATTCGACCCTACGGGGACCACCTGATTTCATGCTGGCACATGAGCACCGTCGACATCCGCCGAGCCGAGACACGTGCACACACGAAGATCGACTGGCTCGACAGCCGGCACAGCTTCAGCTTCGGCCGCCACTACGACCCCGCCAATACGCATCACGGTCTGCTGCTCGTGAGCAACGACGATCGCGTGGCCCCCGCCCGCGGCTTTCCCGCGCACTTCCACCGGGACATGGAGATCGTCACGTGGGTGCTCGCGGGCCGGCTCGAGCACCGTGATTCCGAGGGCAACCACGGCGAGCTGTACCCGGGGCTCGCGCAGCGGATGAGCGCCGGCACCGGCATCGAGCACTCCGAGATGAACACGTCGCCCACGGAGGAGGTCCACTTCGTCCAGATGTGGGTCCCGCCCGACACGGAGGGCATTGCTCCCGGCTACGAGCAGCGCGATGTCAACCGCGAGCTCGAGAAGGGCGGGCTGCATCCGATCGCGTCCGGGCAAGGGCACGAAGGCGCGATCACGATCCAGCAACGGGACGCCGCGCTCTGGGGCGCGCGCCTCGAGCCGGGCGAGACGACGACCGTGCCGGACGGCGCGCACGCGCATCTGTTCGTCGCCGCCGGAGACGTGGACCTGGAAGGCGCCGGCCCGCTCGCCGAAGGTGACGCAGCCCGCCTGACGAACGCCGGCGCCCGCGCCGTGACGGCCGGCCCCGGCGGCGCCGAGGTCTTGGTCTGGGTGACCGCGTAGATGCGTGGGAGAATCGCGGGGTGACCGAACCTCGCGCGCGCGTCGACGCGGTCGTCGTCGGCGCCGGCTTCGCCGGGCTCTACGCCCACCACCGGCTGCGCCGGATCGGCCTCAGCGTCCAGGGCTACGAAGCGGCCGCCGACGTCGGCGGAACATGGTGGTGGAACCGTTATCCAGGAGCTCGCTGCGACGTCGAGTCTATGGACTACTCCTACTCGTTCTCGCCCGAGCTGGAGCAGGATTGGACGTGGTCGGAGCGCTACGCGTCCCAGCCGGAGATCCTGCGGTACGTGAGGCATGTCGCCGATCGATTCGACCTGCGCCGCGACATCCAGTTCGAAACCCGCGTGACCGCGGCGACCTGGGACGAGGGCGTGCAGCGCTGGGACATCGTGACGGACCGCGGCGACCGGCTCTCGGCGCAGTTCTGCATCATGGCGACGGGCTGTCTCTCGGAGGCCAAGCAGCCCGAGGTCGACGGCATCGACACGTTCGGCGGTGAGATCTTCCACACCGGCCGCTGGCCGCACGAGGGTGTCGACTTCAGCGGTCTGGACGTCGGGGTCATCGGAACGGGCTCGTCGGGGATCCAGTCCATCCCGGTCATCGCCCGGCAGGCCGCGCACGTCACGGTGTTCCAGCGGACGCCGAACTTCACGATGCCGGCGAAGAACGCTCCACTCGATCCAGAGGCGATCCGAGCGCGCAAGGCGCGCGCTCGTGAACACCGCCAGGCGATGCGCGAGTCGCGAGCGGGCGTGGTCGTGCCGATGCCCGAGCATTCGGCGCTCGGCGTCGACGACGACGCGCGCGAGGCGCAGTTCGAGAAGGCCTGGGCGTCGGGGACCTTGTACGGAATGGTCGCCGCGTTCAACGATCTCCTCGTCGACAGCGACGCCAACGACACCGCCGCCGATTACGTGCGGGCGCGCATCCGCGACGTGGTCGAGGACCCCGAGGTGGCCGAGCGGCTGTCGCCCCGCAACCACCCGTTCGGCACGAAGCGTCCCTGCCTCGACACCGACTACTACGCCACCTACAACCGCGACAACGTCACACTCGTCGATCTCCGCTCCACCCAGATCATCGAGATCACGCCGGCCGGCATCCGGACGACGAGCGACGAGTTCCCCGTCGACGCCATCGTCTTCGCCACCGGCTTCGACGCCATGACCGGCCCGTTGCTCCGTCCCGACATCACCGGCGCCGGAGGTGTGACGCTCCGTGAAAAGTGGTCCGGGGGACCGCGTACGTACCTCGGGATCGCCACTGCCGGCTTCCCGAACTTCTTCACCATCACGGGTCCGGGCAGCCCGTCGGTGCTCGTCAACATGCTCGTGGCGATCGAGCAGCACGTCGACTGGGTCGCCGACTGCATCGCCTACTTGCGCGCCCGACAGCTCGCCTCGATCGACGCCACCGTCGAAGCCGAGGACGCCTGGGTCGACCACGTCAACGCGGTCGCGAACCTGACGCTGTTCCCGAAGGCGAACTCCTGGTACATGGGCGCCAACGTTCCCGGCAAGCCGCGCGTGTTCATGCCGTACATCGGCGGCCTCCCCCGGTACACCGAGACGTGCGACGCCGTCGCTGCCGACGACTACCGGGGATTCACGCTCACGCCGGCGAGCACGCCGGCGCCGGAGCCGTCCCGGTCGTAGCTACTCGAACGCCTCGGTGGAACGCTGCGTAAGACGGGTGGCAGGCCACTTGCCGGAGTCCACCGCGTCGTAGGTCCAGTCCGGCTGCTTGGCGCGCTGATGCTCGTCCAGCACGGCTCGGCCGTCCTCGATATCGACGATCCCGGCGATCAGCTCGGGTTCGACCGGACGGGCATCGGCGTGGGTGTGCGCACGGGCTTCGCCCGGGAACAGTTGCCGGATGTTCCCCACGACGAGCTGGTGCTGGAGCGCGAGATTGCATCGGGCGCTGTCGGCCACGGTGCCGATGCGCTTGTCGAGCTCGACGAGGTCGACTTCGTTCGCGGTGTCCTTGCACATGCGCTCGAGGATCTGAGCGAGCTCCAACCCGTCCTGCTTGCAGGGGACGCACTGCCCGCATGACTCGACACCCAGGAACCGCGAGACACCGGCGGCGACGGCGACGAAGTCAGTCGCGTCGTCGAAGACGATGAATCCGGCCGCCCCCAGCCCGGTGCCGATCGCCTGCATCCCCTCGTAGCTCACCGGCACGTCGAACTGGTCGGCGAGGATCAGCGAGTTGGCCACGCCCGACATGACTGCGACGTGGCGGCGTTCGGGGAGGGCACCACCGCCGATCTCGTCGATGACGTCGCGCAGCGGCGTTCCCATCGGCATCTCGGCCACACCGTGGCGAGCCGTGCGGCCGCTCACCGTGCACACGATCGTCCCCGGAGAGTCAGCCGTGCCGACGGAGCGGAACCATTCCGCGCCCAGGGCGACGATGCCCGGTACGTTCGCCACCGTCTCCACGTTGCTCGCCAGTGTGGGCGGCGCGTCGGTGAGCTCACCCGGTGCCGCCATCTCGATCTTCGCCGCCGACGTGACGAGGTCGGCGCCGAACTCCTCGGCGCCGTGGCGGTACGGCGGCGAGACGCGCGGGAACGGACCTCGCCCGTCGATCGCCTCCAGCAGCGCGGTCTCCTCGCCGTAGAGGTACTCGGGCGGTCCTTCGAACACGCTGATCTCGACGTCCGTCGCCCATCGAGCCGCATGAACCTCGTCGATCGCGCGCCGCAGACGCTCGGCTTCCCGGGTGAACGTCTCCTTGATCGCGACAATCACCGTGTCGGCGCTGAGCGCGTAGGCGGCGATGAGCGCACCCTCGAGGACCCGGTACGGGTCGGCGCGCATGATCGCCCGATCCTTGAACGAGCCCGGCTCGCCCTCCGCTCCGTTCACGACCACCGTGGTCGGTTCGACCGGCGAGACGTTGGCGGAGACCGCCGCCCATTTCCGCCCGGTCGGGAACCCCGCTCCGCCCCTGCCTCGCAGTCCCGACGCGGCGATCTCGTCGATGACTCCGTCCGGCCCGAGGCGGGCGGCGGCTTCCAGACCCTCGCCCCCGCCGGCCTGCTCGTAGTCAGCCAGCCGGAGCACCGGTTCGGGAGGCAAAACGCGCGCAGTCGAGGCCATGCGGCCATTCTTGCCCGGTTCGGGTTGCGTTCGACCAATCCGGCTCGAGATGAAATGCGGCGGCCGACTCACGTGCGTTGCTCGTCCGTATCGTCGAAGCACGGCTCATACGCGCCGCACGACGTAGAAGATCAAGAGGATCAAGAGGATCAACACCAGCGTTCCGATACCGATGTACATGGGACCTCCTTTGTTCGTTCCTCCTTTCCCGACGAGCCCGGCTACGAAACAACACCACGACAAGCGCGCGCCGTGCACTCCTTCGTCGCGAGATTGGCACCTAACGCGGCGGGGTACGACTCAGGAGTTCTACGGATCCGAGTGCGCGCTCAGGACACGGCGCGCGCAGGCGTCGACTCGCCGCGCGGTGCACCCGGAGGCGGCGCCGCGAAGTCTCGGACGATCCGCTCGAGTTGGCTCGCCAGGTCGTGCAGGTCGGCGGCCGACCATGACGACAGCACCTCGGCCATGATCTCGTCCGCCGCCGACCGGTACGCCTCCGACGACCGCCGCCCCTTCGGCGTGAGCGCGACGATGCCCGCTCGTCCGTCGCTCGGGTCCGCCTTCCGCCGAACGTGCCCGCTCGCGGCGAGCTCCCCTGCTTCCCGGCTGACCAGCGGCGCCTCGAGGCCCGTGAGCCGCGCCAGCTCCGAAAGCCGCACGGCACCGGCGGTTCGCAACGCGGCGAGAATCGTGACGGCAGGCTGGGAGAGGTAGACACCCGAGCGTTCGGATCGGAGACGCGCGCCTTCGCGGCCCGTCGCCATGCGGGCGATGCGTGCCAACGCCTGATCGACCCGCCGGAGGTCGTCACGCCTCGTCATCGGAAGTCCGGGTTGAGCGCGGAGCTCACGATCCACATGGCGAAGTACTGCGCCGCGCCGCCGTAGGCGTGACCGAGCGCGACGTCGGCGCCGTCGACCTGATACGCGCCGGCCGTGCCCCGCACTTGGTTGGCCGCCTCGAGGCAGCGGATGAGTCCGGACGCGCCGATCGGGTTCGACGAGAGGACACCGCCCGAGGGGTTCACGGGAAAGCCACCGCCGAGCTCCGTCTCCCCCGCGTCGGTCAGCTTCCAGCCCTCACCTTCGGGCGTGATCAGGTGCCCCTCGAGCCACATGGGCTCGTACCACGAAAACGGAACGTAGAGCTCGGCGCAGTCGATCTGGCGCAGCGGGTCCGTGATGCCGGCCTTCGCGTACAGAGCCTCGGCGCAGTCGACCCCTGCCACCGGCCGCACGGTGTCCCGACCCGGGAACGAGCTGAACTCCGTGCGCTTGGCGTGGGCGACGACCCAGGCGGGCGGGCGGGGGCCGCGACGGGCGACGTCCTCGCTGGCCAGCACGACGGCCGCGGCGCCGTCCGACGACGGGCACGACTCGAGGAAGTGCAGGGGATCCCACAGCATCGGGGACTCCTTCACCTTCTCGATCGAGATGTCGTCGATCCGCAGGTGCGCGTGCGGGTTCTTCAGCGCGTTCAGCCGGTCTTTGACCGCGATCTTCCAGCCGATGTGCTCGGGCGCGCCGGACCGGGAGATGTAACTCCGGATCCACGGCGCGAACGTGCCGCCCGCACCCTGGCCGCCCGACCGACCTCCCGACAGCGCCCACGTCGCGTTCCCCTCGGACTGCTTCTCGTAACAGACGACGAGCACGCGCTCGTACCGGCCCGATTCGACGAGCGTCGCGCCGGTGATCGCGGTGGACGCTCCGACCGACCCGGCGGTGTGCACACGGTGGATGGGCTTGCCGACTGCGCCGAGCGCGTCGGCCAGCGACAGCTCGGGCATCATCACCGCCTCCAGCGCGTCAGGCGCCTTGCCGATCACGATTGCATCGATGTCCGCGAACGTCATGGCCGCGTCTTCGAGCGCTTCGAGAGCCGCCCACCGCACGAGCCCGTCGAGCGTCACGTCCAGTTGACGGCGGTAGTCGGTCTGGCCGATGCCGACGACCGCGCACGGCCGCGCCATCAATCGCCTCCGTCCATGACGCACACCAGGTTCTGCTGCAGGCACGGTCCACTCGACGCGTGCGCGACACCGCGGCTCGCCGATCCCTCTTGGATCAGGTTCGCGACCTCGACGACACGGATCAGGCCGGTGGCCATGACCGGGTGGCCGGCGAGCGGGCCCCCGGAAGGGTTGACCGTCGTTCCGGCGCCGAGCCCGAGCGCGTCCCGCAGGATGAGCTCCTCGGGGCTGTAGTTGACCATGAGCTCGGCGACGTCGACCGTTGTGTCGCCCAGCCCGACGTTCTCGGCCGCCAGCTCGGTCGACGCCGACCGCGTCAGGTCGCGCAGACCGGGATGGTGCGACTCGATTCGGTGGTCGATCCCGCGGATCCAGACCGGGTTGTCCGAGAGATCACGGGCCCGGTCACCGGCGGCGATGATCACAGCCGCGGCGCCGTCGGAGATCGGCGGGAGGTCGTGCATGCGGAGGGGCGCGGAGAAGTACGGCTCGGTGAGGAGCTGGTCGACGCTCACATCGTTCGCCACCTGCGCGTGCGGGTTCTGCAGCGCGTCCCGACGGCTGCGGGCCACCACCTCGGCGAAGTCCCCCTCGCTCGCCGTGCCGGCGTCCAGCAGCGCCCGCGCCTGGATGCCGGCGAGCGAGACGGGATCCATCCCGAGCGGGGACATCACGTACGGATCGGTCTGCAGCGCGAACACCTCGCGCGGCCGCCCGGGCGACGACTTCCCGGACCCGATCACGAGCGCGACGTCGATGTCGCCGAGCTGCAACCGCAACCACGCCTCGAACAGCGCCCACGCGCCATCCATCTCGACGTGGCTCTCGTAGACGGGCGGCCACGCGCCCACACCGTCGATGTTCATGACGAACGCGAACGGCATCCCGGAGAGGTAGTCGCAGCTCCCGGCGATCGTGAACTGGACATCGTTTCGATCGAGCCTCGTGCGCTCCAACACGTCGTTCACGCAGCGCATGATCAGCTTGGGCTCGGAATCGTCGAACCGCCGGTACGAGCTCGTCTGCGATGTCGCCACCACAGCGACGTCGCGCGGCGGGGGCGTCAAAACGCGAACTCCTGCAGCGGTCGGGGATCGACGTCCGGCTCCCCGGTGGGCTCCCAACGCTGGATGACGCCTTCCCACGCGCCCCCGTACCGGTTGCCGAGGTCGCTGACGTCGCGCTCCCAGGGCGGCTTCCAGACCGCTCGCACGCGCATGCCCACCCTGAACTGGTCGAACGAGATGTCGCGGATATCGACGCCGGTGATCGGCTGGTCGGCGCCGTCGAGGAGGATCGACGCCCGGATGTACGGGTCGGTCTCCTTCTGGCCGTAGTACTGCACCGGGGTGATGACGGTGAACGAGCTCACCGCGCCTCGGTCGGCGACCTCGACGTCGTCGGCCTCGGTCATCTCGACGCGCTCGAGGTTGTCGTAGCCGTTGCTCGGGACGTACACCTTGCCGCTGGCGGGCGAGCGTTGACCGACGATGCGCCCCTCGAGGAGGCCCTGCGCGAACCGGGCCCGGTGCGGGTAGAGCGGTTCGCTGATCCGCAACGACACCAGATGCTCGGTGATCGTCACCGGCTCATCACCGGCGGTGATGACCTGGGCACGAGCTTGGTCCGCGGGCACGAAGTACACGTCGGTGATCGCGCCGTCGCGCTCGTCGCGGTACTGGGCGGCGACGCGCATCCCCGTCGCCATCGCCTCCATCGACCCGGCGTCGACGGCGTGGACGATCGGCGTGTCGGCCCCGTCGAGCTGGATGAGTGCGAACGCGAACGGGTGGTCGAAGGGGTGCTTCGGCGTGGGATGGGCGACCCACGTCCACGACCGGACCGTCCCGCCCGGCCCGACCTCGACGAACTCGGGCTCGAGCAGCTCACTCGTCTCGGGGTCGTACTCGAGCGGCGGGCACAGCACGCGCTCGCCGCACCGGTTGCCGAGGATCCGACCATCGCGGAGGCCGGTCAGGAACGGGCCGATCACCGGCCCGGTCGTGCGCGTGTACGGATACTCGAGCGTCATCTCGACGTTCGGCAGCTCGGCCGCGCTCACGATCCCGCCGCCCGCTCGGTCTCGAACTGCTCGTTCGCCCAGCGGTAGTCCGCCTTGCCGGACGGTGTGCGCTGGATCGCGTCGACGACCTTGAGCTCGCGGGGCACCTTGTATCCGGCGATCGTGGTACGGCTGTGGTTCGCGACGTCCTCGAGCGTCGGGCTCCGACCGGCGCGAGGTTGCACGATCGCCGCCACCCGCTCCGTGAACCGCGCGTCGGGAACACCGACGACCACGACATCGAACACATCAGGGTGGCTCTTGACCGCGGCCTCGACCTCCTCCGGGTACACCTTCTCCCCCCCGGTGTTGATGCAACCGGAGCCGCGGCCGAGGAGCGTGATCGTCCCGTCGTCCTCGATGCGGGCGTGGTCGCCGGGCACGGACCACCGCACGCCGTCGGGATCGGTGACGAACGTGGCCGCGGTCTTGGATTCGTCCTTGTAGTACCCGATCGGGATGTGGCCGCGCCGCGCGAGCAGACCGACCTGACCGCTACCGGGCTCGACCGGTCGGAGGTCCTCACCCAACACGGACATCGACTCGATCGTGTTGAAGCGAGGTCCGGCATCAGGATCCTGTTGCGAGCCGCTGGCGCCGAGCTCCGACGCTCCGACGGTGTCGATCGTGAGCACGTTCGGCAGGTGCTCCTTGAGCTTCGCTTTGACCGCCGCCGAGTACACCGCCCCGCCCGAGCCGACCGAGACCACCGACGACAGGTCGTACGACTTCTGGTCGAGGGCCTCCCCCAGCGGCCGGGCCATCGCGTCGCCCACGACCATGACCGCCATGGCCCGCTCCCGTTCGGCGAGCAGCCACGCCTCGTGCGGGTCGAAGCCGTGCGGTGTGTAGAGCACAACCTTGCCGCCGCCGAAGAGCATGATGCACATGCCCCACTGGGCTGCGCCGTGCATGATGGGCGCGAGCGTCAACGAGGTGACGCGGCCGTCTTCGGGCCAGATCCGCCCGGCAATCTCGTCGGGCGTCCGGATCGGTTGCTGCCCGAAGCCACCGCCGCCCAAAGCCGCGAAGAAGATGTCCTCGTGGCGCCACATCACGCCCTTCGGTGTGCCCGTGGTCCCGCCGGTGTAGAGGATGTAGAGGTCGTCGCCCGATCGAGAAAGCGCCGGCCGCTCCGCGCTCGCTGCCTTCTGCGCGTCTTCGTACGGTGTGGCGTCGCCGAGGTCGGCGTCGCCACCGTCCTCGAGCACGACGACGTGACGGAGCCGCGGGAGCTCGGGCTCGATCTCGCGGACCAGGGGCAGGAACGAACGCTCGACGACGACCGCCTCGACGTCGGCATTCTCGAAGACGTAGCGAAGCTCGTCGGCGACGTACCGGTAGTTGATGTTGATGGGGACGAGCCGCGCTTTGAACGAGCCGAAGAATGTCTCGACCCACTCGGCGCGGTTCCAGCCGTAGATCGCCACCTTCGCACCGGGTTCGAGACCCATACCGAGCAGATGGTTGGCGACGCGGTTCGCGCGCTCGTCGAGCTCCGCGAACGTCCGGCGCGCCGCGCCGGCCACGAGCGCCTCGCGGTCCGGCGCCGAGTCGACGACGATCTCGAAGAGGTCGGCGAGGTTGAACGTCGGCCGCCGGCCCGTCGCCGTCACGCTTCGATCAGGTTGTTGAGCCGCTGCGTGGTCTCGATCCACTCCTCGACCATCTCGAAGATGACGTCCTTCGTCGGGCGGACCGTGTTCAGCCGGCCGACGATCTGGCCGACCGGGAAGCCCGACAACTCCCTCCGTTGGACCCGGGAGACGCGCCGGGCCGCGTAGTTATAGATGATCCCCTGCAACGGCATCGGC
>JBKOWN010000007.1:0-5362 GCA_046724435.1 Actinomycetota bacterium
CCCGGACCTGCGGGATGGCCTGCTGCAGGTCGGTGACCTGCGTCTGGGCCTGGTCTCGCTCGGTGACGGCCTTCTGGTACCGGTCCTGGGCGGCGGCGTCGTCGCCCTGAGCACGCGTGAACCTGTCGCGGGCGGGGGCGACGGGATCCTGCTGTGACGACGCCGCCGGCGTGAACGCGAGTAGGGCCATCGAAACCACGCTGAAGAGCGCGGCGAAGACGAGCGCCGTGCGCGCCCTCCGCCGGCGCACAGGCGAACTTGAATGAGGAGAGGCGAGGACCGGTTCCATCAGGGATGTGCCCGACCGTCAGGTCGGTCTCGATGACGGACGCCCACCCGCTCCGCCTACGGGCGCCGCCGGCCGGGAACGCTAACACCCGGGTCCCGGCCGGTTCCATGCCGGCCCGGAGCCCGCGCCCGCGCGGTGTTCGATGCTCAGGCGGCGGCGCGGCCGGCTTCGGTGTCCGGGCGCCACGCCACGGATCCGCCGGCTTCCCGATGGTGGCGAGCGAACTCCTCGCACGCCGCCGCGTGGCTTGCCGTGGTGACGATCCAGTTGCACGAGCAGCGGGCCGACCAGCGGCGGCCGAGCCCCTCGCCGAAAGAGAAGGAACAGACTCGGGCGCGATGCCCGAGTCGGGGCTCGCCGGCGTCGTCAGGCTCGGGCTCGGGCGGTGTCAGCTCCAGCGGGCGAGAGAGCTCGAAGTAATCGAAAGCGCTCCGAGGGAGCGGCTCGAGCCGGCCGTCCGCACGTCGCACCCAGTGCGCGCCGGCGCGGTCGGTGAACGCCACTTCGACGCCGAGACGCGGGTACATGCCGTTCCATCCGCCGTCCACACACACCCGCCAGCGGCCGGGCGGGATCACTCCGACCCGTACCCGCCGCGCCGCGAGCTCCGGTGAGACCTCCTCACCGCGCGTCGGACCGGAACCGTCGATGAACACGAACGTCGCGACCGCTTCGTAGACCGGTTCATCGGAGTGGTTGAGCAGTGCAACCGGTTGCGGGTCGGCACTCGGTCCCGACCACACGGACACCAGCTCGGCCTGTGCGCGCGTCTCGGTGTGTGCGCGGTGCTCGGCGTCTATGCGCGCCCGTCGCTCGTTGCGGACGTGTCGCAGCGTGATGAACACGGACATCACCGAGCCTGCAGTCGCGACCAACGCCAACCCCGCGACCCACCAGTAGTCCGGCACGATGCAATCCTGACGTAACGCGTGCGCCCAGCGGTGGATCTGTTCGCGAGACTCGATGCATGAGTGACGCGCCGGCCACGCAGCGTGGTCTCGTTGTCGTGACGGCAGGCGAGCGTCCCGACCTCTGGGAGCAGGCCGAAGTCGCGTTCCGCGACGTGTGGCCCGAGTACAACCAGCACGGCGACGTGAGTGGTGAGTACTTCGGCGCGCTCGTACCGCGCTACGCGCACTTGCAGTTCCTCGTCTGGGACACCGACGCCGAACGGGTCGTAGCCCGCGGACGCGCGATCCCGTTCCGGTGGGACGGGACCTTGGCGGACCTGCCTGCAGGCATCGACGCCATGGGCCTTCGCGCGGTGAGCGATCCGGCGCCGCCAACGGCGCTCTCGGCACTTGCCGCCGAGGTGGTCCCCGACCGGCAGGGAAGCGGCGTGAGCAGGCTCGTTATCGGCGCCATGGCCGACCGCGCGGCGGAAGCAGGGTTCGACGCGCTCGTGGCGCCGGTCCGGCCGAGCTGGAAGGACCGTTACCCGTTGATCCCCATCGAGCAGTACGCGACGTGGACGCGGGAAGACGGCCTGCCGTTCGATCCGTGGGTGCGCGTGCACGCGCGCCTCGGCGCGACGACCCTCAGGCCTGAGCCGCATTCGATGCAGATCACCGGATCCGTCGACGAGTGGACGGCGTGGACGGGCATGGAGTTCCCCGCCGACGGCGGCTACGTCTTCCCCGGCGGTCTCGCTCCGCTCGAGGTGCGCGACGCCGTCGGTCGGTACTGGGAGCCGAACGTCTGGATGCTCCACCGCGCCAGGAGCGCGGAGGTTACTCGCCGGTGATCGTGCCGAGGCTCAGTCCGTCCTCCCCGTAGGCGTTCTCGGGGTCGGCGCGTACCGCGTCGTCGATTGCGCAGGCGTCGTCGCCGACGAGGATCCGCCATTTCCCGGCCCGTACACCGTCGAGGATGATCGTCGCCGCCTGCTCCGCCGTGAGCGGCGCGTTTTCACGGAACATCTCGCCGAACATCCTCATCAGGTTCTGGATGTCGTCGTCCGACAGCCCGTCGGTCGGCATGCCCCGACGCGCCATCTGCGTGCGCGCTTCGCCGAGGTCGACGCCGAGGAGCTCCCGGCTGTTGAGCACGATGTCCGTGCCGACGTGGCCCGGCATCACGACCGCCACCTTCACGTGCGGCGCGTTGACCCGGAAGTCCTCCATGAGCGCCTCGGTGAACCCCTTCACCGCGAACTTCGCCGCGCTATAGGCGGTGTGCGGGACGCCCGGACCGAGCGACGCCCAGAACCCGTTCACGCTGCTCGTGTTGACGACGTACGCGTCATCGCTCGCGACAACCAGATCGGCGAAGGCGCGCATGCCGTTGTAGACCCCGCCCCAGCACACGGCGAAGGTCTTGTCCCACGCGTCACGCGGACCGGTGAGGAAGCTGTTCCCGCCGCCGACGCCGGCGTTGTTGAACAACAGGTCGACGTGGTCGGTCTCGTGCTGGGCGACGACCTCGTCGCGGAAGCGGTTCATCTGTGCCTCGTCGGACACATCGGCGAGGTGCGTCGTGATCCGGACGTCCGCCGGGGCGTCCTTCTCGGCCCGCCGGGCCGTCTCCTCCATGTGGTCGACGTTGACGTCGCACGTCGCCACCGAGCATCCGTCGGCCGCCAGCTGGATCACCAGCTCCCGGCCCATCCCGGTCCCGCCTCCGGTCACCACCGCCAGTCGACCTGCGAACGAATCCATGCCCGGACCGTAGCCAGTGCGCGTCGTCCTCGGCCGATGCTCGCAGCGGCGCAGGACGCTCCCGCCGGGCGCGGCTTGTCCGATTCGCACGGATTATGCAAGGATTCCTTGCCAGCAGGGGGCCAGAGGCGGGCACGCGGCGGAGCGGAGACCGGTCGGATGAGCCCGAAATGGGTCCTAGCAAACGCCAAACAAATGAGCATCGTGTCGACGCGAGCCGACGGTCGTTCGGATGTCTGAGGGGCGTCGCTACACCTACGAGGACGCCATGAACCGGCGCGCCCGCGAGCTCGAAGACGAGCTCGAGCTGCAGCGCCACGCGATCAAGGGCGAGGCCCGGCAGCAGATCGCCGACATCCAGCGCGCCAGCACCGAGGCCCGGGCCGGGCTCGACCACGCGGCGGCGGAACGGACCGACGGGATCCACTGGGAGAGAACCGGGCATCGCGAGGTGCTCGACAAGGTGGCGAGCGAGCACTCCGCCGAGCTCGAGCGGACGGGGGAGCAGCAAAAGTCCGCGCTCGACGCGGCCATGGAGGCGAACGCCACCGAGCTCGACGACATTGCGTCCGGCCAGGCCGAGGCCATCGAGCGAGCGTCCATGGACGCGCGGGAGAAGTTCGAGCTGACCGCGGCGGCGGAAGCCCGGCGCATCGACGAGCGCGTCGCCGCGTCGCACGACGCCATGCGCAAGGTTGCCAGCAAAGAGACCGCCGCCTTCGAAGAGTCGTTGCGGGCGCGGCTCGTCGAGCTCGAGGACGCGCTGCGCGATCAGGCGGCGCAGACGCGCGACGAGATGCGCCGCGCCGCCGGCGAAGAGGCGGCCGCCTTCGACGAGATCGCAGGGCAGCGAATCGCCGAGCTGCAAGACACCGTCCGCGAGCACTCGCAGCTCCTCCAGGAGGTCACACACCTCCACTCATCGACGGCCGAGCAGCTCGAGGAGGCCCGCGCGCTTGCTACTCATCTACAGCGCGACACGCACGAGCACTACTCGGAGCTCGACGCCGCCACCGCGCTGGCTTCGACGCCCGACCTGCGCGGCCTCGACCACCAGGGACGCCCCGTCGGGTTCGAGACGGCGGCCGACGATCGTTTCGCCGAGCTCAACGGGCACGTCGAACGCAGCGAAGCCGCGCAGCGAGCCATGGAGGAGCGCATCGCCGATCTCGAGGCGGAGGTCGCGGATTCCGCGGAGGCGTTGGAGGAACGCGTCGCGAGCGCCGATTCGATGGCCGGCGTCAGCATCGACCAGCTCGAGACGGCCCTTGCTGCTACCGCCTCCGCGTTCGAAACGAAGCTGCGGACTGCGGCCGACGAGCACGTGCGCAGACTCGAGCAGGCGGGCGCGGTCACCAAGAACCAGCTCCTCGACGCGCTCGCCCGCGCCGAGGACGGGCTCGCGCAAGCGGCCGAGGCACGCGCGACCGACCTCGCCCAGATGATCGCGGCCGCACGCACGACGATCGAACAGGCGGCCGACAGCCGCGTCGAGAGCCTCGAGACGGCCGCCGGCGACCTGCGTGACGGGATCGAGGACCTCCACCGCGACATCGCCGCCGCGCTGACGCAGAGTGGTGAAGCCCAAGCCGCCGCGCTCGACCGCGCTGCCAACGACTGGCTCCAGCGCATGGACCGCAACGGGGCCAAGACCAGCAGGCGCCGGCGGACAGCGCCGGGCGCGGCAGCCGTCGTGATCGCGATCGCGGCGGCCCTCGGAGGCACCATGTTCTTCCGCGGCGGCGGTGGCGACCGTCCCAGCGTGGCCCGTGCGGACTCGGGTTCTCCTCGTCCCGCGGTGTCGACCACGACCACACCGGTCGACCAGACCCAGGTGACGGACGCCGCGAACGCGCTGTCGAACATCGGCTCGCCATCGGCGACGGCGCCGCTCAACTGGCGTGCGCCTGGAACCTCGGCGCCGGGGACGAACGGCGCGGCGCCGACCGGTTCCGGCTCGGCCACGTCCACCGGCGCGCGAGGCGGAGCTGTTCCCGCCAGTGGCGGCGGTCAGGCCAACCCGCCGGCGGCTCCCGCTCCCACGCAACCACCGCCGCCCTCGCAGGCGCCGCCGCCGACGATCCTTCCTCCCGTCACGGTTCCCCTGATGGGGTTGCCGCTGCCGGGCTTGTAGCGCCGCAGCTCAGCGAGAGCGCTTCGCGGCGGACTTCTTCGCCGACGTCCGCTTCGCCGAGCCCTTCTTCGTCGCGCCGGTCTTGCGTGCCCCGCTCTTCTTGGCGGCGGCCTTCTTCTTCGCCGTGCCGGCCTTCTTGGCGGCGGTCTTCTTCTTCGCCGGCTTCTTGGCCGTGGCCTTCTTCTTGGCGGCCGGCCGCTTCTTCTTCTGCAGCGCGGCCTTCCCCGTAGCCCGGGTCTTGGCAACCTGCTTCTTGGCGCGCTTGCGCGCCTTCCGAACGGC
>JBKOWN010000027.1:0-43534 GCA_046724435.1 Actinomycetota bacterium
GTAGTAGCCGAGCCCGACGGCCAGTCCGACGGCCGCCGCGACCCACATCGACGCGGCAGTGGTGAGGCCACGGATCGAGGCGCCGTACTTGAGGATGGCGCCGCCGCCGAGGAACCCCACCCCGACGACCACCTGCGAGGCGACCCGCGTGATGTCGATCTGGACATCCGTGCTGTTGCGCGTCGCCTCGAACGGCGCGAACGCGTGGATCGAGATCAGGCCGAACAACGCCGCGCCGAGGCACACGAGGATGTGGGTGCGGAACCCGGCAGGCTGGCTGTCGATCTCTCGCTCGAGGCCCAGCGCGGCGCCCAGACCCACGGCCAAGAGGACGCGCAGCACCATCACGCTGTTGTCGAGTTGGAGCAGGTCCGCCTTCATTGACCCCTTGAGGAGTCGAGCTTCTGCAGCGGCGCCCACGCCAGCAGGAGCCGCTTCTCCCCCACGTCGCGAAACCGGACGACGGCCTCGGCCTTCTCACCCTCCCCGATGAGGTCGAGAATGACACCTTCACCGAAGGTGTCGTGCCCGACGTCGTCGCCGACGCGCAGGCCGGGCAGACGCGCCGCCCGCCCGGCATTGCTCGCCAGCGCAGCCGACACGACGGAGTCGCGATGGGCGCCCCGCCCGCCCCCGACGGGCCTGTCCTCGCCGAGCACCTCGATCAGGTCCTCGGGGATCTCGGAAAGGAACCGGCTGGGTGGGTAGAAGTCCGTGCGCCCGAAGAGCATTCGGCTCCACGCGTGGCAGAGATAGAGCCGCTCGCGCGCGCGGGTGATGCCGACGTAGCAGAGCCGGCGTTCCTCCTCGAGCTCGTCCGGATCGCCCAGGCTGCGCATGTGTGGAAAGACGCCGTCCTCGAGGCCGGTCAGGAACACCACCGGGAACTCGAGCCCCTTCGCGGAATGCAGCGTCATGAGCGTGATGGTGCGCTTGTCTCCTTCGATGTCGTCGAGGTCGGTGACGAGCGACACCGCCTCGAGGAAGGCCTGGACCCGGTCGAGCCCGTCCGGGACGGCGGCGATCTCGCTCACGGTCTGCGCGTCTGTCCCTTCGTCGTCGCTCGACGCACCACCTGTGCCGCTCGCGATGCCGGCGAGGCCGGTGACGTCACCGGCCTCGAGCGCGTCGTCGAACTCGCGGCATACACCCACCAGCTCTTGCAGGTTTTCGAGGCGCGCCTCGGCCTCGATCGACCGCTCGGCCTCGAGCTCGGCGAGGTAGCCGGTGTCCTCGAGGACGGCCTGCACGACGGGCGCGACGCCGACGCCGGCCGCGCCTTCGACCTCGGCCAGGATGTCGAGCAGGTCACGGATACCGCCCAGCGCCTTCCCGCTCACACCGGCGGCGTCGGCCCGTTGCAGCGCGTCGCGAAACGTCATCCCGCGTTCCTGTGCGTACGCGCTCACCTTGCTCACCGACGTGTCGCCGACGCCGCGCTTGGGCACGTTGACGATCCGCCGCCAGCTCACCTCGTCGTCGGGGTTCACGAGCGCACGCAGGTACGCCAGCGTGTCCTTCACCTCGCGACGGTCGTAGAACCGCACGCCGCCGACGACGCGATACGGGTGCCCCGCCCGCACCAGCGTCTCCTCGATGACGCGACTCTGTGCGTTCGTCCGATAGAAGACGGCGACGTCCGAGAAGCTGTAGCCCTCGCTGTCGGTGAGCCGGGCGATCTCGTGCGCGAGGTACGCCGCCTCGTCGTGCTCGTCCTGGGCGTGATAGCGGGTGATGAGCTCACCGCCCACCTGCTCCGTCCACAGGTGCTTGGGGCGTCGCGACGCGTTGTTGAGGATCACGGCGTTGGCGGCGTCGAGGATCCGCTGCGTCGACCGGTAGTTCTGCTCGAGGACGATGACGGTGGCGTCGGGGAACGCCTCCTCGAAGCGCATGAGATTGCGGAAGTCGGCCCCCCGGAACTTGTAGATGGACTGGTCGTGGTCGCCGACGACCATCACGCTGCGGTGCTCCTCGGTGAGCAGCCGGACGAGCTCCCATTGGGCGGCGTTCGTATCCTGGAACTCGTCGACGAGGACGTGGCGGAAGCGCTTGCGCCACCGCTCGAGCACGTCGGGATGTTCCCGGAACAGGCGCACCGTCAGCAGCAGCAGATCGTCGAAGTCGGCGGCGGACCCCTCGAGCAACCGTCGCTGGTACTCGCGGTAGACCTCGGCGACGCGCCGCTCGGCGGGACCGGCGGCGCGGTCGAGCGCCTGGTCGGCGGTCACGAGCTCGTTCTTGAGCGCCGAGATCTGCGACGCCAGCCGGCGGGCCGGGAACCGCTTGGGGTCGAGGTTCAGGTCGCGTCGCACGTAGTCGACGAGCCGGACCGAGTCGGCCTGGTCGTAGATCGAGAACGACGAGCGGATCCCGAGCTGTCCGGCCTCGCGCCGCAGGATGCGCGCGCAGGCGGAATGGAAGGTCGACACCCACATGCGGTGGGCGACCGGACCGACCAGCTCACCGACGCGTTCTTTCATCTCGCCCGCTGCCTTGTTGGTGAACGTGATCGCGAGCAGCGCGAAGGGGGACGCGCGGTGGTCCTCGATCAGCCAGGCGACGCGATTGGTGAGCACTCGCGTCTTGCCGGATCCGGCCCCCGCGACGACGAGCAGCGGCACCTCGGGTGGGGCTGTCACCGCCTCCCGCTGCACCGGGTTGAGCCCCGCAAGCAGGTCGGCTCCTGCGTCAGAAGGGTTGTCGGCGGCGTCGCCCATGGCGACGCCAGCGTATCGGCGCCCGGTCAGATCTCGGTGCTGGGTTCGAGCCTGAGCTCGGTCGTCGTGCCGTCCTGCGCCGGAACGTTGTCGCGCCAAGCGCGCAGCAACCGCGTGCGGTCCTCGTTGAGCGCGACGGTGAACGCACCGGTCTCGTTGTCGACGTCGAGCGCGAAGTACGCCTCCCAGTCGCTGTCGAGCGACGGCGAGTCGGTGTCCGTGCCCTTGGGGACGCGCCGAAAGCGCATCCTCTCGGGATCGAAGAGCCAGATGCTATGGGTCGATTCGATTCGTTCCATACGCGCAACCGCCCGTGGGGGGAAGGAAAGGGTACTGCGCCTTGCAGGGTCTTGCTTGAGCACGACAGCTTGCCCTGTCCAACGTCAGGCAAAACCGAACATTCCGTCAGGTCTCGATGAGGAGGGTGACGGGACCGTCATTGACCAGCTCGATTTGCATTCGGGCTGCAAATTGCCCGGTGGCGACGGGCGCGCCGAGGTCGCGGAGCGCCTGCGCGAACGCGTCGACGAGACGTTCGGCCTGCCGAGGGGGTGCGGCAGCTGCCCACGACGGACGCCGGCCGCGCCGGGTGTCGCCATAGAGCGTGAACTGGCTGACGACGAGGGCGGCGCCACCGGTCGCGCTCAGTGGCACGTTCATCACCCTGTCGGCGTCGTCGAAGACGCGGAGGTGCCACACCTTCTCGGCCAGCCTGCGAGCGGCGGCCTCGGTGTCGTCGTGCGTCACGCCGACGAGCACGCACAGGCCCGAGCCGATCTCGCCGATCACGTCGCCACCGACGCGGACTCGGGCCTCGGTCACGCGTTGCACGAGCGCCCGCATCAGAACGCGGCGTTCAACCGCCCGACGCCGCCTTGGCCTCTTCGTACTCCTTCAGCGCCCGCCGGTGTCCGTTGGCACCCGACCCGACGACGCCGCCGTCGCGTACTTCCTTGACCGTCTTCTCGAGATCCTTCAGCCGGTCGTACACGTCGTCTTCCGGCCCGGCCGAGATCACACGGTCGAACGCGGTGTGGATCCGGTCGAACTTCCGGCGCACCTGCCCGTACTCGTCGTCGAGCTTCTTCTTCGCTTCCTCGAGAGTCTTCGCCATCAGGCGGCACGCTCCATGTCGGGCGAGTACTTGCCGGACCGCGCGAGGCTGTTCATCTTCGCCCGGTGATAGAACGCGCGCTGGGCGGCCTCGCGGTTGGACCGGTCGCCCTTCCACGCCTGCTGTGCGGCGGCTTGGAGCGCGCGTCCGTACGAGAAGCTGAGCTCCCAGGGGTGCGGCCCGATCCGGTTCATCGCGTTGAGCCGGGCACTCGCCTGCTCGTCGGACTGGCCGCCGGACAGGAACACGATGCCCGGCACCGCCGCCGGCACGACCCACCGATAGCACCGCACGCTCGCCTCGGCGATCTCCTCGTCGGATACCTGCTGCGGCGAGTCGTAGCCCGGCAGGACCATGTTCGGCTTCAGGAGCAGCCCTTCATACGAGCACCGCTGCTCGTAGAGGGCTTGGAAGACGGCCCTGAGCACGGCTGCGGTCACGTCGCTCGCGCGGTCGATGGTGTGGGTGCCGTCCATCAGGACCTCGGGCTCGACGATCGGCACGATCCCCGCCTCCTGTGACAACGCCGCGTACCGCGCCAGCGCGTCGGCGTTCACGTCGATCGTGTACTGCGAAGGCAACTCGTCGGTGATCGTGTAGGTGGCACGCCACTTGGCGAAGCGCGCGCCGAGCTCGCGGTACTCGGCGAACCGCTCCCGGAGCCCGTCGAGCCCCTCGGTGACAGTCTCGCCCTCGGCCGCGAACGCGAGCGGCTTGGCGCCCTTGTCGACCTTGATGCCCGGGATGATGCCCCTGTCGGCAAGCACTTTGGGGAACGGGACACCGTCGCTCGTGGACTGGCGGATCGTCTCGTCGAACATGATCACGCCGCTGATGAACTCCTCGGCCCCGTCGGTGGTGAAGAGGAGATCGCGGTAAGCACGCCGGTTCTCCTCGGTGGACTCGACACCGATCTTGTCGAACCGCTTCTTGATCGTGCCGGTGCTCTCGTCGGCGGCGAGGACGCCCTTGCCGGAGGCGACGATGGCACGGGCGGTTGCTGCGAGCTCGGACACGTTCATGGATCCTCTCCCGCTCTCGTTCACTCCCACTCGATGGTTCCGGGTGGCTTGCTCGTGATGTCGTACGCGACGCGGTTGACGCCGGGGACCTCGTTGATGATTCGCGACGAGATCCGCTCCAGGACGTCGGCGGGCAGCCGGGCCCAGTCGGCGGTCATGGCGTCGTCGGAGGTTACCGCCCGCACGACGATCGGGTACTGGTAGGTGCGCTCGTCTCCCATCACACCGACCGTCCGCACCACCGGCAGCACGGCGAAGCTCTGCCAGATCTGGCGGTAGAGACCGGCTCGCTTGATCTCCTCGATCACGATGGCGTCGGCGCGCCGGAGGACGTCCAGGCGCTCGGTCGTGAGCGTGCCCACGACCCGTACCGCGAGGCCGGGGCCCGGGAACGGTTGGCGCCATACGATCTCCTCGGGCAGGCCGAGCTCCTCCCCGATGGTGCGCACCTCGTCCTTGAACAGGTTGCGCAACGGTTCGACCAGCTCGAACTGCATGTCGTCGGGAAGCCCGCCCACGTTGTGGTGCGACTTGATGGTCGCGTTCTCCGAGCCGCCCGACTCGACGATGTCCGGGTACAGGGTGCCCTGCACGAGCAAGCGTGCGTCCTCGACGTCGCGCGCCACCTCCTCGAACACGCGTATGAACGTCTCGCCGATGATCTTGCGCTTGCGCTCCGGATCGGCGATGTCGTCGAGGGCACCGAGGAACCGGTCGGCCGCCTTCACGTGGATCAGGTCGACGTGGAATTGACCTCGGAACGTCTCGGTGACCTGCTCCGCCTCACCCTCCCGCAGCAGGCCGGTGTCGACGAACACACAGGTGAGCTGGTCGCCCACCGCCTTGTGCACGAGGGCGGCGGCGACTGCCGAGTCGACCCCGCCCGACAGACCGCAAAGCACGCGCTCGCCGCCGACCTGCGCCCGCACTTCCGCCACGGCCTGCTCGATGATCGACGTGTTGGTCCACGACGGGGGGCAGCCGCAGACGTCGTACAGGAACGCCTTGAGCACCTCCTGGCCGCGTTGGGTGTGCGCGACCTCGGGGTGGAACTGCACGCCGTAGACGGCGCGATCACGATCCTCGAGGGCGGCAACTGGGGCGCCAGGCGTCGCGGCCGTGACGCGGAAGCCTTCGGGCGCGGACGTGATCGCGTCACCGTGGCTCATCCAGACGACTTGCTCGTCGGACAGCGCGCCGAACAGCGGTGACGCGTCCCCGGTGAGGCGTAGCTCCGTGGCCCCGTACTCGCCTCCGCCCGTTTGTCGCACCTCGCCGCCCAGCTGCTGGGCTACGAGTTGCGCGCCGTAGCAGATGCCGAGCACCGGCACCCCGGCGTCGTACAGGCCGGCGTCGATCGACGGTGCGTCGTGGACGTGGACTGACGCCGGGCCGCCCGAGAGGATGATGCCTTTCGGCCGCCGGGCGAGCATCTCTTCCAGCGGCATCGTGCGCGGAACGATCTCCGAGTACACGTGCGCCTCGCGCACGCGCCGGGCGATCAGCTGCGCGTACTGCGCCCCGAAGTCGACGACGAGCACGGTGTCGAACTGCGAGGCGTCCACTGCTACGTCACGATGCGTACCTGAACCCGCCGAGCGCGGCTGAGGTACGCATCATCGACCCATGCCGACGCCCTGGCTGCGCTGGAGGCTCTTGCCCTCGGTCTGCAACGAAGGGGCCACCATGACCTCGGCCTTCTGGAAGTCCTTGACCGAGTCGTAGCCGGTGGTGGCCATCGAGGTGCGCAGGGCGCCGAACAGGTTGAGGGTGCCGTCGTTCTCGTGCGCGGGACCGACGAGAATCTCGTCGAGCGTGCCCCGCTGACCGGCGTGCACGCGGGTGCCGCGAGGTAGATCGGCATGGAACGTGGACATGCCCCAGTTGAACCCGCGGCCGGGCGCGTCGTACGCGCCGGCGAGCGTGGTGCCGAGCATCACCGCGTCGGCGCCGCACGCGATTGCCTTGGCGATGTCGCCCCCGGTACGCATGCCCCCGTCGGCGATGACGTGGACGTAGACGCCGGTCTCGTCGAGGTGGCGGATGCGGGCGCCGGCGGCGTCCGCAATGGCTGTCGCCTGCGGCACACCGACGCCGAGAACGCCGCGTGTCGTGCACTGATGGCCCGGGCCCACACCGACGAGGATGCCGACGGCGCCCGTGCGCATGAGGTGCAGGGCGGTCGAGTACGACGCGCAGCCGCCCACGATGATCGGCAGGTCGAATTCGCGGATGAACTTCTTGAGGTTCAGCGGCTCGGTCGTCTTGGAGACGTGCTCGGCGGAGACGACGGTCCCCTGGATCACGAGCACGTCGAGCTCGGCGTCGAGGACGAGCTTGGCGTACCGCTCGACGCGCTGCGGCGTCAGCGACGCGCACGCGGTCACTCCCGCCGATTTGATCTCCTGGATGCGGGCGCCGATCAGCTCCTCCTTGATCGGCTCGGCGTAGATCTCCTGGAGGCGGCGGGTGGCCTTGTCGGGCTCCAGGGTCGCGATCTCGTCGAACATCGGCTCGGGATCCACGTAGCGGGTCCACAGACCTTCGAGGTTCAGGCAGGAGAGGCCACCCAGCTCGCCCGTGCGGACCGCCGTCGCCGGCGAGGTGACGCCGTCCATTGCCGCCGCCATGAGAGGAAGGTCGAAGTTGAAGGCGTCGAGCTCCCAGGTGATGTCGATGTCCTCGGGATCTCGCGTCCGGCGGCTGGGGACGATGGCGATGTCGTCGAACCCGTAGGCCCGGCGCCCCGACTTGCCGATCCCGATCTCGACCTCCACGCCTGTGCGCCTCCTGCTCGGAAAGGAAAATGCTACCGCCCGCCTACGGGCGCGCCGTGAGATGGGCGAGGAACGAGACGAGGACGCGCGCCGTCGCGCCCCACACCGTCTCACCGGGCAGCTCGAAGAAGGAGATGGACCGGTCGGGCGACCCCCAGTACTCCTCGTGGAAGGCGTCGTCATCGAGCAGCTCGGACAGCGGCACCTCGAGGATCCTCACCACCTCACCCGAATGGGGAACGAGCGGGGGGAGCGGATCGACGAGCCCGACGAACGGCGTGATCGTGAACCGCGACCCGACCGTGGCGATCGTGTCCAGCTCCGCCACGACGTCGACGGCAGCCGGCGGAAGGCCGATCTCCTCCTCGGCCTCCCGGAGCGCGGCGTCCTGGAGCGAGCCGTCGACGCCGGCGCTGAGCCCGCCGCCCGGGAACGAGATCTCGCCGCGGTGGGAAGGCATGGTGTCGGGCCGCTTGGTGAGGATGACGTGCGCTTCGCCCTTCGCCTCGAACAGCGGGACGAGCACTGCCGCCGGGCGGCTGCCGGGCATCTCGAACGGCGGCGGCTGCGGCGGCGGAAGAGCCGCGCACCGTTCGCGAACCTGGGCCAGCGTGAGCCGGCGCCGGTCGGCGGGGACGTGGCTCCACGGCGGGGGGCCGCCGGGACGGGCGTCGGGCGGGCGGGGGATGCGCTGCCCCCCGCCCCGCGCCGCCATCGGGCGAGCGTACGCTGCGCCCCGGGAAGGCCCAAGGAGGGTCATGGACTGGAACTTCGGGACGGTGTTCGAGTCCGTCGCCGACGAGATCCCCGACCACCTCGCGCTCGTGCAAGGCGAGCGCCGGCGTACCTGGCGGGAGTTCGACGAGCGCGCCGCGCGCCTGGCGGCGACGCTGCGCGACCAGGGGGTCGGGCCGGGCTCGAAGATCGCCTTCTATCTCTACAACTCGAACGAGTACCTCGAGACGCTCTTCGCCTGCTTCAAGCTTCGGGCCGTCCCGGCCAACGTGAACTACCGCTACACCGCCGACGAGCTCGCCTACCTGCTCGACAACTCGGACGCCGAGGCGTTGGTGTTCCACGGCTCGCTGGGCGAGCGGGTGGGAGCGGTGCGCGACGCGCGCCTCCGAGTCCGGGCGGCGGTGCAGGTCGACGACGGTTCGCCGCTCGTCGACGGCGCCGTCCGCTACGAGGACCTCATCGAGGCGCACGCCCCGATGGAGCGCATCGACCGCTCCGGCGACGACCTCGTGTTCCTCTACACGGGCGGCACCACAGGCATGCCCAAAGCCGTGGTCTGGCGACACGAGGATCTCTTCGGCGCGCTCGCGCCGCTGGCGTACGCGTTCTTCGGACTGCAGATGCCCGAGCGTTCAGCGGATGCCGGCGCGCGGGTCCGCAAGGTCCACGAGTCGGGAATGGTCCCGGTGCACCTGCCGGCGTCGCCGCTCATGCACGGGACCGGGCAGTTCTCGACGCTGCAGGCGCTGTTCCTCGGAGGGACGATCGTGACCCTCGAGAGCCGCCACTTCGACCCACACGAGCTGTGGCAGACCGTGCAGCGCGAACGCGTGACACAGATCGCGATCGTCGGCGACGCGTTCGCGAAGCCGATGCTGCGCGCCCTCGAAGAAGCCGAGGCGCGCGGCGAGCCCTATGACCTCTCTTCGCTCGTGTTGGTGATCAGCTCGGGGGTCATGTGGAGCGAGTCGGTGAAGCGTGCGCTGATCGAGCGCCATCCCGTCATCGCCTACGACTCGCTGGGCTCGAGCGAAGGGGTGGGCTTCGCGAACGCGATCACCTCCACCGACTCGAAGGGCGAGACCGCGAAGTTCAGCGTCGGGCCGGACACGAAGGTGTTCACCGACGACGGGCGGGAAGTGAAGCCGGGGTCGGGCGAGGTCGGATACCTCGCCGTCGGTGGGCACATCCCGCTCGGGTATTACAAGGACCCGGAGAAGACGGCGGCGACGTTCCGTGTCGTGGACGGGAGGCGGTACTCGATCCCCGGCGACTACGCGACGGTCGAGGCCGACGGGACGATCACGCTCCTGGGGCGGGGATCCGTGTCGATCAACTCGGGCGGCGAGAAGATCTTCCCCGAGGAGGTCGAGGAGGCGGTGAAGCAGCACCCGGCTGTCGCCGACGCCGTCGTCGTCGGCGTCCCCGACGAGCGCTTCGGCGAGGCCGTCACGGCCGTGGTGGCGCTCGCGCCCGGCCGCACCGCCGACGGGCAGGAGATCGCTGGCGCGGTCGAGCACAGCGGCCTCTCCCGCTTCAAGCGCCCCAAGCATGTGGTCGTCGTGGACGCGGTGCCTCGAGGCCCGAACGGCAAGGCCGACTACGCCTGGGCCCGCGAGACGGCGCTCGCCCGCGTCGGCTCCTAGCCCGGGGGCGCTCCCAGACCCGAACGAACGAGCGCGGACGTCCGGTTTGCGCGTAGACTTTCGGGCGAATGAGCGCGATTGTCCGAGTTCTTCCGCGCTGGATCCTCCTCGGCATCGCAGGTGGAGCGCTCCTGGTGCTGGGCGAGCACGCCCGAGAAGCACGCGCCCAGGTGCTCGATCCGCCGGCGCTGCCGTCGGTCCCCTCGGTCGATCTCCCCCCGGTCACCACGCCGCCGGCGCCGACGCCACTCTCGGTTCCCGCACCCGCGCCGCCCACCGTTCCCGCAGCCCCTGTGCCGTCGATCCCGGTGGAGCGGTCGGCCCCGTCACTGCCGCAGGCGCCGACCGCTCCACCCGGGGCTGCGCTCCCCACGCCGTCGGCACCGACCGGACCCACGGGCCCGGCGGTGCCGACGGTCCCGATGCCCGAGGTCCCGGCCGCTGGGCCGCTGCCCGTCCCGGCCGCCCCGCCGGTTCCCGGCGCTCCCGATGCGCTGCCGCTCCCGGGGATCGAGCCAGGCGGCGTGGCCGGCAGCGTCGGCCCCCTGCCCGCCGTGCCCGCGGTCGCATCGCCGGACGCCGCCCTGCCCGAGCTTCCGCGCGTCCCCGTGCCGGCGATCCCGTTGAACGGCGTGCTCGAGCTCAGCACAGCTCCCGCGCCCGCGGCGCCCGTTCCTGCCGATGCCTCCGATCGCGCGCCGTCCGCGCCCGTCGCCGACCCGACTCTCTCTCGGGTCCACTCGGTCGACACCGGCGAATCTCCCGCTGGCTTCGACGTCAGCTCGCCGCCCGCGCGCGCGCCGCCGGCCGATGCGCCGGGATCGCCACACCCGTGCTCGGGCGGAGGGTCACTGCACCCGACACGCGCGGATCCGGCGGCGTACCTGTCGCTCGGCGCGGACCAAGCGTCGCGCCGGGCAGGATCGCTCGCCGAGGCACGTGCGTACACCTCGGCCCTGCTCCGCGACCCGCTGCTTCGGCCTGACTAACGGCTCCTTCGTGCATGGCGACACACGTCGCGCTGCGGCGCGAACCGCACGAAGGAGATGCAATGAGCGAGAACGGCAAGGCTCGAGGGCTCAAGCAGCTGCAGGCAGATGCGTTCGATGACGACCTGCTCACGTCGGCGGAGGTGGCCAGCCTGTTCGGGGTGGACCGCCGGACGGTGGTGCTCTGGGCGAAGCGGGGCCGGATCCCGGCCCTACGGACCCCGGGCGGGCAGCACCGGTTCCGCGCCGACGAGATCCGCGGCCTGCTCGAGGAGCACGAAGGCGGCGAGACCGCCGGAGACAACTAGTGGGTCGGGCCCAAGGGCCCGACCCACATCATTTCCGGGCTACTTGACGACTTTGGCCAGCACGTCGCGGCTGGTGAGGATCAACAGGTCCTCGCCGTCGACGGTGATCTCCGTGCCGCCGTACTTCGAGTACACGACGACATCGCCCACGGCGACGTCCACGGGGATGAGCTCGCCCGTCTGGTCGGAGCGCCGACCGGGGCCGGCGGCGAGCACCTCGCCCTGCTGGGGCTTCTCCTTGGCGGTGTCGGGGATGACGAGACCACTCGTGGTCGTCTCCTCGGCCTCCTGGGTCCGGACGACGATCCGGTCCTCCAGCGGCTTCAGGTTCATCGTGGCGCCTCCTGGCGGTGAACGAGACTTTCCGACGTCGTTAGCACTCGAAGGGTGCGAGTGCCAGAAGCCCAAGGTAACAGCCCGCTCCGCCGCGCGGCAAGGCGGGCCGTCGGCGGATCCCGACCACGGGTGTCGCGAGACGGCCGGGCCCGAGGGCCCGGCCGTCGCGCGTCGTGGGTCGGTTGCAGATCAGCCGGTCTGATCACCGGAAGGCGATGTGGGGAACTACACCCAGCGATCGCGGGACCACCCTGCGTGGCGGCGGCATACTACTTAAATCGGACGAGGCCGCAAGCTCTCCGCGAGTGGGCCGAAGCCCGCCTAAATGGTCGGCAGGGCCAGCGAGGGGGCGACGCCGGCGTCGAGCGACGTCGGACCGTCGGCCCGGAACCGCCACCAGGCGGCGCCGGCGATCATGGCGCCGTTGTCTGTGCACAACGCCGGCGGCGGGAGGAACACCCGCCGTCCAGAGGCCCTGGCGGCCGTGGCCACCCGCGATCGAAGCCGTGAGTTGGCGGCAACGCCGCCTCCGAGCACCAGCGTCGGCGCCTCCGCCTCGTCGGCCGCCGCCACGAGCTTGGTCGTCAGCACGTCGACGACCGCCTCCTGGAACGAAGCTGCCACGTCGCGGGTCGCGATGTCGGGGTGCCTGCGGACGTGGTTGATGACCGCGGTCTTGAGACCGGAGAACGAGAAGTCGTAGCCCTCGTCGAACATCGCCCGAGGGAACGCGACCGCGCCCGGGTCGCCTTCGGCGGCGAGGCGGTCGATCGCGGGGCCGCCGGGGTAGCCCAGGCCTAGGAAGCGGGCGACCTTGTCGAACGCCTCCCCGGCGGCGTCGTCGACGGTCTGGCCCATCATCCGGTACCGGCCGTGGTCCTCCATGACGACGAGCAACGTGTGGCCGCCCGACGCGATGAGTACGGCGAGCGGGGGCTCGAGGTCGGGCTCCTCGAGCCACCCCGCGTAGAGGTGGGCCTCGAGGTGGTTGACCTGCACGTACGGCAGCCCGGTCGAGAGCGCCAACGCCTTGGCCGCGCTCACGCCGACCAACAGCGCGCCGGCAAGACCCGGCCCGTGACAGGCGGCGACGGCGTCGAGCTCGCCGGCGTCGAGGATGCCTGCTTCGATGAGTGCCTCGTCGACGACGGGATTGATCAGCTCGACGTGGGCGCGGCTCGCGAGCTCGGGCACGACCCCGCCGTAGGGAGCGTGCAGCTTGACCTGGCTGGACACGACCGACGAGCGCACCTGCCGGCCGTCCTCCACGATCGCGGCCGCGGTCTCGTCGCACGACGTCTCGATCCCGAGGATGCGCATTGCTGCGGGCCCCGCGGCTACCAGCGTCGGGGCTGCTCGACCACGGTCTCGCCGTCGATCTGGCGCTCGATCCCGTCGAGCAGCTCGGAGTACTCGGCGCGCTGGGCCTCGTGCGCCCACATCACCAACGCGTCCTCGTTGGTCTCGGCGTAGTAGTTCTTCCGGACGCCGACGGGAGCGAAGCCGAACCGGCGGTAGAGCTCCTGCGCGGGCCGGTTCGACAGCCGCACCTCCAGCGTCAGGCTCCTCGCCTCGCGAGAGATCGCCTCGCGCGCGAGGACGAGCAGCAGGCGGGTGCCGATCTGGTGACGTTGCCAGCGCGGGTCGACGGCGAGGGTCGTGATGTGCCCGTCGTCGGCGGACATCATGAGCCCGCCGTAGCCGACGACGTCGCGGCCGATGCGGGCGACGGAGTAGGCGCGGCTCGAGCGCAACGCGAGCTCGCTGAGGAAGAGCGACATCGTCCACGGCCGGGGGTAGACCTGCTGCTCGATGCGCAACACGCCCCGCACGTGACGGCGACGCATCGGCACGATGTGCACAACGAGGGGCTCCGGTGTCGGCTCGGGCGTCCGCTCGACCGCCATCACGAGGCCTCTCGTCGCTTCCACTCGATCTCCGCGTCGCTCCGACGCAGGTACAGCGGCTGCACGTCCTCGGGGGAGACGAAGTCCTCCCGCTCCACGCGGGCGGTCGCCAGCTCGACCAGCGCCGTCGCGCTGGGGCACGCGAACGAGGGCCCGGCCTGCTCGGAGCGATCCACTTCGGCGAACTCGTCGCGGTAGCGGAGCGCACCGTCGCCGGCGAACAGGACGTCGTCACCGGCGGCGACGAGATCGGCGACGAGATCCGCCGGCGCGTCGACCTCATAGTCTGTGACGCGCTGCACTCCGCCGGGAACGGGCCGATAGAGGGCATGGAACACCTCGCCCCGGCGCGCATCGAGGATCGCGGCGACGAGCCGGTTCGTGTGCCGCAGGGGGTAGGCGACGAGGTCGAGGCTCGCCACCCCCACCATCGGCACCCGCAGCACCTGCGCCATCGTCTTCGCTGTCGTCACACCGACGCGCAATCCCGTGAACAGGCCCGGCCCCACCCCGACCGCGATCGCCGACAGCCGCGCCAGCTCCACGTCGAGCTGCCGGCACAGGTACTCGATCGCAGGCGCGAGGTGCTCGGCGTGCCGGCGGCCGCGCCCGAGCCTGATCTCGCCGAGCACGGCGCCGTCGGCGCCGATCGCCGCGCTCACCTGCGGCGTGGCCGTGTCGACGCAGAGGAGCAGCACGTCAGGCCGTTCCCACTGCCAGCTCGGCGGCGCGGGCGCGCCACGATCGCCCGTGACCCTCGATCTCGACGACCCGCTCGTCATCGGTGGCGCCCGGCGCCAGGCGCACGTCGAGCCGGTCGGCGGGCAGCATCCCGTCGATCATGTCGCCCCATTCGACGAGCGTCACCGCGTCGTCGCGCACGAGCTCCTCGAAGCCGAGGTCGTGCAACTCCTGGACCGTGTCGATGCGGTAGACGTCGACGTGGACGAGCGGCGTCCGACTGTCGTATTCGCGCACGATCGTGAACGACGGGCTCACGACAGGCTCGGTGACACCGAGGGCGCGGGCGACGCCGCGGGCGAAGACGGTCTTCCCGGCGCCGAGGTCGCCGACCAGCGACACCACGTCGCCGGGACGAAGCAGGGCGCCGACCATCCCGGCCAGCTCGAGGGTCTCGTCGGGCGAACGGGTCAGCACGCGTTCTACGCCGCTCATCCGGGTGCGCCTTGCGACGCGGCGCGTTCCGCCGAAAGTCGCCCGAGCGCGCGCTTCACGCGCACGAAGTCGGCTCGTGTCTGCGCAAGCGCGGTGCCGCCGCTGCGCAGCACCGCCGAGGGATGAAACGTCGGGATCAGCACCGCGCGCTCCCGGAACGGGAACTCGCGTCCGCGCAGCTTCGTGATCCCGTCCTTGGTCTCGAGGAGGAGCTTGGTGGCGAAGTTGCCGAGCGTGACCACGACCACCGGGTCGATGAACGCCAGCTGGCCCTCGAGGTAGGGCCGGCACGCCTCGATCTCGTCCGGCAGCGGGTCGCGGTTGCCGGGCGGACGGCACTTGACGACGTTGGCGATGTACACCTCGTCCCGGCGCAACCCGATGTCGGCGATGAGCCCGGTCAGGAGCCGGCCCGCCCGACCCACGAACGGGATGCCCTGCCGATCCTCCTCCGCGCCCGGGCCCTCGCCGACGAACACGAGGTCCGCTCCCGGATCGCCGTCGCCGAACACCACCTGGCTGCGGCCCTGGGTCGCGAGCGGGCACTTCGTGCAGGCGAGCGCCTCCTTCTCGAGCTCCTCGAAGGACGCGAACGGTGACTCCACCACGAGCGACACGCCCGATGGTATGCCCGCGGAGGCGGCCGCGGCGTCGGCGGCTTCGCCGACCGACGCTGCAGAGCCGGAGCTTGCGATGGCGACCAGTTGTGCCCCTCAGGCCACCGCGTCCCGGATCGCGTCGATCACTGCGCCGGCGGCGGCGACCCGCAGGCGGTCGAGGTGGGCGTCGACGGCGCCGGTGGCCAGGGCGAATGTGATGTCCCCGTCGAAGCGCGTGTGCGACGGGAAGAGGGTCCGGCTCATCGCGTGATGCGCCGTCTGGGCCACCAGGTGGCACTCGAGCTTCGTGAGCCGGGCGTCCGTCGCCACCACGACCAGCGTGGTGTGCTCGCCCTCGACGAACGGCAGCGGGTCCGGGAACGGCGGGGCGTCCGGCGGCGCCGTCGAGCCTGCCAGCAGGCGGCCGTCGTCACCCACCACGTCGCCGATCGCGTTGACGACCGCCAGCACCCCGACCACCGCGTCGTCGACCCGCGCCGACGCCGACCCGAGCCCACCCGGCATGCGGTGATCGGCGCCTTTCCATTTCCCTACCGTCACCCCCGTCCCCGCGCCAACTTGCCCGGTGGCGAACGAACGCCCCGGCTCGGCGGCGGTGAAGGCGGCGACTCCCTCGTCGGGACCAGGCCGGACGCCGCCCGAGCTGACGAGGTCGTACACCGCGGCCGCCGGCACGATCGGGACCTTCCCGCCCACGGTGGAGAAGCCTCGGCCCTGTGCCTCGAGCGACCGCATCACGCCGTCGGCGGCGGCGAGGCCGAACGCCGATCCGCCGGTGAGCACGAGGGCGTCGACGTGCTCGACCAGCCGGTGCGGGTCCAGCAGCGCCGTCTCCCGGCTGGCGGGAGCGCCGCCGCGCACCTCGCCCGACGCCACCGTGCCCTCCGGGAGCGTCACGACCGTCACACCCGTACCCGCGCCGGTCCAGTGGCCGACCCCGACCCCGGGGACGTCCGTGATCAGGAGGCAGCCTCTCGTGGTGTGAGCGCAGCACGGGCGCGGCGGGCAGAGCGCCGTCGGGGCCAGAATCGCCGCCGCGGCGCGCCGGCGCCGAGATCCCGTGCGAAGTCCGAGATGAGTGTGTCCACCTCTTCCGTGCGCTCGAGCATGAGCATATGGCCGGCGCCCTTGAACACCTCGAGCCGCGCGTCGGGAATCAGCTCGGCGATGCGCCGCGCCTGCGCCGGCGGGGCGATGACGTCGGAGCTCCCGCTCAGCACGAGCGTCGGTACCCGGACCTCGGGCAGCTCCTCGGTCATGTCGAGGCCGACGAGCGCGGCCACGGCCTCCCGGCTCGCCGCCTTCGGGCACGCAGCGATCATCTCGCGGACGAGCTCGACGTGACTCGCCTGCGGGTCGCGTCCGAAGCCGACCCGGGCGAGGAAGAAGCCGAGATTCTGCTGCGTCATCAGCTCGCCGGCCGACGGGCCGCCGCCGGTGAGGCGCTCGAACATCTTGCGCAGCCGGCTCGAGCCGGACAGATACGTCTTCGCCAGACTCGACATCAGCACGAGGCCGCGGACGCGCTGGGCGGCCACCTCGGGGTAGCACGTCGCGAACGCTTGCAGCGCGATACCCCCCATCGAGTGACCAACGAGGATGGCGTCGCGCAGGTCCATGCGCTCGAGCACGGTCCGCACGTCCTCGGCGAGGTTCGCGATCGAGTGACCGGTGTCCCCGCATTCGGAGTCGCCGTGGCCCCGGTGGTCGAATCCGATGCAACGGAAGCCCCGCTCGGGCAGCAGCTCGAACTGCTTCACCCAGACCCGTGTCGACAGCGTCACGCCGTGCGAGAACACGATCGGGGGTCCCTTGCCGCGGGCGATCGTGTAGACGCTGCCGCCGTCATGACCCGGGTAGCGCACCGCCTCCTCGAACGGCGGTACCAGTGGCTTGCCCGCGTCGGGATCGGGCCGGCGTCGGACGCCGGCCACCACAGCCCGCTCGATCGCGTAAGCCACACCCGCGAGACCCGCGGCCGCGCCGGCGACGACACCGGCTCCCCGCAGGGCGCGGCCGGCGCGAGCGCGCGACTCGTCTCCGCGCGACATCAGCCGTAGCTCCGTGGCACACGCGGGCCGATGCCGCACACGACCTCGTACGCGATGGTGCCGAGACGCTCCGCCCACTCGTCGGCGGTGATCTCGGCGTCGCCGTCCCGCCCCAGCAGCACGACTTCGTCGCCGACCTCGACCCGTGCGTCGCCGACGTCGACCATCAGCTGGTCCATGGTCACGGTCCCGGCGATCGGATTACGGCGCCCGCGGATGAGCACCTCCCCACCGGTTGCCGACAACGCGCGTGGGACGCCGTCGGCGTAGCCGATTGGCACCGTGGCCACCGTCCCGCCGGCGGGCATGGCGTACCGCAACCCGTAGGAGACCCGGTCTCCCGACCGGAGCGTCTTCACGTGGGAGACGCGAGCCTTCACCGCCATCGCCGGGCGCAACGGCACCCGGCCGGCGAGACCGGGCGCCGGCGGCACGCCGTACACGGCGATGCCACAGCGCACGAGGTCGAAGCGGGCGCGGTCGGGGGACGCGAGCAGCGCCGCCGAGTTGGCCGCGTGGGCGAGGTCGAACGCGACGCCGGCGCGTCGGAGGTCGTCCAGCACGGCGTCGAACCGATCGAGCTGCTCGGAGGTGTACGGGTCGTCGGGCTCGTCGGCGGCGGCGAAGTGGGTGAGGACGCCCTCGAGGCGCAGCTCGTCGCGCGTGGTGATCGACTCGGCCAGTCGGCCGGCGTCGGCGACGTCACAGCCGACGCGATGCATACCGGTATCGACCTTGAGGTGCACCGGCAGCGGCTCCGAGCCCAAGTCGGCGACCGCCTTGGCGAGGGCGTCGATGCCAGGGGCCGTGTACGCGACAGGCGTGAGGCCGAGGGCGACGACGGCGGGGGCGGCGGGGGACGGCGGCTCGGACAGCACGAGGACCGGGGCGTCGATGCCCGCGGCGCGCAGCTCGGCGCCCTCCTCCACGAGCGCGACGCCGAGCCATTGCGCTCCGGCGTCGAGCGCGGCGCGCGCAACGGGGACCGCGCCATGGCCGTAGCCGTCGGCCTTGACGACCGCCATGAGCGCGGCGGGCGAAGCAACGGCGGCGAGCGTGCGGACGTTGGCTCGCACCGCGTCCAGGTCGATCTCCGCCCACACCGGGCGGTAGGTGGTCACACCTTCTTGAGCGCGGCCCATCAGCTCGTACGGGAGAGGAAGCGGACGAGGTCGCCGCGGGCGACGATGCCGACGAGCTTGCCTCCGTCGAGGACGGGGACGTGGGTGATGTCCCGGTCGTGCATCTCGGACGCCAGGCCGTCGATGGTGTCGTCGGGCTTCGCGGTGGGGAACTCGGTGATCATCACCTCGGCGACGGTCGCGCCGGCGGCTTTCTTCAGCTCGTGCTCGAAGCGGTGGAGCGACGACGGCAGCACCAGGTCGGCGCTGAGGAACGAGATCACGGTGGGGACGTGCAGCCGCGCCTCCGACACGATGAGGTCCTCGTCGCGGAGCAAGCCCACGACCTTGCCGGAGTCGTCGACCACGGGAGCGGCGCCGATCTGCTTGCCGGCGAGAACGTCGGCGGCTTCCTGCACCGGCTGGTCCGGCCGCAGGGTCACGACGTGACCGGTCATCACCTCGCGCACGGGCGTCGTGTCCGGCATCTATTCCTCCATACCTTCGAGGCTCTCGAGGCTCTCGAGCGAGCGGATCGCCGCCGGGAGCGCTGCGATCAGGTCGCCGGCGACGAGGCCAGTATGCCCGGCGACATCGGCGGCCCGCCCGTGCGTGAACGCGCCGGCGGTTGCGGCCCAGAACGGCTCGGCACCGCGGGCCAGGAAGCCCCCGATGATCCCGGAGAGGACGTCGCCCGTGCCGGCCGTCGCCAGCCACGGTCCGCCGGTGGTGTTGATCGCGGCGCGGGTCGCGCCGTCGGCGATCACCTCGCCCGGGCCTTTGAGCAGGACGACGGCGTGCGCCCGCTCGGCCAGGCGACGCGCCGCCGCCAGCCGGTCCGCGCCGACCTTCTCGCCCGCCAGGTGCACGTACTCGCCCGCGTGCGGAGTGAGAACCGCGGGCGCGCGCCGTGCCCGGAGCGGCCCTACATCACCGGCGAGGGCGTTGAGCCCGTCGGCGTCGAGGACGAGCGGGACGGGCGCCTCGGCGACGATGCGGCGCACGGCGGCGGCGGTGCGATCGTCGCGCCCGAGGCCGGGCCCGACGACCAGGGCGCGGAACCGGTCGACGGCCTTGAGCACCTCGGCGGCTGCGGTCTCGTCGAGCGCGCCGTCCCCGGTGGCCGGCAGCGCTTTCGTGATCACCTCGGTCCCCGATGCGCGGGCGGCGGCCTCCTCGCCCGGGACGCCGCACCATACGATGCCGGCGCCGGCGCGCATGGCGGCGTGGCTGACGAACGACGGTGCGCCGGTCATGCCGCCCGAGCCGCCGACCACGAGGGCGCCGCTCAACCACTTGTGGGCATCGGGCGCGCGGTCAGGGAGCTCGAGCGCGAGATCGAGGACGTCGGGGACGAACACGGACGGGTCGCCGAGGTCGACGCCGATGTCGGCGACCTCCACCTCGCCGGCGTGGGCGGCGCCGGGCTGGAACACGAGCCCGGGCTTCAACGCCGAGAACGTCACCGTGTGCGAGGCGTGCACTGCCTCGCCGTCAACCGCGCCGGTGTTGCCGTTCACACCCGACGGGATGTCGACGGCGACGCACGGGCCGAGCACTGCGTCGACGGCGCCGGCAACCCACTCCGCGTCGCCGTCGAGGGCACCGCGGAACCCGGTGCCGAACATGGCGTCGACGAACGCGTCCGCCCGGAGCAGCGCCCGCTCGCAGAGCTGGCGGTCGACGCCGCCGTCGAGCGTGAAGACGTCGACCCGGACGCCCCACTCGCGCAGCGCACGGGCGGCGACGTGCCCGTCGCCACCGTTGTTGCCCTTGCCGCAGACGACGACGGCGCGCCGCCCGTAGGTGCCGCCCATCTCGCGCCGCACCGCCCATGCGACGGCGCGCCCGGCGCGTTCCATGAGCACGTCGACCGGTGTACCCGCCGCGATCGTGCGCCGGTCGGCTTCGCCCATCTCGGCCGGTGTGAGCACGGGACGCATGACTCGCCGCCTGGCTCTAGTCGACGGCGATGGCCACGGCCATCGCCATCGAGTCGCTGTGGGTGAGCGAGAGGTGCCACGTGGTGACGCCGCGCTCGTCGGCGAGCACCGCCGCCTTGCCGTGGAGTGCGACGACGGGTGCACCGCTCCGGCGGCGCACCACCTCGACGTCGCGTAGCTTGAACGCGCCCAGCCCCACGCCGAGCGCCTTCATGACCGCCTCCTTGGCACCGAACCGGGCCGCCAGCCGGGGCGCGGGGTCGTGATGACGGAACGCGTAGGCACGCTCGTCGTCGCTGAACAGCCGCTCGGGCAGTCGCGCCCGGCGCTGCATCGCCAGCCGGAAGCGGTCGATCTCGACCAGGTCGGTGCCGATCCCGACGATGTTCATGGTCCTTTGGCGTCACCGAGGCCCCTCATGGGGCCGGAGATGACGCCGATACACCGAATCATCGCGTGCGCCACCGCTCGGCGAGCACGTAGACGGGTTCGGTGAGGAGGTCGACGAGGTCGACGTCGGCGAGGCGCGAGTCGTCGAACGCGGGCTCGGTCTCGGTGACGGCGTCCTTCAACGCGGCGTAGCGGCCGCGGTAACCCTGGAGGACGCCGCGAGCGACGTCGGGCGTGAGGCGCGGCCGGAACGCGACGTGCAGCAAGGACAAGCCCGTGGCCTGGTTGCCCTTGAGCTCGGGGACGATGACCAGCGTCCGGCCGTCGCGGCGGCCCTTCGCCACCGTGACCTCACGCTCGTACGCGACGCGGTGCTTCGTCCCGATGAGGCGCGGATCGGTGTCGGTGCGCGAGGGGAGGCCGGCGGCGACGCCGCCCCGGTCGACGACGTGGATGGTGGCGGCGTCGCCCTCGACGTCACCCTCGATGCGGTACCGCGTGAACCCCGTGACCTGCTCGACCGCGGGATCCAGGTCGACGAGCGTCCGCAGCGCCCGGTAGCTGAGGCTGTCGCGGGCGACGCCCGCCGCCAGCACCTCCCGCACCAACGGCACCTCGAGGAGCGTCTCGTCGGAGCGCGAGATGCCGACGGTGACGGTCTTGGCCTGATGCTTGATGGCGTCGACCGGTCGCGTCAGCTCGTCGATCCCCTGCGTGAGCGCAGCCGTGAGGTCCTCCACCACCGTGCTCGGTGTGCCGACCTTGCCCAGCTCGAGCTGGTACGCATCGAGGGGCGCGGCGCCGGTCGCGTAGCGCAGTACGGACGCGATGCGCACGGCGCTGCTGGCGTCGAGGTGGCCGTCGTACGTGCCCGTGCGGAGCCCGTCGAAGAACCCCACCGCCGGCGCGTCCACCCCGGCCGCCAGCCGGTCGAGCACCGCGTCGCCGTCACCGCCGGAGATCGCAGCCTCGATCGCGGCCCGCGCCTCGCGCAGCGGCACGGCCGAGGCGTCGATGGCCAGCGCGGCTTCGTACCCGAAGAGATGGCCGGCGACCGTGGAGAGCACGAATCCGAGCGCGGGGTGGACGGCGGGGACGGTGATCGTCTCGACCGCGCCGGAGAACCGGGTGTCGCCCTCGGTGGCGATGACGATCGGGGTCGCCCGGTGCGCCCGGTAGATGCCGACCTCCTTCGCCACGTCGTCGGCGTTGGAGCCCGTCAGCCCCGACGCGCAGACGAGAACAAGCGGCTCCGAGGACAGGTCGATGTGCTTCTTGTCCTCGGTGAAATCGCACGCGATCGACTTGTAACAGAGCTCCGACAGCTTGATGCGCAGCTCGGACGCCGCGATGCGGTTGGCGCCGTTGCCGACCACCGCCCAATAGCGCTTCGACGGCGCATGACGCTGGGCCACGCCGGCGATCGCATCTCGGCTGCCGATCACGTCGAGCATCCGATCCGGGAGCTCCCGGAGCGCGGCGAGGAGCTCTTGGCTGCGGGCCTCGTCGGTCGGACCTGCTTCGCGTGCGATGGCCATCGCGAGCACGAAGCCCGCCGCGATCTGCGAGTAGAACGCCTTCGTCGACGCCACGCTCATCTCGACGTCGCGGCCGTCCGACGTGTACAGGACCCCGTCCGACTTCGCGACCAGGTCGCTGTTCCGCCGGTTCACGATCGCCACGACCGACGCGCCCCGGGCGCGCACGAGGTCAACGGTGCGGTTCGTGTCGGTCGTCGTGCCGCTCTGGCTGATGGCGACCACGAGCGTGTCGTGCATGTCAGGGCGAAGCGCGAAGCCCGACAGCTCGGTGGCGGGCATCGCGTCGACCAGCAGATTCGAGGTGGCGTCCCGGAGCGCGGCGGCGAGGCTCTGGCCGGCAACCGCGGCCGTGCCTTGGCCGATCACGATGACGCGGCGCAGCGTGCCGTCGCGCAGCCCGGTTCTCACCGCGTCGGGGAGGGATTCGAGACCGAGCTCAACGGTGGCCGCGCCGTCGGCGCCGGCGGCGATCCGGCCGCGGAGCGTCTTTCGGAACGACCCCGGCGCTTCCGAGATCTCCTTCAGGAGGTAGTGGGGGGCAGCGCCGCGGTCGATGTCGCGCGTGGTGATCTCGGCGTGATGCAGCTCGTCGTTCGACACCGCCAGCTCGGTGCCGTCGTAGGCGAAGCGGCGGACGCCGGCGAGCTCGCCGGCGGCTCCGGCGTCCAGAATCACGATCTGACCCCGAGTGGCGCCGGGCCGCTGCGGGTCGGCCGGCGTCTCGCCGTCCATGCGCACGTAGGTGGCGGTCTCCTCGACGAGCCCGTACGGCTCGCTGGCCACGACGTAAGTGTCCTCGGCCAAGCCGACGTTGAGCGCCTGCCCGCTGCCGCGCAGCGCGAGCAGGACCCGGTCGGGTCGCTCGGCGGCACTCGCTGCGATCGCGACCGAGCCCTCGAGCGCGGCCACGGTCGTCCGGAACGCCTCGTCGACCTCCTCGCCGGCGGCAAGCCGCCGCGAGACGAGCGTCGGGATGACCTTGGCGTCGGTCGTCATCTCGGTCGGCACGTCGAGTCGCTCGATCGCCTCGAGGTCGGCATAGTTGTCGACGTCGCCGTTGAGCGCCCCGATGACGTACGGCCCGTCGGCGCGGCCGACTTCCTCGCTGTTCACAGGGTGCGCGTTGGCCTCGGAGATGATGCCGACACTCGCCCACCGGGTGTGAGCCAGCACGACGGCCTGCGCCGTCTCGCCCGCCACCGCCAGGTGCAGGAGCTCGTCGCCGCGGATGGCTTGCCGCAGGCACGCGGTGTTTTCGCCCAGCTCGCCGATCTCGGCGGCGGCCTTGTACACGAAGCTCAGGCAGTCGCCCGCCCGGCGCACCGCGCGTGATCCGAACACCGGGTCGCGCCGCTCGTCGAGCAGGCGCGCGATCGCGGGATCGTCCAGGTCGAGTGCGTGGTGATGGACGAACACGTGAAGCCCGGCCGAGTCGCGCCCCCGCACCTCGAGCCGGTCGAGCGCCGACAACGCGACCTGCACCGAGGTGAACGCCTCGATCGCGCCGGGACCTAGATCCGAGCCGCAGAGGTCGGCGACGGCGCGCGCCGTGCGCACGCGGTCGTGGCCCACCGCCCACACCGCGTCCTTCAGCCGCACCAGAGCGGCGTTCACGTCTTCGAGCTCGACGGTCGACAAGTCGGCGGTCAGAGCGGCGGAGCGCTGTCCGCCGTTCGCGTCCAGCGCCGCTTCGACGAGGTCGGTCGCGAGCTGGAGCTGCTCGGCGTGATGCTCGACCCCGACCGCGAGCGCGCGGTCACCGAGCAGTGCGCGCACGCCGGGCGCGCCTTTCAGGAGCGCGTCGACGCCCTCGACCCGCGCAGCTACGCCCGCCATGACGTCCGGGTCGGGGATGTCGGGATAGGTGCCGAGTTCTGCGACGGCCTGCTCGAGCTCGCCCAGCAGGTGGGCGCCGTCGGGCGGCATCCGGCCGCTCGACCGCCGCAGGACGGCCACGATGCCGCACATAAGAGACTCCAGGTTAGGGCCTGGGGTGGTCCGCGGCGGGTCCCGTTGCGAACCACAAAGAGCGCAATATCGAGGGAAGGGAACCCAGATGGCTACGAACGAGGACACCGTCCGCCGGGGCTACGAGGCATTCGGCAGAGGTGACATGGACACCCTGCGGTCGATCATGACACCCGACGTCATCCAGAGCGTCCCGGGCAAGAGCCAGATCGCGGGCGAGCACAAGGGGATCGACGACGTGCTGGGGTATTACGGCCAGCTCTTCGAGCTCAGCGGCGGGACGCTCGTGGTTCAGCTCGAGAGCACGAAGGTCGAGGGCCACACGGTCGTGAGCACCCACCACGCCACGGCACAGCGCGAGGGCAGGTCGTGGGACACGAAGGAGAACATCACGTTCTCGTTCTCCGGAGACAGGGTCGCCCGGCTCGACGAAGCCCCGACCGACCTCGCCGGCTTCGACGCCTTCTGGGCCTAGCCGCTCGTCGAAGGGCTAACCCGGACCGCAGGCGCGTTCGACGGCGGCGGCGAGACGCGTCGCCGCCGTCTCCGCCTGCTCGGAGGTCGGCGCCTCGACCATCACCCGGACAACGGGCTCGGTGCCGGACGGCCGCACCAGCACGCGGCCGTCGGCGCCGAGCTGCTGCTCGACCGCCTCGAGCTCGGCGCGGAAGGTGCCGTCGTGCTCCAAGCCAGCGCCGTCGCCGACCTGCACGCTGCGCAGCACCTGCGGCAGCGGCTCGACCACGGCGGCCAGCTCCGAAAGCGGCCGTCCGCGGCGCGCCATCACGTCGAGCAGCAGCATGCCTGTGAGCGTGCCGTCGCCGGTGGTGGCGAGGTCGGCGAGGATCACGTGCCCGGACTGCTCGCCGCCCAGCGACAGGCCACGCTCCTCGAGAGCGGTCAGCACGTTGCGATCGCCGACGGGCGTCTCGACCACGTCGATGCCGTGCCCGGCGAGCGCGTGCCGCAAACCGAGGTTCGACATCACGGTTGCGACGACGGCGTCACCCCGGAGCTCGCCGCGTTCGTGCAGATCGAGAGCGATGATCGCCAGCATCTGATCGCCGTCGACGAGGTTGCCGCGCTCGTCGACCGCGATCACACGGTCGGCGTCGCCGTCGAACGCGAGGCCCGCATCGGCGCTCGTAGCCACGACGGCCTCCTGGAGCTCGGCGGGGTCGGTCGAGCCGCAGCCGGCGTTGATGTTGATGCCGTCGGGCTCGTCGTGGAGCACGCGCACCCACGCGCCCCGGACGCGGAGGGCCCACGGAGCGACCTCGAAGGCGGCGCCGTTCCCGCAGTCGACCACGACCGACTGCCCGTCGAGACGGCGATCGCGCAACGCAGCCGATAGATGGGCGATGTAGTCGGCGGCCGCGCCGACGCGGTCGCGCACGACGCCCACGCCGCGCCCGTCGGGACCATCCCCGGCGCCGGCGTCGACGAGCCGGCGCAGCTCGGTCTCGATGTGCTCCTCGGGCGCGTCGGCGATCTTGCGGCCGCCGCGTGCGAAGAGCTTCACGCCGTTGTCGGGGTACGGGTTGTGGCTGGCGGAGAGGACGGCCGCCGGGGCGTCGAACATCTCGGCGAGGTACGCCACTCCCGGCGTCGGGAGGACGCCGACGCGCTCGACGTCCGCGCCCTCGCTGCAGAGACCGGCGACGAGCGCGGCCTCGAGCAGCGGACCGGAACGGCGGGTGTCGCGTCCGACGATGAACGGCCGGTCGGAGCCGAGCACGCGCGCAACTGCGCGGCCGAGCGAGGTCACGAGCTCGGGAGTGAGCTCGCGGTTGGCTATCCCGCGAACCCCGTCGGTGCCGAACCGCAGCGTCATGCGGCCGCGCCGGCGAAACGCCTCAGCGCTTCGAGTACTGCGGCGCCTTGCGAGCCTTCTTGAGGCCGTACTTGCGGCGCTCCTTCTCGCGGGCGTCGCGCTTCAACAGGCCGGCCTTCTTCAACGTCGGCCGCAACTCGTCGTCGAGGGAGACGAGGGCCCGGGCGATACCGAGGCGGAGCGCGCCCGCCTGGCCACTCACGCCACCGCCGTCGAGCGAGGCCTCGACGTCGTACACGTCGGCGGTCTGCGTGAGGCGCAAGGGCTCGGTCGCGACGACCTGATGCGTGAGGATCGGGAAGTACCGCTCGAACTCGCGTCCGTTGACCTTGATGACGCCCGTGCCCGGACGGAGCCGGACGCGCGCGATCGACTCCTTGCGGCGGCCGGTGGTCTGGATGAGGGGCTTGGTCACGGGCTACCTCCGGGCACCGCTCGCCAGCGGGTGGGCGACCGGCTTCTGCGCCGCATGTGGGTGAGTGGGCCCGGCGTACACGCGCAGCTTCTTCAGCGTCTGCCGGCCGAGCCGGCCCTTCGGGACCATGCCCTTGACCGCCTGACGCACGACCTTCTCGGGGTCGCGCTCGAAGAGCCGGCCGAGGCTTTCGGACTTGATGCCCCCGGGGTATCCGGAGTGCCGCCAGTACGTCTTGTCCTCGGCCTTGCGGGGGCCGATGTCGAGCCTCGCCGCGTTGACGACGATCACATGGTCCCCGACGTCGACGTGCGGCGCCCAGGTCGGCTTGTGCTTGCCGCGCAGCAGCGTGGCGACCTCGGTCGCCAGGCGACCGAGCACGGCGCCATCGGCGTCGACGACGTGCCAGGCGCGCTCGATGTCGCTGGGCTTGGGGCTGAATGTACGCACAGGAAAGAAGAGGTTACTCCTGTCCGAGGCAACCCAGACAATCGGGTCGCACCCGGTAGGGTCGCAGCGGCGGTCGGCTTCGCCCACCGCCGCTGCAAAGCCGGAGCTTGCGACGGCGAACAAGGAGAACCGTGTGAGCGCTCCTGCCACGACTGCACCCGTCCATGGGATTACCGCCGAGCGCGAGGACGAGGCCGAGCGGGCGCTCGACATCCTCCTCGACTCCGCGCTCGAACCGATCGTCGACATGGTCCTGCTCGCGCGCGACGGGGCGTACGAGGCCCGTTCGCACGACGGGTGGGTTCGCTTCCGGCGGACCGAGGGCGGCGGCTACGAGAAGATCACAGGTGAGCGCGCCGATCCGCTGGCCGACCAGTCCACCGACAAGTTCGCCGGGCTCGACGCCGAGCGCGCCCACCCCTACCCGACGCGCGGCCGGAACTCGTACCCGTTCGGGTTCGCGCAGGTCGCCCAGCTCTTCGACCACCCGGCCGCGCCCGACCTGTGCGTGATCCATTCCGCCGCCCACAACTGGGAGGACCAGGGCGGGCATCGCGGCGAGCACGGATCGCTTGACGTGGTGCAGGCGCGGGCGCCCTTCGTCGTCGCCGGGAAAGGGGTGCGCGCCGACGGGCTGGTACCCCGGGCCGCGCGCCTCGTCGACGTCGCCCCCACGACCGCCGAGCTGCTGGGGCTCGCTCCCGCCGAGGACGGCGCGCACGTCCGGGGTCAGGACGGCGAGGTCCGCGAGGACGTCCTCGACCTCGAGGGCGGGCGGCCAAGGCACGTCGTCGGGTTCCTGTGGGACGGCACCAATCCGAACGTGCTGTACGCGATGGCAGCCGCCGGCGAAGCGCCGAACGCGGCGCGCCTCCTCGAGATGGGCACCGCCTACGCACACGGCGCGATGGCAGGGCTCCCGACGGTGACGCTCGCGAACCACACGTCGATCCTGACCGGCCGCCTTCCAGGCCACCACGGCATCCTCAACAACGCGTGGTACGACCGGCGCAGCGGCCGTCAGATCATCACGAACTCGTCGGCGACGTGGCCCACTGCCATGGAGACGCTCACGCCCGGCGTCGAGACGATCCACGACGCGGTGCACAGGACGTGGCCGGACGCCTTCACGGCGTCGGTGAACGAGCCCGCCGACCCGGGCGCCGACTACTCGACGTTCGACTTCTTCCGTCGGGGCGAGGTACCGCCGATCCCCCAGTCGCCCGACGGTCTGCCGCACACGACGGAGCGGTTCGTGCGCCCGTCGAAGGACTACCAGTGGTCGACGATCGTCGACCACATGTGCGTCGAGCAGGCGGTCGGCATCTGGAGCGGCTACTACCGCGACGTCGACTACCCCAAGCCGCGCTTCATGTGGGTGAACTTCACGCTCACCGACTCCGCGTTCCACGAGGGCGGGCCGCACTCGGAGATCGCAGCTGCGGCCATCCGCGACTGCGACGCCCGTCTCGGCGAGGTGCTGGCGGCGATCGAGCGCGCCGGGGCGTTCGACGACACCGCCTTCCTGCTCGTGGCCGACCACGGCATGGAGGAGAACGACCCCGCAGTGCGGGGCGACTGGGACGTCCCGCTCCGCCAGGCCGACGTCCAGTTCCGCGACGAGGGCTACAGCTTCCTGTACCTGGGTGAGAGCTGAGCCGAGCCCGCTAGCTCACACCGACGCCGACAAGCTTGCCGACCAGGAACGTCGCGGTGGCGACGAGGATGCCGATGACGGCCATGCGCAACCCGGAGCGGCCTGCGTGGCGTCCCGTGAACACGGAGATCGCGCTGCCCACGGCGAACAGCGCGAGCACGGACAGGACGGCAGAGACCGCGATCGCCACCGCGCCGCTCGAGAAGAAGAACGGCAGCACCGGGAGGAAGGCACCTGTGGCGAAGGCGGCGAACGACGACCCCGCCGCGACCCACGGCGAACCGAGGGTGCCGGGATCGAGCCCGAGCTCCTCGCGGGCGAGCGTGTCGAGTGCGACGTCCGGTCGGGACATGATGTTGTCGACCAACGCCTTGGCTTCCGCCGGGTCGACACCCTTCGCCTGGTAGATCAGCTCGAGCTCCTCGCGCTCCTCTTCCGGGAACGCGGCAAGCTCCTGCTCCTCGATCCGCAGCTCGTTCTCGTAGAGCTCCCGCTGCGAACGGACCGAGACCCATTCACCGGACGCCATCGAGAACGCGCCGGCGACGAGCCCGGCGACTCCGGCGAGCACGACGATGGACTTGTTGGACGTCCCACCGGCGACGCCCATGACGAGCGAGAAGTTCGAGACGAGCCCGTCGTTGACGCCGAAGACTGTGGCGCGCAATGCGCCGCCGATCCCGGCGCGGTGCCTGCCCTCGGCCGCCGCGATGCGCCCGCCGGCGGTGTTGCCGCCGCGCATCGCGGCGACGACCTTGCCGTGCATCCGCTCCTGGGCGGCCATAGCGGCCGGGGCGGCAGCGAAGGTGCGGTACTTGTCGGCGTCCGCCGCTTCCGCCCGCAGCACGATCGGGAGGACGGCCTCCGTGCCGACGAGGCGCGCGAGCCGACGGAGCACCCGGATGCGGAACGGGAGCCGAGGCGGCTTGAGGTCGACGATCCCCGCGTTGCGCATCCGCTCGGCCCAGTGGGCTGCGTGGCGCTCCTCCGCTTCGGCCAGCGCGAGGAAGATCGGGCGGCGGCGCTCGTCGGCGTGATCGGCGAGCGCGTGATACAGCGCGGCGCCGCCCAGCTCGTCGGCCCACATCTCGCGGAACTGGGCGACTTCGGGGTCGAGCGCGGATCCGCGGCGCGCCATGGGCGGAACGCTACTGCCGCGCCGGTAGCCAACGGCTACGTGTACCCGACCTCCCACAGGCACAGGCCTTCGGGCGGCGCGGGCGGGCCGGCGTGGGAGCGGTTCCCGGCGCGGAGGATGCCCATGAGGTCGCCGGGCCGCTTCTTGCCCGTGCCGACCGCGACCAGGGTGCCGACGATCGACCGCACCATCTGCCAGCAGAACGCGGTCGCGCGGATGTCGTAGCGCAGTACGCCGTCGCCGAGATCGTGCCAGCGCGACTCGAGGACGCGCCGGGTCGTCGTCGATCCTTCCGGCCCCCGGCGGCAGAAGGCAGCGAAGTCGTGCTCGCCGACGAACGGGTCGGAACCGAGCCGCAGCGCCCGCACGTCGAGCGGCGTAGGCACCCACCAGGCGTACCGGGCGAGGAACGGGTCGGCGATGGGCCGGTTCACCACCGTGTATCGGTAGGCGCGCCAGCACGCCGAACGACGGGCGTCGAACTCCGGCTCGACGACGTCGGCGGCGCGCACGACCACCTCGGGCGCCAGGGCACCGTTCATCGCGGACTGCAACCGCCACGGGTCGAGCCCGGGCTCGGCGTCGAAGCTCACGACCTGGCCCCATGCGTGCACGCCGGCATCGGTGCGCCCGGCGCACGACAACCGCCCCGGCGGGTGGCGCAAGAACCGCTCGAGCGCCCGGGCGAGCACTCCCTCGACCGTGCGAACCTCTGGTTGCTCGGCCCACCCGTGGAAGCCGGTGCCGTCGTACGCGACGACCAGCTTCACCCTCGCCGGACCTTCTTCGCTCTCGAAGAGGGTCACGGAGGCCTCCCCGACCGCTTTGGCGTCGATCACCTACAACATGTGTAGGTCAGCGACGCCGAAAACGAAATGGGCTACACCAACTCGACGCGCGCCATCGGCGCGGCGTCGCCGGGGCGGGGGCCGAGCTTGAGGATACGCAGGTAGCCGCCGTTACGGTCGGCGTAGCGGGGGGCGATCTCGGCGAACAGCTTGTGTGCGACCTGCTTGTCGTGCATGCGGGCGACGACGACGCGCTGCTGATGGACGCTCCCGCCCTTCGCCTTCGTGATCAGCTTCTCCGCGTACGGCCGCAGCGCCTTGGCCTTGGCGACGGTCGTCGTGATCGCGCCGGCCTCGAACAGGTGCGCGGCGAGGTTCGCCAGCAGCTGCTTCTGGTGGGCGGGACCGCCGCCGAGGCGCGGGCCCTTGCGCGGGGCGGGCATGGTCGGCTCCCTACTCCTTCACCCGCAGCGAGAGTCCGCGCTCGTCGAGCTTCTGCAGCACCTCTTCGAGCGACTTCGAGCCGAAGTTCGTGATGGCGAGCAGATCGTCCTCGGACTTCTGGACCAGCTGTCCGATCGTGTCGACCCGGGCGCGCTTCAAGCAGTTGCGCGGCCGCTCCGACAGGTCGAGCTCCTCGATCGGCAGCTCGAGGTCGGGCGACGCCGCCGTGATCGGCGACACCTCACCGAGCTCGAGACCCTTGGGCTCCGACGAGAGGTCGGCGACCAGGCTGACCAGGTTGCGCAGCGTCTCGCCTGCCGACGCCAGCGCGTCGCGCGGCGAGATCGACCCGTCGGTCTCGACCTCGAGGCTGAGCTTGTCGTAGTTGGTCGCCTGCTCGACACGTGTCGGCTCGACCGAGAATGCGACACGCCGCACGGGCGAGAAGATCGCGTCGACGGGGATCACGCCGATCGTCGACGTGCGCTTGTTGCGCTCGGCCGACAGGTAGCCGCGGCCCTGCTCCACGGTGAGGTCGAGCGCGAGCCGGCCCCGCTGGTTCACGGTGGCGAGGTGCAGCTCGGGATTGAGGACCTCGACGTCCGCCGTGGTCTGGATGTCCCCGGCGGTGACGTCGCCAGGGCCGCGCTTGTCGAGGCGCAGCGTGACGGGCTCCTCCGACTCGCACCGCAGCACGAGATCCTTGAGGTTCAGGATGAGGTCGGTGACGTCTTCCTTCACCCCCGGGATCACGTCGAACTCGTGCAGGGCCTCGTCGAACCGGACCTGGCTCACGGCGGCGCCGGGGATCGACGAGAGCAGCGTGCGGCGGAGGCAGTTGCCGAGGGTGTGACCGAAGCCGGGCTCGAGCGGGGAGATCGTGAACGTCTGGACGTTCCCCTCGGGGTCGGCGGCTTCGACTTCGGGACGCTGGATGATCAGCATGGCGGTCTCACTTCTTCGTGGTCTGTGGGGGTGGGCGGCGGAAGACTGGGTGGGCTACTTGGAGTAGAGCTCGACGATCAGCTGCTCGCGAACGGGCACGTCGATCTGCTCGCGGAGCGGCAGGTCCCGCACCGTGGCCTTGAAGTCGGCGCTGCTCACGTCGAGCCACGCCGGGACGGCCCGGTCGAGGGTGTCGAGGTTGAAGCGCAGCACGATCATCTGGCGCGACTTCGGGTGGATCTCGACGACGTCACCCTTGTGGAGCTGCTGCGAAGGGATCGTGACACGCTGGCCGTTCACGGTGACGTGCCCGTGACGGACGAGCTGGCGGGCCTGATTGCGACTGGCGGCGAAGTTGGCGCGGAACACGACGTTGTCGATGCGGAGCTCGAGCATCTGGAGCAGGACCTCGCCGGTGATGCCCGGATGGCGCGTGGCCTCCTCGTACACGTTCTTGAACTGGCGCTCGAGGAGCCCGTAGATGCGGCGCGCCTTCTGCTTCTCGCGCAGCTGGAGCAGGTACTCGCTTTCCCGGATGCGACCCCGACCGTGCTGGCCGGGTGGGTACGGCTTGCGCTCGACCGGGCACTTCATCGTGTCGCACTTGGGGCCCTTGAGGAACAGCTTCATCCGCTCGCGGCGGCACAGCTTGCAGACCGCGCCCGTGTACCGCGCCATCAGACTCGCCTCCGCTTCGGCGGACGGCATCCGTTGTGAGGAATCGGCGTCACGTCCTTGATCCCGACGACCTCGATGCCAGTGTTCTGGATCGACCGGATGGCGGTCTCGCGGCCCGATCCGGGCCCCTTCACGACCACGTCGACCTTGCGCACACCGTGCTCCATCGCTCGGCGCGCCGCGGTCTCCGCCGCGAGCTGCGCCGCGAACGGCGTGGACTTCCGGGAGCCCTTGAAGCCGACGTTGCCCGCCGAGGCCCAGGCGATCACGTTCCCTTCCTGGTCCGCGATCGAGATGATCGTGTTGTTGAACGACGACTTGATGTGCGCGGTGCCGTAGGCGACGTTCTTGCGCTCGCGCCGCCGCGGCCGTCGTCCCCCCGGGGGTGGTTTTGCCATCCCTCTACTTCCTCGCCCGCTTCTTGCCCGCGACCGTCTTCTTCGGCCCCTTGCGGGTGCGCGCGTTCGTGCGGGTGCGTTGGCCGTGGACGGGAAGCCCGCGCCGGTGCCGGACACCCTGGTACGTGCCGATCTCGATCTTGCGCTTGATGTCCTGCGAGACCTCCCGGCGAAGGTCACCTTCGACCTTCACGTTCTGGTCGATGTACGTGCGCAGCTTGGCGACCTCGTCGTCGGTGAGGTCGCGGACGCGCGTGTCGGGGGAGATGTCGGTCGCCATGGCGACCGTCCGCGCGGTCGTGCGACCGACGCCGAAGATGTAGGTGAGCGACACTTCGAGACGCTTCTCGCGGGGGATGTCGACGCCGGCGATGCGGGCCATCTGTGCTCCTAGCCTTGCCGCTGCTTATGGCGCGCGTTGGTGCAGATGACCCGCACGGTGCCGTGGCGGCGGATCACCTTGCACTTCTCGCACATCTTCTTCACCGAGGGGCGGACTTTCACGGGCCGTTCCTGCTTCTCGTGGTTATTTGTACCGATAGGTGATGCGACCCCGACCGAGGTCGTAGGGCGTGAGCTCCACCTGCACGCGGTCCCCGGGGAGGATCCGGATGTAGTGCATCCGCATCTTCCCGGAGATGTGCGCGAGCACCTTGTGCCCGTTCTCGAGCTCGACCCGGAACATGGCATTGGGCAACGGCTCGACCACCGTTCCCTCCACCAGGATCGTGTCGTCTTTTGGTTTTGCCAGGGCTCCCACCGCCTACGGACTCGGGTGTCTCGGGCGCGCCAAACGAACGACGCGCACCGCTGGGGCGACTAAGAAGTGTACCCGACCCCTGGAACCCTTGAGAATTCGGGGTCTCGGGCCGCCGGCGGAGTCGTGGCGAGAGACCCGGCGCCCGGATCACCCGGGGAGCGTCAGCACCTCGGGGCCGTTGGGGGTGACCGCCACGGTGTGCTCGAAGTGGGCCGACCGGCGCCGGTCCCGGGTGACGACCGTCCAGCCGTCGGCAAGGAGCTCGGTCTCGGGCCCACCGGCGTTCACCATGGGCTCGATGGCGAGCACCATCCCCTCCTTGAGTTTCAGCCCTCGCCCCGGGGGCCCGTAGTTGGGGATCTGGGGCTCCTCGTGCATGGCGGTCCCGATCCCGTGGCCGACGTACTCCCGCACGACCGAGAACCCGGCGCCTTCGGCGACACCCTCGACGGCGGCGCCAATGTCGCCGAGCCGCTGGTCCGACGTGACGTGCTCGATGGCCGCCTCGAGCGACGCCCGGGTGACCTCGAGCAGCCGCTTCGACTCCTCGTCGATCTCGCCGACGGGCACGGTGATCGCGGCGTCGCCGTGCCACCCTTCGATGATGGCCCCGCAGTCGATCGAGAGGATGTCGCCGTCGTGCAGCACGACGTCGGCGGATGGGATGCCGTGCACGATGACCTCGTTCGGGGACGTGCACACCACGCCCGGGAACGGAGGGTTGCCGTAGCCGAGGAAGTTGGAGCGTGCCCCGCGCCGGTCGAGCACCTCGCGCGCCGCCTCGTCGACGTCTGCGGTCGTAGCCCCCGGCTTGGCGGCGCGGATGCAGACCTCGTGCATCTCGGCGACGACCGCGCCGGCTCGTCGCATGAGCGAGATCTGGTCGCGGGTCTTTCGGGTGATCACGTTTGGAGCGGCTTGAGCCGCTGGTCCACCGGCGCCACCAGCCGGGCGAACACCTCGTCACCGTCGCCGGTGCCGTCGACGACCACGAGCTTCCCGAGCTTGCGATAGAAGTCGATGATCGGGACCGTCTCCTCCTCGTAGAGCTCGAGCCGGCGCATGACCGCGTCTTCGGTGTCGTCCTCACGCTGGACGACCCGGCCGCCGCAGACGTTGCACGTCCAGTCGCTCTTCGGCGGCGCGTTGACGTGGTAGGTCGTGCCGCACTTCTCGCACACCCTTCGCCCGGCGATCCGGTCGAGGACGATCTCGGTCGGCACGTCGAGGTTGATCACGAGGTCGAGCGGATGCCCCTCGAGCACGTCTTCGAGCTTCTCGGCCTGGGTCAGCGTGCGCGGGAAGCCGTCGAGGACGAAGCCGTGGTCCACCAGGCCGTCCTCGGCGAAGCGCTCTTCGACGATCCGGAGGGTGAGCTCGTCGGGCACGAGATCGCCCCGGTTCATGTACTGCTCGGCCTCGCGCCCGGCCGGCGTCCCGGCAGCGGCGGCGGCCCGGAACAGGTCGCCGGTCGAGACGTGCTCGATGCCGTACCGCTCGGCGAGACGGGCGGCTTGCGTGCCTTTCCCGGCGCCCTGCTTGCCGAGCAGGACGAGTCGGGGACCTCTGCTCATCGGCGCACTCCGACTACGCGAGGAAACCCTCGTAGTTGCGCATCATCAACTGGCTGTCGATCTGCTTCATGGTCTCGAGCGCGACCCCCACCGTAATCAGCAGCGCGGTACCGCCGAACGGGAACTGTTGGATGTCCCACAAGGCGAACACCAGCAACGGCGCGATCGCAATGGTCGCGAGGAACAACGACCCGGGCAGCGTGATGCGGTTGAGTGTCTTCGCCAGGTACCGCTCCGTCGGCGGCCCGGGTCTGATGCCGGGTATGAACCCACCTTGCTTGCGGATGATGTCGGCCTGTTGCGCGGGGTTGAACGCGATCGCGGTGTAGAAGTAGGCGAAGAAGATGATGAGGATCGTGTACAAGCCTATGTAGAACCAGCTCTGCCGCTGGATCAGGTTGTCGTTGATGAACTCCTGCAGCCCCTTCCACGGGGTCGCCGTCGCGATCAGGGCGGGGAACGACAAGATCGAGCTGGCGAAGATCACGGGGATCACGCCGGACTGGTTGACCTTCAGCGGTATGTACGTGCTCTGACCGCCGTACATTCGTCGTCCGACGACGCGTTTGGCGAACTGCACCGGTATGCGGCGCTGCCCCGACTCGACGAACACGATGCCCACGATCATCGCGATGCCGATGGCGATGATGGTGAAGAACTGGAACTTGCTGCCCTCGCTGTAGATCGACGAGCCCTGCGCCGGAAGGCGCGACACGACGGACGCGAAGATCAGGATCGACATGCCGTTGCCTATGCCGCGCTGGGTGATCAGCTCGGCCAACCACATCAGCAACGCGGTGCCCGCGGTCCACGTCAGGACGATGAGCGCGGCACGGGGCGTGTTGAAGCCCGGGATGAGGTCCCGGCCCTGGAAGCCGGCGAACCCGAGCAGCCCGCTGCTCCCCTGATGCAGCGCGAACACGAAGCCGGTCGACTGCACGACCGCGAGGCCGACGGTGAGGTAGCGGGTCCACTGGGTGATCTTCTTCTGGCCGACCTGCCCCTCGTTCTGCCACTCCTCGAGCTTCGGGATCACGACCCCGAGCAGCTGCATGATGATCGACGCCGTGATGTACGGCATGATCCCGAGGAAGAAGATGGCCACGTTTGTGATCGCGCCGCCGGAGAACAGGTCGAGAAAGCCGACGACCCCCGTGTTCTGGGACTGCCGCTGGAGGTCCTTGATGGCGTTGAAATCGATGAAGGGGACCGGCAGGTGCGCGCCCACGCGGTAGAGCCCGACGATCACCAGCGTGAAGAGGATCTTGTTCCGCAGGTCGGGCACCCGGAACATGTTCCGCAGGCGGGAGAGCATGGGGGGGCGCGACCTCCTCTCGCGGCGGGACGCTGAGCTTATCGGTTGGTGAGGGCGTTCCCCTTCGCGGGGGGACGCCGGCGGAACGGCATCGGCAGTCGCTCGACGCGGCCGCCCGCGCCTTCGATCGACCGGACGGCAGCGGCCGAGAACGCGTGAGCGCGCACCGTGAGCGCCTTCGTGAGCTGGCCGCGGCCGAGCACCTTCACGAGACCCTGCTTGGCGACGAGGCCGCGCGAGCGCAGCGTGCCCGGGTCGACCTCGTCGTCAGCGTCGAACGCCTCGAGCACGTCGAGGTTGACGACCGCGTACTCGACCCGGAACGGGTTCTTGAACCCCTTGGCCTTGGGCGTGCGCCGTGTCTGCGGCGTCTGGCCGCCCTCGAACCCGGGCTTGACCGTGTCACGTGCGTGCTGGCCCTTCATGCCGCGGCCCGCCGTCTTGCCGCCGCGCCCTGCGATGCCGCGGCCGGGGCGGCGCGCCCGGGTGCGGGCGCCGGGAGCGGGGTGGAGGTCGTGAGGCTTGATCGTCATGTCTCTTCCACCTTCACGAGGTGCGGCACGGTGTCGACCATGCCCCGGATCTCGGGCCGGTCGGGATGCTCGACCGTGTGGTTGATGCGGCGAAGGCCGAGCGCGCGCAGGGTGCCGCGCTGGCGCGGCTTGGTTCCGATCGCCGATCGAACCTGGGTGATCCGCAACGTCTGTGCCATCACGCGACCTCGGTCACCTCGGTTTTCGGCGCCGACCGCTCGCGGTACGCGCGCAGCATCCCGGCCGAGGACACCTCCTCGGGCGACTTGCCCCGAAGCTTTGCGACCTCGTCCGGTCGGTAGAGCCCCTGCAGGCCCGCGATCGTCGCTCGCGAGACGTTGATCGCGTTGGCGGAGCCGAGCGACTTCGCCAAGACGTCTCCCACGCCCGCCGCCTCGAGAATCGCTCGCGCCGCGCCGCCGGCGATCACGCCGGTACCGGGCGCGGCCGGCTTGAGCAGGACGCGCGCGGCGTCGTGCACGCCGACCGTCTGGTGCGTGATCGTGGTTCCGGCGAGCGCGACCGGGAAGAGGCTCTTGCGCGCCTCCTCCATGCCCTTCTGGATAGCGGCCGGCACCTCCTTGGCCTTCCCGTAACCCAGGCCCACGTTGCCGTTGCCGTCGCCGACGACGACGAGCGCGGTGAACGAGAACCGCCGGCCGCCCTTCACGACCTTGGCGACCCGGTTGATCGCGATCACCCGCTCCTCGAGTTGCCCTTCCGCCATCAGAGCTCCAGTCCTGCTTCACGCGCACCTGCGGCCAGACCAGCGACCCGGCCGTGGAACTTGAAACCACCTCGGTCGAAGACGACGCTCGAGATCCCGGCCGCCTTGGCGCGCTCGCCGACGAGCTTGCCGACGGCCTTGGCGGCGTCGACCGTCCCGCCTCGGCCCGAACGCAACCCGGACTCGGTCGTCGACGCCGTGGCCAGAGTCCGGCCGTGCGCGTCGTCGATCACCTGCGCGTAGACGTGGCGCGCCGAGCGGAACACCGACAGGCGCGGGCGCTCCGGCGTGCCCCGGATCTTCTTGCGGACCCGGCGATGCCGCCGGATCCGTGCTTCGCGCTTGTTGTTCGTCATCCTGCTCGTCTCGTCCTACGTCGCCGCTACTTCGCGGACTTGCCGGCCTTGCGCTGCACGTGCTCGTCCGCGTACCGGATGCCCTTGCCCTTGTACGGCTCGGGCGGGCGGCTCTTACGCACGTCGGCCGCCACCTGGCCGACGAGCTGCTTGTCTGCCCCCCGCACCACGATACGGGTGGGCTGGGGCACCTCGAACGTCACGCCCTCGGGCGCCTCGAACCGCACCGGGTGTGAGAACCCGACTTGCAGCTCGAGCTTCGACGGGCCCTGCGACTGCGCCCGATAGCCCACGCCCACGATCTCGAGCTCGCGGCTGAACCCCTGTGACACCCCCACCACCATGTTCTGCACCAGTGAGCGGGTGAGGCCGTGCAGCGCCCGGTTCTCGCGCTCGTCGTCGGGGCGCGTGACGACCAGCGTGTCACCGTCGCGGCTGACGGTGATCGCCTCGGGCGCCTGGTGCGCGAGCGTGCCGTTCGGGCCCTTCACGACGACCCGTCGGCCCTCGAGGCTGACGTCGACCCCGGAGGGAATGGTGATGGGCTCTTTCCCGACTCTTGACATGACCTGCTCCGCTACCAGACCTGACACAGGACCTCGCCGCCCACGTGGCGCTCGCGCGCCTGGCGGTCGGTCATGAGGCCCTGGTTCGTGGACAGGATGGCGATGCCCATGCCGCCGAGCACCCGCGGGAGCTTGTCGGCCGGCGTGTAGACCCGCAGACCCGGCTTCGACACGCGCCGCAAACCCGAGATCGTGCGCTTGCGATCGGGCGTGTACTTCATCGTGATCCGCAGGCGGGGGCGTGGATACGCGGAGTCGTCCTCGATGCTCGATCCGGAGATGTACCCCTCCTGCTCGAGGATCTTCGCCAGCGCCACCTTCAGCTTCGACGACGGCATCACGACGTCGTCGTGAAACGCGACGTTGGCGTTGCGGATCCGGGTGAGCATGTCGGCGACGGGATCGGTCATCGTCATGCGATCACCACGACGCCTTCGTGAGGCCGGGGATCTCGCCGTTGTGGCCCATGTCACGCAGACAGATTCGGCACAAGCCGAAGCGCCGGTACACCGCCCGCGCCCGGCCACACCGCCGGCAGCGGGTGTACGCCCGCACCTTGAACTTGGGCTTGCGCTGCTGCTTCTGGATCAACGCCTTCTTCGCCAATGGACTTACCCCTCGCTCTGGCGTTCGCTGTCGCGACGGAACGGGAAGCCGAGCGCCGTGAGGAGCGCCCGGCCTTCGCCGTCGGAGTTCGCGGTCGTGACGATCGTGATGTCCATGCCTCGTACCGTGTCGATGCTGTCGTAGTCGATCTCGGGAAAAATGAGCTGCTCGGTGACGCCGAACGTGTAGTTGCCGCGCCCGTCGAACGAGGTCGGGTCCATCCCCCGGAAGTCGCGGATGCGGGGGATCGCCAGGCTCACGAGCCGGTCGTAGAACTCCCACATGCGGACGCCTCGCAGCGTCACCTTGGCGCCGATGGGGTTCCCCGCCCGGAGCTTGAAGCCGGCGATCGACTTCTTGGCCCTGGTCACGAGCGGCTTCTGCCCGGTGATCACGGTCAGATCGGCGACGGCGCCGTCGAGGAGCGATTGCTGCTGGGTCGCAAGGCCAACGCCGCAGTTGAGCACGATCTTCTCGAGGCGGGGCACCTGCATGACGTTGCGGAGCCCGAGCTCACGCTGCAGCTGCGGACGCAGGTCCGCCTCGTAGCGCTGCTTCAGGCGCGGCTGGTCCTGGGTTGCCTGTGCCATCAGAGGTCGCCTCCGCACTTCTTGCAGACGCGGATCTTCTTGCCGTCGTCGCCGAACCGGTACCCGATACGGGTCGGCCCGCATTTGTCGCACAGGATCGCGACGTTGGCGGCGTTGATCGGCATGTCCTTGTCGATGATGCCTGCCTGCATCGTCGCCCGGGTCTGGCGCTGGTGCTTCTTGGCCACGTTGACGCCGTCGACGATGACGCGGTTCGAGTCGGGGAGCACGCGTGTGATCGCGCCTTCCTTCCCGACGTCCTTCCCCGTCAGCACCCGGACGCGATCGCCCTTGCGTAGCTTGAGGTGCACCTTGGTGTCCTTCGTGTTCATCAGAGCACCTCCGGGGCGAGCGACACGATGCGCATGAACCGCCGATCACGCAGCTCTCGACCGACCGGTCCGAAGATGCGGGTGCCGCGCGGTTGGAGCTGGTCGTTGATGAGGACGGCTGCGTTCTCGTCGAAGCGGATGTAGCTCCCGTCGGCGCGCCTCCGCTCCTTGCGCGTCCGAACGACGACGCACTTGACGACTTCGCCTTTCTTGACGGCCGCGCCGGGGACGGCTTCCTTGACGGTCGCGACGAAGATGTCGCCGATGCCCGCGTAACGACGTCGGGTGCCGCCGAGGACCTTGATGCACAGGACCTCGCGGGCGCCCGAGTTGTCGGCGACCCTGAGCCGGCTCTCCTGCTGTATCACTTCGCCCTCTCGAGGACCTCGATGACCCGCCAGCGCTTCTGGCGGGACATCGGGCGCGTCTCCTGCAGCCGGACCCGGTCACCCTCGCGCGCGTCATTGACCTCGTCGTGCGCGTACAGGCGCCGCGTGCGCTGCAACGTCTTGCCGTACCTGCGGTGGCGAACGCGGTCCACGACGGCGACGACGACCGTCTTGTCCATCTTGGTCGAGACGACCAGGCCTTCGCGCAGCTTGCGCGGGTTGTGCCGCGGTTCCGTGTCGTCAGGCATCTTCCGTCTCCTGCTCGGTGCCGAGCGCCTCCGCCGCTGCGATCTCGCGCTCGCGCAGCAGCGTCTCGACCCGGGCGATGTCCTTGCGCACCTGGCCGAGGCGCGCGCTGTTGTCGAGCTGTCCGGTCGCGTTCTGGAACCGCAGGTTGAACAGCTCCTCCTTTGCTTCGGACAACCGGTGCTCGAGCTCGACCTCGTTGAGCTCGCGCAACTCTCCCGCCCTGGTCATGCCTCCTCCTGGCGCAACACGAAGCGCGTCTTGATCGGGAGCTTGTGCATGGCGAGTCGCATGGCGTCGCGGGCGACGTCCTCGGGCACCCCCGACAGCTCGAACATCACCCGGCCCGGCTTCACCACCGCGACCCAGTGCTCGGGGTTGCCCTTGCCCGAGCCCATGCGGGTCTCGGCCGGCTTCTGGGTGACGGGCTTGTCGGGGAAGATGTTGATCCACACCTTGCCGCCCCGCTTGATGTAACGGGTCATCGCGATCCGGGCCGCCTCGATCTGACGGTTCGTGATCCAGCCCGGCTCGAGCGCCTGGATGCCGTAGTCACCGAAGTGCACCCGCGTGCCACCCTTGGCCGTCCCCGTGAGGCGGCCGCGCTGGGCCTTGCGATGGCGGACCTTCTTCGGCATCAGCATCGGATGGGGTTCCTACTCCTCGTCGCCGTGGAACTTCGGCGCTTCGTGGGGCTGACGGCTGGTGCGGCGCTCGATCTCCTCTTCTTCTGCGAGCAGCGCCTCGAGCGCGGGGTCGGCTTCCTTGACCAGGGGCTTGGCCTCCTCGCTCGGCACCTCTTCCTCCGGCGCCTGCTCGACGGGGACCGCCTCCTCGGCCGGACGCCGCCGCCCTCCGCCGGCGCTGATGACCCGGCGGCCGCTGGGCGCCTGCCCGGCGGTCTCGCCGACGGCCATGGCCGCCTCCTTGGCGATCTTGTCCTCGGCCGCCGACTTGTAGGGGAGGATGTCGCCCTTGTAGATCCAGACCTTCACGCCGATGCGCCCGAACGTCGTGCGCGCCTCGGCCTGGCCGTAGTCGATGTCGGCCCGCAGGGTGTGCAGCGGCACCCGGCCTTCGCGGTACCACTCCTTGCGGCTCATCTCGGCGCCGCCCAGGCGCCCGCCGCACTGCACGCGGATGCCCAGCCCGCCCGCCTTCATCGCCGTCTGCACGGCGCGCTTCATCGCCCGCCGGAACGACACGCGGCCCGCCAGCTGGTCGGCGACGCCCTGGGCGATGAGGGTGGCATCGAGCTCGGGCTGCTTGATCTCCTGGATGTTGAAGTGGATCTTCGGGTTGCCCGTGATCTGGAGCAGGCCGGCTCGCAGCCGGTCGGCCTCGGCGCCGCGCCGCCCGATCACGATGCCGGGCCGGGCGGTGTACACGTCGACCCGGAGCCGGTCACGCGTCCGCTCGATCTCGACGCGGCTCACGGCGGCGTGCGGCAGCTGGCGTCGCAGATAGTCGCGGATCTTCCAGTCCTCGATCAGCGACTCCTTGTACTCCGCTTTGTCGGCGAACCAACGCGACTTCCAGTCGGTGGTGATCCCGAGACGGAACCCGTACGGATTGACCTTCTGGCCCATCAGTCGTCCTTCTTCTTCGTCGTTTTCTTCGTCGTCTTCTGGGGCTTCTTGGCGGTGGTCTTCTTGGCAGTGGACTTCTTGGCGGTCGGCTTCTTGGTGGCCGGCGCCTTCTTCTTCGCCGGCGCCTTCTTCGCCGGCTCGATCGGCTCCTCGTCGACGTCATCGACGTCGGCGACGTCGGGAACGTCCGCCAGCGCGACGTCCTCGCCTTCCTCCTCGGCCTCGCCGAACTCCTCTGCGTCCTCGTGGATGAGCTCCTCGTCCTCGAGGTCTTCCTCGACCTCGCGCACCCGACGCCGCCGCGTGGGCCGGCGGAGCCGGCGCGTCGGCCCGGTGGCTTCCTCGCGGTGTCGGCGACGCTCGAGCTCGTCGTCCGAGAAGCGCGACAGCACGATCGTGATGTGGCTCGTCCGCTTCCGGATGCGGGTTCCTCGGCCTCGGGCACGCGGGCGCCACCGCTTCAGAGTCGGTCCTTCGTCGGCGTAGGCGCGGGCGACGAACAGCTCGTCCTCGGGCAGGCTCTGGTTGTTCTCCGCGTTAGCGACCGCCGAGTCGAGCAGCTTGAGGACCTCGCCGGCCGGCCCGCGCGTCGAGAACCGGAGCCGCTCGCGGGCGTCGTCGATCTCGCGGCCTCGGATCAGGCCAAGAACCTCGCGGACCTTGGTGGGCGAGGTGCGGAGGTGGCGCAGGGACGCCCGGGTCTCAGGCACCCGGTGGTCTCCTCGCCGATCGCTCGGCGCCGGCGTGGACGCGGAACGTCCGCGTCGGCGCGAACTCGCCGAGCTTGTGCCCGACCATCGCCTCGGTGATGTACACGGGCACGTGCTTGCGGCCGTC
>JBKOWN010000101.1:0-14464 GCA_046724435.1 Actinomycetota bacterium
GGCAGGCAGGTCTCCTGGCTCCGGATCGTCGCTCACCCCGGCCTTCCAACCCCGAAGGGCCGTGACCGTCTGGTGGGGTTCGCTCCCCGGTCACAGTTGCGGGACAGCCCCGGACTCACACCGGCGTTCCCTGCGCTGCGCTGCTCACCATAGCCAGCGGCGGTGCGGCGCGCTCGGGCCTACTCTGCGGCTCGTGGCGCGCGGCGAGTCGATCGTCCTGCTGAACACGGGGTACGGCAAGGGCAAGTCGTCGGCCGCGTTCGGTGTGATGGCGCGCGGCTGGGCGCGAGGCTGGCGCGTCGGTGTGGTGCAGTTCGTGAAGGGCGGGAAGTGGAAGACGGGTGAGCGCAGGCTCGCCGATCACCTCGACATCGAGTGGCACACCCTCGGCGACGGGTTCACCTGGGAGTCCACCGATCTCGACGAGACGGCCGCCAAGGGGCGGCACGCGTGGCAGGTCGCGGCGGACAAGCTCGCGTCCGGTGACTACGACCTGCTGATCCTCGACGAGCTGACGTACGCGGTGAAGTACGAGTGGGTCCCGGTGGACGAGGTGGTCGCCGGCATCCGGGACCGCGCCGAGGGGACGAACGTCGTCATGACGGGACGCGACGCGGCCGACGAGCTCGTCGAGCTGGCCGACACAGTCACGGAGATGCGCAAGGTCAAGCACGCGTACGACCGCGGGATCAAGGGCAAGAAGGGCATCGAGTACTGATGGGTGCGCTCGGCCCGCGCGTCGTCGTCGCCGGCACGCACTCCGGTGTCGGCAAAACGACCGTCGCGACCGGTCTGATGGCGGCATTGCGCCGGCGCGGGGATCGCGTCGCACCCGCGAAGGTCGGTCCCGACTTCATCGATCCCGGGTACCACGCCGTCGCCACTGGACGGCCGGGCCGGAATCTCGACGCGTGGATCTGCGGCGAGGATCGCATTGCTCCGCTGGCGGCGAAGGCGGCGAGTGGCTCCGACGTGCTCGTGGTCGAAGGCGTCATGGGCCTGTTCGACGGCGCGGCCGAGCCCGGCAGCCCGGCGAGCACCGCTCACGTAGCTCGGCTCCTCGACGCGCCCGCCGTGCTCGTCGTCGACGCGTCGGCGATGAGCGGCTCGGTTGCGGCGCTCGTGCACGGGTACGCCACATTCGACGAGTCGGTGCGCCTCGCCGGCGTGGTGCTGAACCGCGTCGGCAGCCCGGGGCACGAGTCGATGCTGCGCGAGGCATTGGCTCCGATCGGCGTCCCGGTGCTCGGCGTGCTAGCTCGCGCCGACGAGCTCGCCTGGCGCGACCGGCACCTCGGCCTCGTCCCCGTCGCCGAGCAGCGGGAGGCGGTGGAGAAGTCGCTCGAACGGCTCGCCGACGCAGTCGACGCGTCGTGCGACCTCGAGGCCATCTCGGCCCTCGCCCGGGGGGCGCCGCGTCTCCCGGTAGGAGAAGCCCCGACCGCGCGGCCGTCGGGCCGGGCCTGCGTCGCCGTCGCCGGCGGCCCCGCGTTCAGCTTTCTCTACCCGGACAACCTCGAGCTGCTCGAGCAGGCGGGCGCCGAGCTCGTCCCGTTCGACCCGCGCCTCGACCCTGCGCTGCCGGCCGGGGTCGACGCCGTGTACGTGGGCGGCGGCTTCCCCGAGGTGTTCGTCGAGGAGCTCGCAGCCAACCAGCCGCTGCTCGCCGACGTGCGCGCTCGGGTGGCGGATGGTCTGGTGACCTGGGCGGAGTGTGGTGGCTTGCTCTGGTTGAGCCGCTCTCTCGACGGACGCGCGCTGTGCGGCGCGCTCGATGCCGAGGGGCGGATGAGCGAGCGCCTCACGCTGGGCTATCGGCGCGCGCACCCCGGCGTCGACACGCCGCTGGCCTCCGCCGGGACCGAGCTGCGCGGTCACGAGTTCCACTACTCGAGTCTCGAACCCGCGGGGGACGCGCTGACGATGTCCGGTCGCAACGGGTCGACGCAGGCCGGGTTCGCGTCGCCGCGCCTGTTCGCCGGCTACCTGCATCTGCACCTCGCCGCCGACCCGCACCTCGCCGAGCGCTTCGTCGCCACCGCCGCGAGCTGACGAACGCACCCTCGCCGGGCCAGGACCCGGCGGGTATGCTCCGCGCGCCGCGGTGTACGGGAAGCCGGTGCGAGTCCGGCGTGGTCCCGCCACTGTGACCGGGGAGCGAACCCTCGATGCGCCACCGGAGACTCCGGGAAGGCGAGGGCGAGCAGGGATCCGGGAGCCAGGAGACCGGCTGCGGCGACGGGACAAGCGTCCCACGGGGATGGGATGGCACCGGCGTTGGTCGGGGTGGGTGTAGGCCCCGGCGATCCCGAGCACGTCACGCTCGAAGCGTTGCGCGCCCTGCGCGAAGCCGACCGCGTGTTCGCGCCGTCGCTGGCGCTCGACGTCGTGGGGCGCGCCGAGTCGATCGTGCGCGAAGCCGCGCCCGACGTGCAGGTCGAGCGGCTCGTCATCGAGATGCGGCGCGGCGGCGGCCGGGAGGTGTACTGCGACGCGGCCCGCGAGATTGCCGGCCCCCTCGACCGCGACGAGCGCGTCGCCTTCGCCACCCTCGGCGATCCGAACATCTACAGCACGTTCTCGTCGCTGGCCCGCGCAGTGCGCGCCCTGTGCCCGGAAGTGCCGGTCGAGACCGTCGCCGGGATCATGGCGTTCCAGGCGCTCGCGGCCCGCGCCGGCTTCGTCGTGCTCGAGGGCACCGAGTCGCTCTCGCTGATCACCGCGCTCGACGGACCCGAGGCGCTCGACGACGCGCTCACGGACCCGACCCGCGCCGTGGCCGTGTACAAGGGTGGACGGCACCTCCCCGCGATAGCCAAGCGACTCGCCGCCGCGGGTCGGGTCGACGGCGCGGTGGTGGGCGAGCTGCTCGGACTTCCCGGCGAGCGCGCCGGCCCCCTCGACGAGGTCGCCGGCGCCCCCGCCAGCTACCTCGCCACCGTGCTTGTCCCGGCCGGAGGCCGGCCGTGATCTCGTTCGTCGGCGCCGGCCCGGGAGCCCCCGACCTCATCACGCTGCGCGGCTGCGACCGTCTTGCCCGCGCCGACGTCGTCGTGTGGGCGTCGTCGCTCGTGCCCGAGCCTCTGCTCGACCACGCCCGGCCCGGCGCCGAGGTCCACGACTCCGCCGGGATGACGCTCGAAGACGTGCTCGCGGTCTACACCTCGCATCCCGATGCCCGCATCGTGCGACTCCACTCCGGCGACCCTGCCGTCTACGGCGCGATCCAGGAGCAAATCGACTGGTGCGTCGCGCAGGAGCGTGATTTCGAGATCGTTCCCGGTGTGAGCTCGCTGAGCGCGGCCGCCGCGGCACTCGGACGTGAGCTGACGATCCCGACGGTGGCGCAGAGCGTCGTGCTCACACGACTCGGCGGCCGCACGGCGGCGTCGATGCCGGAGCGCGAGTCAGTCGCCGGGTTCGCAACGCACGGCGCGACCATGGCCGTGTTCCTCTCGGCAGCGCGCCCGGTCGAGCTGCAACGGGAGCTGCTCGCGGACGGGAGCGGCTATTCGGCCGAAACGCCCGCGGCCGTCGTCCTGCGCGCGTCCTGGCCCGACGAGCGGACTGTGACGACGACGGTCGGGCAGCTTGCCGCGGTGCTCGACGCGCTCGGCGCGACTCGGACCGTGCTCGTGGTGGTCGGGCCGGCGTTGCGCGGCGCCGCCGCCCGCTCGCTTCTCTACGAACCGAAGTTCGCACACATGTTCCGGCGGCGGTCGCGGCCGGAATCCACCGTGGGCAGGCCCGTGTGAGCGCGGCGGCCACGCGCGAGCCCGACCTCGCGCCGGACGTCGCGGCGCGCACGAAAGGCCTCCGCGCCGGTTGGACGACGGGCACGTGCGCGAGCGCCGCGGCGAAGGCGGCCACGGTCGGACTCGTCACCGGCGCGGCGCCCGGCGACGTCGAGGTCGGCCTGCCGTCCGGGCGGCGGGTGACCTTCGAGGTCGAAAGCGAATCGCCGACCCGGTGTGTGGTCGTGAAGGACGCCGGTGACGATCCCGACTGCACCGACGGTGCCCGCGTGACCGCCGAGGTGGAGCGGCCGTCCGCCGGCGCGCGCTCGACCGAGTTGCGGGCCGGGACCGGCGTCGGCACGATCACCAAGCCCGGTATCGGGCTCGCGGTCGGCGCGCCCGCGATCAACCCCGTCCCGCAGCGGATGATCCTCACTGCTCTCGGCGAGGTCACTGACCGCCCGCTGGTGGTGACGTTCGCGGTGCCGGGCGGCGAGGCGATGGCCGAGAAGACCACCAACGCGCGCCTCGGGATCGTCGGTGGCATCTCGATCCTCGGAACGACCGGGATCGTGCGGCCGTTCTCGACCGCCGCGTACCGCGCATCAGTCGTGCAGCAGATCGACGTCGCCGCCGCGCAGGGCGAGCGCACCGTGATGCTCGCCACCGGCAGCCGCTCGGAGCGCGCCGCCATGCGGCTTCATACAGATCTCGACGACGTGTGCTGCGTCGAGGTCGGCGACTTCACGGGCATCGCGCTTCGCCGCGCCGTCGCGGCCGGCGTCGACACGGTCATCTTCGTCGGCATGGCGGGCAAGATCGCCAAGCTGGCGGCGGGCGTGATGATGACCCACTTCCACCGTTCCAAGGTCGACGGTGAGGTCCTCGCCACGGCCGCCCGCGCCGCCGGTGCGCCGGCCGTGATCGTGGCCGCAGCCACTGAAACCGAAACGGCGCGCCATTTCTTCGAAGTTTGTGTCGCGCACGGCGCGCTCGCGCCGCTCCAGCTGCTGTGCGAGCAGGCGGCGGTCGCGTGCCGCCAGCACGTCGACGGCGCACTCGAGATCGAGGTCGTGATGGTCGACTTCGACGGCGCGGAGGTGGTCGCGCGTGCCTGAGCGCATAGCGGTCGTCGGCGTCACCGGGGGGGAGCCGGTCGGGAAGGAAGCGCGTGCAGCGGTCGAGGCGGCCGAGATCGTTGCCGGCGCGCCCCGCCACCTCCGTACGCTCGCCCCGCTCGGAGCCCGCACGCTCCCGATCGACGGGCCGCTCACCGACGTGCTGGACGCGCTCGAGCGCGAGCGGGGCGGGGTGTGCGTCCTCGCGTCCGGTGACCCCGGGTTCTTCGGGATCGTGCGCGTGCTCGCCGAGCACTTTGGCCCTGAGCGCCTCGACGTTCACCCCGCGCCGTCGTCGGTCTCGCTCGCGTTCGCCCGCCTGGGTCTGCCGTGGGACGACGCGGCCGTGATCTCGGCGCACGGCCGTCCGCTCGACGAAGCGGCACGCCGCGCCGCCCGCCATCCGAAGGTCGCCGTGCTCGTCGCCCCGGATGCGCCACCCGAAGCGTTGGGCCAGGAGCTCCGCGCGCTCGGAGCGTCGCACCGCCGCGCCGCCGTCTGCTCGCGGCTGGGGGAACCTGAAGAACGCGTCGACGTGCTCACGCTCGAGCAGCTGGCAGGCCGTTCGTTCGACCCGATGTCGGTCGTCGTGCTCCTCGACGGTGACGGGGTAGCGCAGGCACCGACTCTCGAGTGGGGACGGGACGAGCAGCGCTTCGCAGCCCGCGACGGGCTCGTGACCAAGGCGGAAGTGCGCGCGGTCGTGCTCGGCAAGCTCGCGCTGCCCCCGGCGGGCGTGGTCTGGGACGTGGGCGCCGGCAGCGGCAGTGTTGCAATCGAGATCGCCGCGCTCGCCTCGGGCCTGCGCGTCATCGCGGTCGAGCGACGCGCCGACGACATCTGCCGCATCGAGGCGAACGCGCACGCGCACGGCGCCTCAGTCGACGTGGTTCAGGGCGAAGCACCCGCCGCGCTGGACGCGCTGGCCGATCCCGACCGCGTCTTCGTCGGTGGCGGCGGGATCGCGGTGCTCGACGCCGCGCTCGCCCGGCTGCGCCCGGACGGGCGCGTCGTCGCCACGTTCGCCGCGCTCGATCGCGCCGCGGCGGCGTACCAGCGGCTCGGGAACCTCGCCGAGGTCTCGGTGGCGCGCGGGGAACCGCTTGCCGGCGGCGTTCGGCTCGAGGCCGAGAACCCGGTGTTCGTCGTCTGGGGGCCTGAGCAATGAGCAAGCCGATCCTGAGCGTGTCGGTGACGGAAGCGGGTCGGTCTCGGGCGCGCCGCCTGCCGTTCGAGCACGTTCACGGATCGGCGGCGTCTGCAGTGCGCGAGCGCTGGGGATCAGTCGACGGCTTCGTGCTGTTCCTCGCTACCGGCGCCGCCGTGCGGATCGTCGCACCCCTCCTGAACGACAAGAGCCGCGACCCCGCCGTCGTGTGCGTCGACGAAGGCGGACGGCACGCGGTCGCCCTCGTGGGCGGTCACGCCGGCGGCGCCAATGCCCTGGCCCGTCAGGTCGGGGGGCTCCTCGACGTCGAGCCGGTGCTGACCACGGCAACAGACAGCACCGGCCGCATCGCGCTCGACACGCTGCCGGGATTTGTCGCCACCGGCGACGTCGCCGCAGTCACGGCCGCAATGCTCGATGGACGCGCGCCGCGCATCTCCAACGAGCAGGGCTGGCCGCTCCCCGCCGGCGTGAGCTATGGCGACGCACCCGAGCGCATCGTGGTCACCGATCGTCGTCGACCGCCGGCGCCCGGCGTGGTGACGCTGCATCCGCCGTCGCTCGTCGCCGGTGTGGGCGCCTCGACGGGTGCGGCCGAGCACGCCATCTCCGATCTCCTCGACGCCGCGCTCGACGGCGCCGGGCTCGCGCGCGCATCCGTGGCCGAGATCGCGACGCTCGATCGGAAGACGACCGAGCCGGGTCTGCAGGCGCTCGGGCTGCCGCTCAGAGGATTCAGCGCGGACGCGCTGCACGCCATGCCCGTGCCGACGCCGAGCGCGGTCGTCGCCGATGCCGTCGGCACGCCGAGCGTCGCCGAGGCCGCCGCGCTGCTGTCAGCCGGGCCGGGCGCCGAGCTCGTCGTGCCCAAGCGGGCGAACGCGGTCGCCACGGTGGCGATCGCCCGGCGTGCCGGTCCCGCCGGCCGGCTGCGCATCGTCGGGCTCGGGCCGGGCACGCCCGCGTTGCGCACCCCAGCGGCCGAGGCCGCCGTGCGCCACGCGGACGTCGTGATCGGCTACGTCGCGTACGTCGACGCATGCGCCGACCTGCTGCAACCGCATCACGAGATCGTCCGCAGCCCGATCGGCGAGGAGGTCGTGCGGGCCAAGCAGGCGCTCGCCGACGCGGCCGGCGGACGCGAGGTCGCGCTCGTGTGCTCCGGCGACCCGGGCGTGTACGCCATGGCCTCGATCGCCCTCGAGCTCGCGGGCGACGCCCCCGGTGTGGAGATCGAGACGGTGCCGGGCGTGACCGCGGCCCTCGCCGCAGCCGCCGCGGTGGGCGCGCCGGTCGGGCACGACTTCGCCACCATCAGCCTGTCCGACCTCCTCACGCCGTGGGAGACGATCGAGGCACGCCTTCGGGCGGCGGCCGTCGCCGACTTCGCCCTGGCGCTCTACAACCCGCGTTCGGAGCGTCGGATATGGCAACTCGAGGCCGCACGCGAGATCCTGCTTGCACACCGCGCACCGTCGACGCCCGTCGCCGTCGTCACCGATGCCACCCGCACCGACGAACACGTCCAGGTGACGACGCTCGCCGAGCTCGACCCCGCCGCTACGGGCATGACGACCTGCGTGTTGGTGGGCGCCTCGTCGACGCGGGTCGTCGACGGACGGGTCGTCACCCCTCGGGGGTACCGGGGATGACGTTGACCGTCGCCGTGACCACCGACTGTACGGCGTGCGGCGCGTGCCTGCTCACGTGCCCCGAGCGCGCGCTCGTCGCCGCGCCGGGACGACCCGACGTCATCGTGGAGTGCTGTACCGGCTGCTTGGCGTGCGTCGAGATCTGCCCGCGCGACGCGATCGAGGAGGTGCGGGCGTGATCCACCCGATCGAGACGGAGAGCTACCGCATTCTGGAGACCCGCGTGGACCTCTCGAATTTCCGGCCGGCATCCCGCGCGATCGTCGAGCGGGTCATTCACGCCAGCGCCGACCCGGACTACGCCGCTTCCATGATCCTCGACGACGACTCCGTCGACGCCGGGGTGCATGCGCTGCAAGCCGGCGCCCCCGTCGTCTGCGACGTCGAGATGGTGCGCCACGGCATCTACGGCGTCACCGCCGAGTGCCATCTCCCCGACGTCGGCGACGCCGCTTCGACCCGCAGCGCGCTCGGCATGCGTACCGCCGCGGCGCGGCATGCGACGGACGCGATCGTCGTCGTCGGCTGCGCACCGACGGCCCTCGACGAGGTCGTGAGCCTCGTTCACCGCGGCGCGTTCGAGCCCGCCCTCGTCATCGGCATGCCCGTCGGGTTCGTCGGGGCAGCGGCGTCGAAGGCGCGGCTGCGCGCGAGCGGGCTGCCAGCGATCTCCAACGTCGGGGAGAAGGGCGGCAGCGCGGTGGCGGCGGCGGCCGTCAACGCGCTCGTTCGCCTCGCCGCCCGATCATCGGAAGGGAACGCACCATGAGCCCACGTCCCGCGTTGCTCCTCATCGGCCACGGGAGCCGCTCCGCCGCCGGCGTCGACGAGTACTGGCAGTTCGCCGACGTGCTGCGGGCCGAAGCGAACGGACTCGAGATCGGGTGCGGGTTCATCGAGCTGGCCGAGCCCGACCTGGACACTGCAATCGACGCGCTCGTCGGCCGAGGCGCTACGTCGATCGGCGCCGTCCCGCTCGTCCTCCTCGGCGCAGGGCACATGAAGAACGACGGCCCCGCCGCGCTCGAACGCGGGCGCCGACGCTTTGAGGGAGTGCGCTTCGAGTACGGGCGCGCGCTCGGTATCCACCCGCTGGTGCTCGCGCTCGCCGAGGACCGCATCCGCACCGCCGTCGGCGCCGATGATCCCGGCGACCTCGCGGTGGTGCTCGTCGGACGAGGGTCCAGCGATCCGGACGCCAACGCCGATCTGTACAAGGTCGGACGGCTCCTGCAGGACTCTCGCGGGCTCGGGTTGGTCGAGCCCGCGTTCATCTCGTTGGCGCCGCCATCGGTGCCCGAGGCACTGGAACGGTGCCGTCGCCTCGGCGCGACCACCATCGCGGTGGTGCCGTACTTCCTGTTCACCGGGATCCTCGTCGACCGCATCCACGACGAAGCCGACACGTGGGCGGCCGACCAACCCGACGTCACGCTCCGGCACGGCGCGCACCTCGGCCCGGATGCCCGCCTTGCCCAGCTCGTGCTGGAACGCCATGAGGAAGCGATCGAGGGCGAGGCGCGCATGAACTGCGACTGCTGCGTCTATCGGATCGCGATTCCCGGGTACGAGGAGCAGGTCGGGCGACCGACGACGCTCAACGCGCACCCGCACAGCCACGGCCATGACCATCCCCACAACGGTGGAGTCCCGGTACCTGAGCACACGAGAGGAGGTGAGCACATTGGATGAAGCACTCGAGCTCGAGAGGATCAGGGTCCCGGCGTGGACCTGGCTGCTCGTCGCGGCGCTGATCTTCGCCGTGTACCTGATCACGTCGGAGAACGGCGCCGCGCTCGGAAGCCTGGCGCACCGGCTGCACGAGTTCTTTCACGACTCGCGGCACTTCCTCGGCGTGCCCTGTCACTGAGTCACTCGGAGAGGAGAGCCCATGCTGGGCACCTTTATCCGCCGGGGCGCGATCGCCGGCCTAGCCGGGGGAGCAGCGAGCGCGCTGTTCCTCCTGCTGGTCGGTGAGCGCACGATCGGCGACGCAATCCACCTGGAAGAGAAGCACGGCGGCGGCGGGCAAGAGCTGTACACACGCGGCACACAGGTCTTCGGCGGCGCCCTGGGCGTGATCCTGGTGAGCGTGGCCTTGGGCGTGGTGTTCGCGGCGACGTTCGCGGCCGTGCGTCACCGGCTCCCCGGCCGCAACGACTGGCAGCGCTCGATCATCTGGGCGGCGACAGCGTTGGTCGTCGTGTACCTGGTGCCGTTTGCCAAGTATCCGCCCAACCCGCCGTCGGTCGGTGACCCGAACACGATCGACGAGCGAACGATCCTGTACTTCGCCATGCTCGCCTGGTCGGTCGGCGCCGCCTTCCTCGCCCTGCGGCTGGGTCAGTGGATGCGGAGCCGCCAGTACGGCGACCCGGCACGCCAGACCGGGATCGCTGCAGCATGGATCGTGCTCGTCGCGATCGGCTTCATGGTGCTCCCGGGATCGCCGGACGCGGTCACGGCTCCGGCGACACTCATCTGGCGGTTCCGGCTCGCGAGCGCCGGCGGCGCACTCATGCTTTGGGGCGTCACCGGCGTCGTCTTCGGTGCGCTGTCCTTGACCACCGCGAGACGAGCCGAGCGCGTTCGGGACGACGTGCAGGCAGGAATGAACTCCGAATTGTGAGCGGAGTAGTCGCGGGAGCGGCGGGGCTGGAGATCGGCCTCGTCGCGACCGCGCTCGCGCTCGGGTTCCGCCACGGGTTCGACTGGGACCACCTCGCGGCCCTCAGCGACATCGCAGCGTCGCAGCAGAGCCGGCGGCGTTCGATGGCGCTCGCGACGCTCTACGCGCTGGGGCACGCGGCGGTCGCGTTCACGATCGGCGCCGCCGTCATCCTCGCGTCCGCGCATCTGCCCGAGTCCGTCGGCGACGTGATGGAGCGGTTAGTAGGCGTGACGCTCGTCGCGCTCGGCGTCTGGGTGATCGTGTCCGCGCTCCTGCACGACAAGAGCACGCGCATGCCGAGCCGTGGTGCGCTGTTGGTCGCGGGCTTCCGGCGCCTCCGGCGGCGGCGGCCGGCGCCGGTGGTGATCGAGCACGAGCACGAGCATGCGGTGGGGGAGCATCACAGCCACGAGCTCGAGCACGAGCCCGTTGGCGCGGCCCGGCGGTCGACGGCCACCTCGAGGCACAGCCACCGTCACCGGCACGTCGCCCCGTTGCCCGACGACCCGTTCCCGACGTACGGGGGCGGCGTTGCGGTCAGCGTCGGTGCCGTGCACGGCATCGGCTTCGAGACCCCGACACAAGCGCTCGTGTTCGTCACGGCCGCCGGCGCCGGGAGCCGTGTGGGGGGCCTGCTCGTGCTGGCCTGCTTCCTCCTCGGCCTGCTCGCCGCGAACACCGTCGTCGCGTTGGCGAGCACGTTCGGGTTGACCGGCTCGAGCTCCCGGGCCCGGCTCTACACCGTCGCGTCGCTCGTCGCCGCTGTGGCGAGCCTCGCACTCGGATTGCTCTACCTGTTCGGGAAGGGCGACATCATGCCGGGCTAGAACGCCGTTTCGCAGCCCGCCTCCGGTACGGTTCGCAGATGCCCACTCGCACGCGATCGTTCGGGGCCGGCAATCGCGAGTCGCACGACGCCGCCCCGTTCTACGAGCGCTTCACTGCGCCCGAGCTGTCGGACGACGACGCCGTCAATCCCTGCCGTGCCGCCGATTCGATCATCTGCGGTGACGCCCGCGACATGCAGGCCGTCGACGACTCCTCCGTCGCGTTGGTGGTCACGTCCCCGCCGTACTTCGCCGGCAAGGAGTACGAGGCCGCCCTCGGTGAGGGCCACGTGCCCGGTTCGTATCTCGAGTACTTGGCGATGCTGCGCAACGTGTTCGCCGAGTGCCGGCGTGTGCTCGAGCCGGGCGGGCGCATCGCGGTCAACGTGGCCAACCTCGGCCGGAAGCCGTACCGCTCCCTGGCCGGCGACGTCGTGCGCGTGCTCCAGGACGACCTCGCCCTCCTCCTCCGGGGCGAGATCGTCTGGCAGAAGGCCCGCGGCGCGACCGGCTCCATCGCCGTCGGCTCCTACCTCTCGGCCGCGAACCCCGTCCTGCGCGACGTCACCGAGCGCGTCGTCGTCGCCAGCAAAGGCCGTTTCGACCGTGCTGTGAACCGGGCCGACCGGGAGCAACGCGGGCTCCCGTACGAGAACACCATCTCGAAGGAGGAGTTCTTCGCGTCGACTCTCGACGTGTGGGAGATCCGGCCCGAGCACGCCCGCCGGGTCGGGCATCCGGCGCCGTTTCCCGTCGAGCTCCCTGAGAGGCTGATCCAGCTCTACACCTATCGGGGCGATGTCGTGCTCGACCCGTTCCTCGGTTCCGGGTCCACGGCGGTGGCAGCCGTACGCACCGACCGGCGGTACGTCGGCTATGACACGGATCCCGCGTACGTCGACCTCGCCGAGAGGCGCATCGCCGCCGAACACGCCACCTGACGCCAGCCGATGGCCGTCGCTCTCGGCGTACTCGTCGCGCTCGCGTACGGGAGCGGCGACTTCCTCGGCGGGTTCGCGTCGCAACGGCTGCGCACGACGACCGTGCTTCTCGGCTCGCAGTCCATCGGACTCGGTGTGGCGCTCTTGCTGGTCTTCGTGCTGCGCGACGCCGCACCCGGCGCGCACGTGTTCGTACTTTCCGGAATCGCGGGCGCGGTCGGCGTCGTCGCGGTCGCGCTCCTGTACCGCGGGCTCGCAGTCGGTCGCATGAGCGTGGTCGCACCGGTCAGCGCGGTCGGCGGTGGTGTGTTGCCCGTGGCTTGGGGGCTCCTGAGCGGCGAACGTCCGTCGGCGCTGGCCCTGGTCGGTGTAGCGCTTGCACTCATCGCGATCGTGATCGTGGGCCGCGGGGCCGAGCACGACCCTGTGCCGTCTGTCTCGCCACTGCGCGAGCTCGCGCTCGGAGGAGGCGCCGGCGTCGGCTTCGGAATCGTGTTCATTCTGTTCTCCGAGAGCGCGAGCGGCTCGGGACTGTGGCCGGTCCTGATCGCACGCTGCACCTCGGTACCGCTCCTGGTCGGTGTCGTCATCGTGATGCGGCAGCCGCCACGCATCGCACGCGCCCAGGTCGCACCGGTGGTCGGCGCGGGCCTCTTCGACGTGACCGCGAACGCTCTCATCGTCGTCGCTGTGAGGCGTGGGCTACTCTCGCTCGTCGCTCCGGTAGCGTCGCTGTATCCCGCTACGACTGTGTTGCTTGCCCGGCTCGTGCTGCACGAACGGATCGGGCGCCAGCGAGCCGCTGGTCTTGTATTGGGTCTCGTCGGGCTCGCGCTGATCGCGAGCCGCTGAGTCCTTCGGCGTCGGCCACCCGTAGCATGTGGCGCGTGTTCGGGGTGTCGCCGTCGAACGTCAACGTCCTCGTCGCCTTCGGCGGCGGGATCATCTCGTTCCTGTCTCCGTGCGTGCTGCCGATCGTGCCCGGCTACTTGAGTCTCGTCACCGGGCTCACGATCGGTGAGCTCGAAGAGCCTGACGCCCGTCGGCTCACCCGCATCGCGATCAACACCGGCCTCTTCGTGCTCGGCTTCACGGTCGTGTTCGTTGCGCTCTTCCTCACGACGTGGTCGGTGAGCGACGTCGTGTTCCGCAACCAGGAGACGCTGACCCGGGTGTCCGGAGCGCTCGTGCTGCTGATGGCGCTGTACCTGGCCGGGTCGCAGCTGCTCACCACGCCGCGGCTCTACCAGGAGTTCCGCTTCCATCCGCACCTGGAACGCTTCGGCCCCTTCGCCGCGCCCGTGGCCGGCGCCGCCTTCGGCCTCGGCTGGACGCCCTGCATCGGGCCCGTGCTCGCCGCGGTGCTGGCGGTGGCGTCGTCGCAGGGCGAGACGGCGAAGGGCGCGTCCCTGCTCGTCGCCTACTCGCTCGGTCTCGGCCTCCCCTTCCTGCTCGTGGGGCTGGGCGTCGGCCGCTTCGCGCCCGCGCTCAACTGGGTGAAGCGCCACTCGCGCGCGATCACGTTGGTCTCGGCGGCGTTACTCGCCGTGTTCGGCGTGGTACTGCTCTTCGACCGGCTGCCGCTCGTGACCGCGCGCCTGCAGGATGCGTTGCGTGCAGTCGGGCTCGCCCGACTCGTCAACATCGGGTAGGGAGCGCGCATGGCGGACACCGTTCTCTACGAGCTCGACGAGCACGTCGCCACGATCACCTACAACAGGCCCGACGCGCGCAATGCGATCAACGCCGAGCTGCGCCAGGACCTCAACGCGGCGTGGGAGCGGTTCCGCGACGACGAGGACGCGTGGGTCGGCATCGTCACCGGCGCGGGCGATTCGTTTTGCGCCGGCGCCGACATGAAGGACGCTGGCGGCTCCGCCGGCACCTGGCCGGGCTCGTTCTGGGAGATCCCCACCATCAACTCGTACGAGAGTGGGATGGAGATCTGGAAGCCGACGATCGCAGCGGTGAACGGGTACTGCCTCGGCTACGGCCTCACGCTCGTCACGCGCTGCGACTTTGCGATCGCAGCCGACGACGCCCAGTTCGGATTCCCCGAAGTCCGCCTCGGCGTGCCGACGATCGTCGGCGCGTTGCGGCTCCCCGATCGGGTCGGTTGGGCCAACGCCATGGAGCTGCTTCTGACGGGCGACCGCGTCGACGCGTCGCGCGCGCAGGAGATGGGGCTCGCCTGGAAGGTCGTGCCGCGCGCCGACCTCATGGCCGAGGCGCGTGACCTGGCCGGTCGGCTCCTGCAGGCGGCGCCGCTCGCGGCCCGGGCCACGAAGGAGGTCGCCGCGCGCGGCCGCTACCTCCCGTGGGTCGAAGCTGTGCGATTCGGCGAGACGAT
>JBKOWN010000024.1:0-5801 GCA_046724435.1 Actinomycetota bacterium
GCCCACAGCTCGACCGCCGGTTCCGGCGCGAGTGCCAGGTCGGCGTCGGCCAGGGCGCGCGCGACGACGGGCCGAACCAGCGCCGGGAGCCGCCACCGCCGGCCGCGCCCGAGCGCGCGTGCCCGCTCGGTGGCGCCGGCACGTCGGGCCGCGGCCACGAGCGCCGCGACCACGATCGGACCCGCCACCGCCAGCCCAACGCTCAGCATGCGAACCACCGCCTGTCGGGTGAGGGCGCCCCGGTCCGGCGCGGTGCGCGCGTCGGGGCGCCCGCGGGCACGAGTTCACCACCGCGCCGCTCGAACAAGGGACGCACGTCGAGCACGTCGGTGCCGGCGCCAAGCTCCCCGATCGCCTCGACGCGCCGCGCGCCGGCCACCGAGCGGGTGACGTGCACGACCGCGTCGATCGCAGCGCCGATCTGCGACCGCACCGCGACGAGCGGAAGGCCCGCGCCGGCCATCAGCACGAGCGTCTCGAGGCGCGGCAGCGCGTCGACAGGCCCGTTGGCGTGGACGGTCGACAGCGAACCGTCGTGCCCGGTGTTGAGCGCTTGGAGCATGTCGAGCGCTTCGCCGCCCCGCACTTCGCCGACGACGATGCGGTCGGGGCGCATCCGCAGCGCGGTGCGCACCAGGTCGCGCACGCTGACCGCGCCCGCCCCTTCCGCGTTGGGGGGCCGCGCCTCGAGCCGCACGACGTGCGGCTGGGCGAGCCGCAGCTCGGCGGTCTCCTCGATGGTGACCACGCGCTCACCGGCTGGGATCGCCGCCGACAGGCAGTTGAGCAGAGTGGTCTTGCCCGCGCTGGTCCCTCCGGAGATCAGGAGGTTCCACCCGGCGGTGACCGTCCAACGTAGGAACGCGCCCGGCGCGCCGCCGGCGCCGAATGCGTCGAGATCGACGGGTCTGACACGGAAGCGTCGGATGGTGACGCAGGGCCCGTCGAGGGCGAGCGGCGGGATCAGAGCGTGAAGGCGCGACCCGTCGGCGAGCCGCGCATCGACCATCGGCGACGCGCGATCGAGGCGAAGACCGAGCGGCGCGACGACGCGTTCGACCAGCCGCACGATCCCGGAGGCGTCGAGATCGAGCTCCACCGCTTCGAGCCGGCCGGCGCGCTCGACGTACGCGCGCCCGGGCCCGTTGAGCATGACCTCGCTCACGTCCGGGTCGGCGAGCAGCGGTTCGAGTGGGCCCAGCCCGGAGACCTCATCGGTCAGGTCGCGCAGCAGATCTTCGAACCGAGCCGGCGTGAGGACCGGTGCCTCGTCGCGCAGCAGCTCGGCGAGCCGGGTGCGGACAGCCAGCGACCGCCCGGCCCGGTCGTGCTCGTCGAGGTGATCGAGCGGATCGAGGCCACCGGCGGCGACGAGCCGGCGGTGGACGCGCTGCTTGAGCGCGGCGTCGGCGGCCGAGGGCCGTGGTGAGGAAGCAGACGACCCATTCCGGGCGCGGGGCGCCGCCGCGTTCATGCGGCCCGCCCCCGACGATCCCCGAGCAGGCCGAGCCGGCCCAGCGCCTCGTGGACGGGCCGGGCGAGCACGTCCGGAAGGCGCGTCGCCAGCACCCCGGCGTCGACGGCGCGTGCGATCGCGGTGCGGACCGGGACCTCGGCGACGACCGGCCGGTCGAGCACGCCGGCGAGGTCGCGGGAGCCGATCGCGCGCCCGGGCTCGGCGACGTGCACGACACCTGACGCGGTGGCGAGGGGCGTGGCGCGCACGGCGCGCCGGAGCGTGAGATAGCACCCGCGGACCACGACGAGCGACGCGTCGGCGACGTCGAGCATCGCCTCCGCCGCCGGGCTCTGCGCCAGGCCGAGGTCGACGACTGTCGGGACGAGACCGTCGCGCAACGCGACCGCGAGCGCGGCGCCGGCCTCGGCCGCCGGGACGGGGGCCGGCGGCCGAGCTGGCGTGCCGCGAGGGATGAGCGCCACGCCCGCCGCCGCCTCGACGGTCAGGCGCTCGAGCGCGTCGGTCGGCGCCTCGGGGCCGGCGCCCAGCCAATCCTCGAGTCCGGTCGGTGGGTCGGACGCCAGGCCGAACAGGGCGGGCTGGTCGCCGTCGAGGTCCGCGAGCCGGGCGCCGCCGCGCCGGCCCAGCACGAGCGCGCACGCGGCGGCGACCACCGACGTGCCCGAGCCGCCTTTGGGTGACCACAAAGCGAGGAGCACCGCTGGTTCCTCTCCTTTCCTCTGCGTCGGCGCGCGTTTCGGCGCGTGCGCGACGCGGCAAAGGGGGAGGCGGCGGGGGAACGCAAAAGCTCCCCGATACGGGGAGCGTGCGACGAACGTAGGGATCCATGGGCCGGATGTCAAGAGGCGCGTAGGCTCCGCGGGGCGGCGGCGACCAGGGAGTTCCAGTGAGCGAGGCCGTGAACACTGCAGCTTTCTTCGACCTCGACAAGACGATCATCGCCAAGAGCTCGGTGCTCGCCTTCGGGCGGCCGTTCTACCGCGAGGGCCTGTTGTCGCGACGGTCGATCGTGAAGAGCTTGTACGCGCAGGTCGTCTTCATGCTCGTCGGCGCGGACGCACAGAAGATGGAGAAGCTGCGGGTCGCGATGTCCGCGATGACGCGCGGGTGGAACCGCGACCACGTGGCGTCGATCGTGCGCGACACGCTCACCGAAGTGATCGAGCCGATCATCTACGCCGAAGCGCTCGAGCTGTTCGACGACCATCACGCGGCCGGTCGCACGGTCGTGATCGTGTCGTCGGCGCCGATGGAGGTGGTGGTGCCGTTGTCGGAGTTCCTCGGCGCCGACGACGTCATTGGCACCCGGGCCGAGATCGACACCGAGGGGAACTACACCGGCGAGCTGGAGTTCTACGCCTACGGCAGCAATAAGGCGGACGCGGTGTGCGACCTCGCTGCTCGCACACACGTCGACCTTGCGGGGTCGTACGCCTACAGCGACTCGATCACCGACCTGCCGATGCTCGAACTGGTCGGACATCCCGTTGCCGTCAACGCCGACAAGGAGCTCGCGCGGGTGGCGCGCGAGCGGGAGTGGGAGATACGAGACTTCGAGCATCCCGTCCGGTTGCGCGACCGCATGCCGGTACCGCCGGCCCGTCCGACCATCGCGGTCGGTGGCGCGCTGGCCGCCGCCGGCGCCGGAGTCGCAGTGTGGTGGTGGCACCGGCGGCGCAACGATGCCGCCTGACGGCATCGGTCCGGCAGACGTCCCGCGCGTCCGCCTCGCCGAGCTCCCGACGCCGTTGCAGCCGATGGACCGGTTCTCCGAGTGGCTGCGCGGACCGCGGGTGCTCGTGAAGCGCGACGACCTCACGGGGCTGGCGCTCGGGGGCAACAAGGCGCGCAAGCTCGAGTTCCTTTGCGGCGAGGCGCAGGCAGGCGGCTGCGACGTGCTCGTCACCGGCGGCGGAGCGCAGAGCAACCACGCTCGCATGACGGCGGCGGCGGCCAACCGGCTCGGGTTCGACTGCCACCTCGCGGTCGGCGGGAAAGAGCCGGGCCTCTACAGCGGCAACCTGCTGCTCGATCGCGTCCTCGGCGCCACGCTGCACTTCACAGGGGCGGACTCGTACTACGACGTCGAGTCGGCGATCGAGGAGGTCGCCGCTGAGCTGATGGCGGACGGCCGGCGTCCGTTTGCGATGCCGATCGGTGGCGCGTCCGTCACCGGCGCGGCCGCGTTCGCGTGGGCGGCCGACGAGCTTCTCGCGCAGGTCGACGAGGGCGGGCACGGGTCCCTCGATTGGATCGTGGTGGCGGACGGCTCGGGCGGGACGCACGCTGGGCTGCTCGCCGGGTTGGGTGGACGATCAGCCGTGCTCGGCGTGGACGTCGGGACGCGCCCGGACCTCGACGACGTGATCCCTCGACTCGCGGTCGAGGCGGCAGCGCGCGCCGGCCGGAGTTCGCCGGACGGCGAGCTCGTCCTCGACCGCTCACGGTTCGGTGACGGTTACGGAGCGGTCACCGACGGCGCGCTGGAGGCGATCGAACGCGTGGCCAGCCTCGAGGGCATCGTCCTCGACCCCGTATACACCGGCAAGGCGATGGCGGGGCTCATCGGTGCGGCGCGCGAGGGGCGCTTCGGCGCCGGCGACACGGTCGTGTTCTGGCACACGGGGGGCGCCATCGCGCTGTTCGCCCACCGTTACGCCGAGCTGTTCTCGGGGCAGTAGGCGTCCCGCATCGGGACGCTAACGTGCCGGGGCGGTGCCCGGGCACTATACGGAGGCCCGTGCCGCCGGCGCTCGAGCCGGCGGTGGGCCGGCGGTCAGACCTCGCGGACCTTGCGGGCTACCGCGATTCCGATCGCCACGAGAATCAGCAGGACGAGCAGCTTCTTCACAACAGATCTCCTGGTCGACGGGCGCTGACCTGATGCTAGCGAGACTGATAGACCGGCGCCGGAGGTGAACGGGGTCTGGTGGCCCCCCTCGTCTTCAAAACGAGTGGGACGGGTGATCCCCGTCCGGTGGGTTCGATTCCTGCCACCTCCGCCCAGATCAGAGGTCACGGAGAGGAGCAGAACGTGGGCAGGGCCATCAGCGAGGTGCTTCCGTTCGCCGTCGGCGTGGCGATCAGCCCGGTGTCGATCATCGCGGTGATCCTCGTGCTGTTCTCCGCCCGGGCCCGGGTGAACGGTCCGGTGTTCGTGCTCGGCTGGGTCGTGGGTGTCGCGGTCGTGAGCGTCGTCGTCTACCTCGTCGCCGACGCCGGGGACGTGAGCAGCGGCGGCAGCGCGTCGGACGGGTCGTACTGGGCGAAGCTCGTGGTGGGGATCCTGCTCGTGCTGCTGGCGTTCCGACACTGGCGCGGGCGCTCGCGTCCCGGGGAGCCGCCGGACACACCGAAGTGGATGTCGGCGATCGACACGCTCACGCCAGTCAAGACGGCCGGCTTGGCCGTGCTGTTGGCGGCTGCAAACCCGAAGAACTTGGCGCTCTCACTCGCAGCCGGCGCGAGCCTCGCTCAGGGCGGCGCGTCGGGCGGCGAAGCCGCGGTCGGCTTGGTCGTCTTCGTCGTGCTCGCGAGCATCAGCATCGTGGTGCCGGTCGTCTTCTACCTGGGCGGCGGCGAGCGCGCCGCTCACGTGCTCGACGGATGGCGGACGTGGCTCTCGGAGAACAACGCGGCGATGATGGCGGTGCTGTTCGTCGTCTTCGGCGTTGTGCTGTTCAGTCAGGGCCTGCGCGGGCTCACGTGAGCGGGCGCCGGTTCGGGCTTGTGCATCGCCAGCCGACCGGCGAGCGTGACCTCGACGAGCGCGACGACCGATCCGACCGCAGCACCGGCGAGCGCGTTCACGACGAACACGAAGAACGGGCTCGCCTCGCCGACCAGCGCGACGATCCCGTGGACGACATCCTCCTCGACGAGGATCGGGAGTGTGACGAGGAGAAGGGTGAGCCAGAAGTGGCCACGCACCAGGCGCACCGAGCGGCGAAACCCGTCGAAGACCCCACTGTCCTCCATGACCACGGCCGGGCCCACGAGCGAGAAGAACGTGTAGAAGATCAGCCCCGGCACGACCAACAGGAGGAGGGCCTCGTCCGCGGCCTATGTCAGCAGCACGTCGGCGCCGATGAGGCGCCAGTAGGGCAGCGTACGCAGCACCTCGCGGAGCGACCGGCGCGGATGGCCGCGCTCCTCCTCGCCGACTATCCGGTCGAGCAGACCGGCGAAGAACGTGGTGCCGAACGTCGCGACCCCCGCGATGACCAGGAGGGGCGCCAGGAGGCCGGGGTAGTCGCCCACCTGGTCGCCGGCCACGTCGAAGAGCACGTCGAAGCCTGCACTGAGGCCGAACACGACGAGC
>JBKOWN010000052.1:0-19049 GCA_046724435.1 Actinomycetota bacterium
TTCGAGCACGGACGCGATCCGCCGCTCGAGGTCGTCGTCGTCGGATGCGTCCGCATCAGCGAGGGCAGACCCGACGCGATCGATGGTGTCGGGCGGCGACACGTGCATGTCGCCCGCCATCATCGCCGCCACGATCGTCCCGTCGCCGTCGATCGCGACGCCCGCCCGGCACAGCTTGCGGCCCTTGTGGTTCCCGAACCCGACCCACTGCCCGGCGAACTGGTGCTCGGCCCGAAAGCGCTCGGAGGACACGCGCCGAACTGAGTCGTCGGTCGCGATCCGGTTGATGATCTTCTTCAGCGCCGCCTGCTCGACGTCTGTGAGCGTGCGGGCATCGAGCTCGATCCCCGCTTTGCGCGCCGCGGCGACGACGGCATCGCGGAACTCCTCGTAGGTGACGGCATTGCCGGCGACCTCGGCCGCGGTGCAGACGTACTCGCGCATGTCCTTGACGAGCTTGTCCTTGAACTTGTCGTCGGGCACGCGCACGACACGCAGGTACTGGTCGAGATCAGGCGGCTTGATGTTCAGGAAGCCGCCGACACTGGTCACGCGCCCGAAGTCGCCGGCCGACAGGCCACCGAGCTTGCGGCCGTGCCAGCGGAGATCGGCCGAACCCTCGAAGCGAACCTCGCCGAGGCCGAGCCGGTCGAGCGCGTCGAGCACGATCGGCTGGAAGGCCGCGATCTCGGCGTCGAGATCGTCGTGGTCGCCCGGCTTGGGGAACATCACGCCCCACATCACGGCGCACCCGCGGTCGTAGAACGCGGTGCCGCCGCCGGCGAACGGACGGCGGATGACCTGGATCCCCAGACGCTCGCAGGCTGCCAGGTCGAGCGTGCTGTCGACGTCGTCGAACCAGCCGACGTTGAGGTGCGTCGCACCCCACGCGCTGGTCTGCAGGATCGGCTGCGCCGCGTCGGTGGCCGAGCGTGCGAGCACCGCCATCTGCGCGTTGTTCTCGAACGCGTCGACGGCTCCACAGTCGACGTAGCGCCAGGTCTCCGACAAGGGCGTCAGCCTAACTGGCACGCGTCTCAGCGGTCGTCGTCGATCTTCCCCCGTGACTCGCGCGCGGCGGCGCCGAAGACGCCCTTGCTCATCGTCGACGCCTCTGCCGCCACCCGCGCCTCGAACACGTCGGCGCGTGCCCGCTGCGCGTCGGCGTCCGCGGGCGCGGCGGCAGCCGCCCACTCGGCGAGATGCCCGGCGAGTCGCAGATCGCCGGCGGCGGCGAGGTCGCGCGCCCGGGCCGCCAGCTTGTTCGCCCCGCCGGCGAGGGCGGCGACCTCAGCGGCCACGGCGGCGTCCGGCGCCGGCTTGAGGTGCGCGGGGTTCCCGTCGTGCCAGCCGCCGTAGTACCGCCAGATGTTGCGAACCACGAACTCGGGCTCGTCGTAGATCGGCCGCAGGTACGGCTTGTCGAGCAACGACTGCGGTGCGCGCACCGTGTGGATGATCTCGTCGAGACGGGCGCCGGCGTTCATCATCCGGAGCGTCTCGTCGTGCAGGATCTCGAGGAGCTCGGCAGTGTTCTCGAGCGACTCGCGGACCCGATCAACGCCGAGGATCGGGAGGCCGTGTCCGGGAAGCAGCGTCTCGGCGCCGAGGCCGGCCATCGTCCGCAACGCAGCCGCCCAGTCCTTCGCGTACCGCTGCACCTTCTGGGGATTCCCACAATTGGGCGAAGCCCAGATGAACAGATCTCCGGTGCACAGGATTCGCGCCTCGGGCATCCAGACCCAGGTGTGGTCGTCGGTCTCGCCCCGTGCGTGGCGGAGCTCGAAGCGCACGCCGCCGATGTCGAGCCCGAGTGAGTCCCGATATGTCTCGTCCGGGTACCGATAGTCGGTCGGCCATTCGAGTCGGTCGATCCCGAACTGCCGTCGGTTGATGTCGGTGTTGTAGCCCGCGGTCGCGATGTAGCGGTCGAAGCGAGGCGGAACGGCCTCGTGCGCCAGGACGCGCGGCGGGGGAGCGCCGCGGTCGCGGGCGTCGGCCTCGTAGCGCTCGACGCCGAAGACGTGGTCGATGTGCCCGTGCGTGAAAACTGCGGTGTGCAACGGGCTCCCGCGCCACTCGCGGAGCACGTCGTGCACCCGCCCGGCGAGGAACGGGCTGCTGGTGTCGACGAGCACCATCCCTTCGGCCGTCGAGAACGCGGCGACGTTCGAGAACGCGGCGACGAACGCGTGGCCGTCGTCGAGCTCGGCCAGCTCGCCACCCATGCCGAAGAGCCGGCGTTGGTCCATGTCGGTGACGCCGCGCCAGAGCCGATCCGCGAGGTCGAGGAGGTCCGTCGCCATGCCCGCAGTCTCGCAAGGCCCGGGGTCGGATGCTTGCCGGCCGGAATCGCAACATGTTTCACTTTGGCGGTGACGACCCCCGCTGCCAGTGACAGCGCCGCTCCCGGCACGGCGCTGGCCCGGAGCCAGGCCGCCCGGCGCCGGCGCGTCCTCGACGCCGCCCTGCGACTGGCAGAGCGGGGCGGTTTCGACGCCGTGCAGATGCGCGACGTGGCCACGGAGGCGAACGTCGCCCTCGGTACCGTCTACCGGTACTTCACGTCGAAGGAGCGGCTGCTCCTCGAGGCGATGGTCGAGGAGATCGAGGCGCTCGCCTCCCGGCTCGAGTCGCGCCCCCCGGTGGGCGTCACTCCGGCCGACCGCGTCGTCGACGTGCTGTCCCGAGGGACGGCGTCGCTGCAGCGCCATCCCGAGGTCACCGCGGCGATGGTGCGGGCGTTCGGGGCCGCCGACGAGGCTGACGTCGTGCGGCGGGTCGGTGACATCATGACCGGCATCATCACGGGCGTCATGCACGACGGGCCGCCGACGCCGCGCGACCTCGCGGTCGCGCGCACGCTCCAGCAGGTCTGGCTGTCATCGCTGATCGGGTGGGTCGGCGGCGTGGACGACCCGCCGCGCGTCGTCGCCGATCTCGAGACCGCGACGCAGCTGCTCCTCGGCGACGGCGCGACCGATGGTGCGCGCCCGGAGAGCTAGCGGTAGGACGGCGAGGTGGGAGCCGGCGTCGTCGTGTCGGACGCGTTCGCCTTCGCCTTGACCGTCGCATCCTCGTAGAAGCCGGTGAGGCGTACAGCGGGCATCGCGTACACGGAGAGAGCGCGCGTGCCCATCCGGTCGGCGTCGCGGAGGAGGCGCGCGAGGTCGAGCTTCTTCCACTGAACCGTGCGAGATGCGGACTTCGTCAGCTCGATCTTGGTGACGGGCGGCGGTTCGGGTCGCGCGTCGGTGGCTGGGACCGGTTCCTGGCAGAATTCCCCGGTCGGCTCGACATAGACGGCCAGATGGGTGCCGGTAGCCGACGGTTTCGCCGTCTCGAGGTCGATGAGGGCACCGCGCGTGAGCCGAACACCGAGCCGCGCGAGCGCGGGCCTGAAGATGCGTTCGATCGCGGCCTTGTCGTTCGGCGGGAGCGCCGCCGCCGAAGCCCCGCCACCGGAGCCGGACGAGCAGCCGATCGCGGCGGCGCACGCCAACGTACCGCCGGCCACGATCCCGAGCGGTCGCCGCCCGCCGCGGGCGAGCGTCAACTCACGATCTCGACCGGCGTCCCGAGCGGCAGCACCTTCGAGAGCTTCGTGATCTCGTCGTTGTCCATGCGGATGCAGCCGTGCGTCACGCTCTTCCCCAACACCGAGACGTCGTTGTTGCCGTGGACCCCCACTTCGGCGTCTCCTCCGTTGTATTCGTTCAGGACCTCGGAGTGCGCCGACAGGCCGTACGCGAATGGTCCGTACACCGTGTTGGGGTCCGGTGCCTGGATGAGCACGCGCGTGTAGTACTTGCCGGGCGGCGTCGGCGTCGCGGACGCGCCGATCGCCACCTGCCCTTCGTAGATCGAGTCGGCGCCTTGGAACACGCTGATCTTGTGATCGCCCAGGCGCACTTGCAGGCGATAGGGGTTCGGCATGAGCTGCACGTCGCTCGCGCGAACCCACCCGCTGCTGCCGTTCGGGCGATCCGCCAACAGGACCTTTACCCAGTCGGGGCGCTGCTCTTCGACGAGGAACACCTGTGGGATCGCCTTGTCGGCCTCGTTGTTCAGCAGCCACGGGTTCGGGAGCGTCTTTCCGGGGGTGGCCGCCGCGGGGTTGTCGTAGATCCCGATCTGGGGCACCTTCGCCTGCGCCGCGAGGCTGTAGCCGGCAGGGAGGCTCGTGGTCGTCGGCGCCGTGGCGTGCTTCGCCTTGGCGGAATTGCCCGCACCGCCTCCTCCGCAGGCGACGAGCCCGACGACCACCGTCGACAGCAGGATGACGGCCTTGGCGGCCATCCACGCGCGGCGGCGTGGGCGGGTCGGACGAGCGTCGAATCGCCTGGCGGTGTCGGATGCTTCGGGCACCGGTGCTCTCTCTTCCTCCTGCTATGCCGGCCGTTTTCCGCCGGGCAGGCTAGCGGGCGACGGCATGTCGCTAGCGTGCGCGCGGCGGCGGCTTTGCCGACCGCCGTCGCAGGAGCCGCAGCTTGCGACGGCGACCAAGGAGGTCATGTGTGAGCCCTCGTCGTCCCTCGAAGCGCCTGGTGGAGGCCTCGGAGCGACTCGCGGAGCTCGACCCGGTGATGCGAACGATGCTCGAGCGCATCGGGCCGTGCGACCTTCGCCGTGGTCGACCGCGCGGCGAGCACTTCGCCGAGCTCGCCCGCGCCATCACCTACCAGCAGCTCGCGGGTCGGGCGGCAGCTGCGATCCACGGTCGCTTCGTCGCCTTGTTCGACGGGGAGGCACCGACACCCGAGGCGGTGCTCGCGCTGCCGGTCGATCGGCTGCGCGGCGCGGGCCTCTCGGGGAGCAAGACGGCGTCGATCCGCGACCTCGCCCAGAAGGTGGTCGACGGCTCGGTCCAGCTCGATCGCATCGCCCGCCTCCCCGACGAGGAGATCGAGCGCGAGCTCACGCTCGTGCGGGGCATCGGGCCGTGGACGGCCGAGATGTTCCTCATCTTCCAGCTCGGACGCCTCGACGTGTGGCCGGTCGAGGATTTCGGGGTTCGCAGCGGGTACGCCCGGCTCTACGGGCTCGCCGACGTGCCGCCGCCGCGCGAGCTCGTGCAGTTCGGCGACCGCTTCCGGCCCTACCGGAGCGTCGCAGCGTGGTACTGCTGGCGCGCCGCCGACACGGTCACGCCGGGCGACGAGTAAGTGCTTCGTGTTAGCGCGCGACGCGCCGCTGATACTGCGCGCGCATCTCGCGTGCCTGCTCGGCGAGTGGCGTCAGTCCGACGCGTTCGCGCCGGAGGTCGACATGCTCGGCGTCCTCGATGGGCCAGGGCACGACCGAGTTGCCGTCGTTGCTCCGGACGAACTGCGAGCCATAGACCTGATCCCTCCCGTCTGCCATGCGCACACGGTCGAGCAGGAGGGCATAGTGCGCCGGGGGCGCGTCGCCGCACGCCACCGCGATCTCCAGCATCTCGAGGCACCGCCGCTGGAGGCCGGGGTCGAACACGGCGCGTTGGGCGAGGATCCACGCCGCTGCCGCACCGTCGTCGTCGACGAGCCGCCGTCCCGGCCAGCACTCGTAGTCGTCGAGGATCTCCCACAGGCGCGCGCCGTGGCTCTCGTCGGTCGGGCCGCCGGCGTCGGTGTCGCGGTCGGCCATCGCCTTGAGCTCGGCCCGGAGCGCCGGGTCTCCCCCCACGGCTGGAAGGATACGGCCAATGGCTTTCCTCACGGGCCGGCTGATGCGCCGTGCGCCCGGCGTCGCCGCCACGCTGGGCCTGGGAACCGAGTACCGCCGCTACTGGGAGGAATCGAACGAGAACGCCCGGCGGGCCGACGGCCCGTTGTGGGTGGCCGTAGACGACTCGACCGCGCAGGGCATCGGCGCGTCAGCTCCCGACCGCGGGTACGTCGGCCAGTTGCTCGTCCGCCTGCGAGACAAGCAGCACCGTCCCTGGCGCGTCGTCAACCTCTCGGCGACCGGGGCGCGCGTCGCCGACGTCGCGCGGGAGCAGATTCCGCGCATCGACGATGACGGCGAGCCCGAGCTGGTCACCTGCGCGGTGGGCGCGAACGACGTCATCCGCTTCGGATTCCGGCGCGTCGCGGATGCGCTCCGTGACCTGATGCGCGCGCTGCCGCCCCGCGCGGTGATGGCGACCATCCCGCAGGGTCTGCTGCCCGGACGCACACACGAGCTCAACGAGATCATCCGATCCGAAGCAACGACGGCCGGGGTCCGGATCGCCGACGCGTGGACACACACCGGTCCACCGTGGCAGGGGAAGTACGCAGCAGACGGTTTCCATCCCAACGACGCCGGCTACCGCGAATGGTGCGCGGCGTTCGCCGAGGCGATCGGGCTCGACGGATCGTAGGCTCGCGCGGAGGCGGCGGCTTTGCCGACCATCTCCGCAAAGCCGGAGCTTGGGACGGCGACAAGGAGCGATGCGTGGATGCGGCGGAGTTCGAGGCGCTGGGACTGTACGACCCGGAGGCGCCGGACGCCGCCGACCGTCTGGCACTCCTCGGCTGGCTCGCCGACCGGGGTCTCAGTATCGGACAGATCGCCGAAGCGGGCGCTGCCGGTCGACTCACGGCGATCGCAGGCGATCTTGCGCTCCGACCGGGGCGGCGGCTCAGCATGCTGGAGGTCGCCGAAGGCACCGACCTGACGGTCGAGCAGATCCGGCAGCTGAGCCTGACCATCGGACTTCCCGTCGAGGACGTCAACGAGCACACCTACACGCCGGGCGACGTCGAGGTGCTCCAGCTGTTCGCCGCGAGTACCGAGCTCTTCCCCCAGAGCTCACTGATGCAGTTCGTCCGCGTGCTCGGGTCTTCGTTGGCGCGAATCGCCGATGCTGCCGTCTCCCTGTTCCTCGCCGACGTGGAGACCCCGATCACGGAGGCGCAGGCAGGCGAGCTCGCCCTCGCACGCGCGCAGCTGGATGCGATCGGCGCCCTCAACCTCCTGACCGATCAGCTGGAGACCTTGTTCCGTGCCCACATGGAGCTCGCCATCCGTCGGAACACAGCCGCGCGTAGCGAGGCGACCTCGAAGGTCACCGTGTACGTGGCCGTCGGATTCGTCGACCTCGTCGGATTCACGCCTCTCTCGCAACGGCTGCCTGTTCGCGAGCTCCATTCGATCGTGGACGCCTTCGAGGGGTCGGCGTACGACATCGTGACGTCCAACCGCGGGCGCGTCGTGAAGCTGATCGGCGACGAGGTGATGTTCGTCGCGCTCGAACCCGAGGACGCCTGTGAGATCGCCCTCTCGCTCGTCGATCGCTTTGCGGAAGCGGATTCGAACGTGACGCCGCGAGGTGGATTGGCGGTCGGCGAGATCCTGACCCGCGGCGGCGACTACTACGGGTCGGTCGTGAACCTGGCGTCGCGTATCGCCGACCTGGCTGTCCCGAATGAGATCCTGGTCACGACTGATTTACGCGAGCGCGCCGAGAAGGCCGTCGCGCCGTTGGCGTTCGACGCCGCCGGTCGGCGCCTGCTGAAGGGTTTCGATGAGCCCCTCGAGCTGTTCGCCGTCCGCCGCGCGTAGCTAGGACGCGCGACGGTCCGTTCGACGGCGGGCGCGCGCCATCTCATGGCGCACGTTCTCCGCCTGCTGCGCCCTGTACCGCCGGTAGGTCGTCACCACGAAGCCGCCGACGGCGACGACGAACACGGCCGCGGCCACGGTCAAGAGCGCTGATGACGCCGACGGTCCCGCAACCGCGGCGAGAAGCACGATGATGAACGGCCCGATCAGCGCGGCCGCGGCGAAGATCACCGGAGCCTGTCGGAGGTCTTCGGGGACTTCGTTCAATCGGTCTTCGAGTTGTTCGAGCATGCTCAAGAGCTTCCCTTCACGCGCAGATGTGTTTCCCTACCCAGGACTCGCTGGTCCCCAACATCCGCATGACGGGTCGTCAGATACATTGCAGGGCCATGGGCGACAGGCCTGACTGGGGCCACGCTACCGACCTCGACGACGTTTCTGGTCGCGCGGCCATCGCCGGCATCGGCGAGAGCGCGTACACGAAGGCGTCGGGGCGCACAGCCCGCGAGATCGGCGCCGAGGCGGCGGAGCGGGCCATCGCCGACGCCGGGCTCGAGCCCTCGGACATCGACGGCCTGACGTGGAACCGCGCGTTCGCCGACTTCGACGCCGCTGCCTTCCACGAGCACTTCGGCACCAACCACGACCTCTGGACCTCGCAGTGGGGCGGCGGAATGACGTGGGCGGGCACCGCCCCGCATCTCGCGGCGAGGGCCATCGAGGCCGGGAAGGCGAACCACGTCCTCAACGTCTTCTCGGTGGCCTGGGCGACGCAGCGGGGCTCCATGACCGGCGGTCCCGGGGAGACGCACGCGGCACAACCGCTGAAGCAGAACCTCGAGGTGCCGTTCGGCTTCTTCCCCCAGCCCGTGTACTTCGCCACGATCATGCGCCGTCACATGCTCGAGTTCGGCACGACCGAGGAGCAGTTCGGCGCGATCGCGGTCGCGAGCCGGCGGCACGCCAACCTGCATCCGGGCGCGGTCATGCACGACAAGAAGATGACCCTCCAGGATTATCTGGCGTCGCCGAAGCTCGCCGACCCGCTACGGATGTTCGACTCGTGCCTGATCTCGGACGGCGGAGCGGCGTTCGTGACGACGTCCATCGACCGCGCCCGCGACCTCCGTCAGCCGCCGGCGGTGGTGGCCGGGGTGGGGGAGGGCACGGCGGAGTCGGGCGGCCACTGGAGCCAGCAGCGCGCGTTCACCTCGACGCCGCAGGTCTTTGCGGCGCCGCCTGCGTTCAAGATGGCCGGGCTCGAGCCGGCCGACGTCGACGTGTTGACCGTGTACGACCCGTTCACCGTCGTCTCCATGATGCAGATCGAGGACATGGGCTTCTGCTCGAAGGGCGAGGCGGGCGCGCTCGCCGAGGAGGGTGGACTGGCGCACGACTCCGGCCGGCTGGCGTTCAACACCCACGGCGGGTTGCTCAGCCACGCCTACGTGCTCGGCATCGCCCACGTCGTCGAGGTCGTGAAGCAGCTGCGCGGCACCGCGCCGGCGCAGGTGCCGGGATGCGACGTGGGTGTCTACGGCGGGTACACGGGCGGCAACGCCTCGACGCTGATCCTGAGGACGGACCGGTGAGCGCGCGATGGCGCTGAAGCGACCCGACTTCCCGCTACCTGACCTCACCGACGAGCGCACGGCCGAGTACTTCGCCGGCGCGGAGCGTGGCGAGCTGGTGCTCCCTCGGTGTGACGCGTGCAACCGATTCGTGTGGTATCCGGAGGAGGAGTGCCCGCACTGCGGCGGGGGCGGATTCACCTGGACGCGCGTCAGCGGGCGGGGTCGGCTGTTCACGTGGACGGTCGTGCGGCGGGCGTTCCTGCCCGCGTTCGAGGAGATGGTGCCGTTCGTGACGGCGCTCGTGTCGCTCGAGGAGGATCCGGCGGTGCGCATCGTCAGTTACGTCGTCGACTGCGAGGCTGACGCTCTCGCTGCGGACCTGCCGGTCGCGGCGGTCTTCCGGCCTCTGCAGTTCCCGACCGTGCCCGATCGCAGCGTGCCGGTCCCCATGTTCGTGCCTGCTTCGCAGTCGCAGGGGGCTGTGTGATCTACGACGGCCTGGTGGTCGTCGACGTGTCCCGGGGCATCGCGGGCGGCTACTGCTCGAAGCTGCTCGCCGACCTCGGCGCCGACGTCATCAAGCTCGAGCCGCCCGACGGCGACCCGCTGCGCCGCTACTCGGCGACGGACTCCGTGGGCAGGGACGGCGATCCCGACGGGGTGCTGTTCCGCTACCTGCACACGTCGCAGCGCAGCGTGATCGTCGAGGACCAGCCGCGGATGCGGGCATGGGTCGAGGCCGCTGACGTCGTGATCGAGAGCTTCGCCCCCGGTCTGGCCGAAGAGCTCGGCATCGTCGGCGTCGCGCCGGTCACCGTTTCGATCTCGTCGTTCGGGCGCGGCGGTCCCGACTCGACGCTGTCGCTCCCCGAAGAGGTGCTGCAGGCGCGATCGGGATCCCTCTCGAACCACGGCCACATGCACCGCCCGCCGTTGACCGTCGGCGGCCAGCTCGGCCAGTACGTGGCCGGTGCGTATGCGGCGCTGGGTGCGCTCACGGCGTGGTGGCGCGCCAGTCGCACCGGAGAGCGCGAGCAGGTCGACGTGTCGATGCTCGAGGCGATGCAGTACACCTTCGTCACGGTGCCGACGCTCATGGCCCGCTTCCCGGGCGGCCGGGGAGGCACGTTCCGGTGGGTGATGCTCCCGGGCAACGAGCCGACCGGCGACGACAGATACGTCGGGATCACCACGGTCACGAAGCAGCAATGGCTGTCGCTTCTGCATGTGATCGGGCGCGACGACCTGGCCGGCGACGAGGAGCTGGCGACGATGCTCGGCCGGTTCCGGCGCGCGCAAGAGGTCAACGAGATGATCCGGGGCTGGACCATGCAGCACACCGCCGACGAGGTGGTCGAGCTGTGCGCCGAAGGTCGGGTGCCGGCGGCTGTGGTCGGGAACGGGCAGCTCCTGCCGTCGTTCGCGCAGCTCGCCGAGCGTCAAGCGTTCGTGCAGCAGCCGGGCGGCGGGTTCCTACGCCCGCGCGCGCCGTTCCGGTTCTCGGCCGTCGGCGACCGTGTGATGACACCGTCGCCTCGTCTCGGTGAGAACACCGACGACGCCGCGCCACAACCGCGGCTTGTCGGCAGCAACCCAGGAGCGGTGGGCTCGCGCCCCTTCGCCGGTATGACAGTGCTCGACTTCACCGCGTTCTGGTCCGGTCCCGCTGCGACGGCGTGGTTCAGCGCGATGGGCGCTGACGTGATCAAGGTCGAGTCCGTGCAACGACCGGACGGCATCCGCTTCTCGGCGGCGGTGCGCCCCAAGGACGACCCGCAGTACTACGAGAAGTCGGGTCTGTTCGCCGCCACGAACCTCGGGAAGCGGGGCATCACGCTCGATCTCAGCCAACCCGAGGGTGTTGCGCTCACGAAGCGGCTGATCGAGCACTCCGACGTCGTGTGCGAGAACTTCACACCCCGCGTGATGGACTCCTTCGGCCTCGACTACGACGCCATGCGCGCCCTCCGCTCCGATGTGATCGTGCTGCGCCTGCCGGCGTTCGGCCTCGCCGGCCCGTGGCGCGACCGCCCCGGGTTCGCGCAGACGATGGAACAGATCACCGGCATGGCTTGGCGCACCGGCTACGAAGACGGTCCGCCCATCATCCCGGGTGGGTTCGTCGACCCCGCCGTCGGCGTCCACGCCGCCGCCGCGCTCGTCGCCGCCATCGAGTACCGCGACCGCACCGGCGAGGGGCAGTTGGTCGAGATGCCGATGATCGAGGTCGCGGCGGCGATGACCGCCGAACAGGTCGCCGAGTACTCGGCGTACGGCAAGCTCCTCGGTCGCCGCGGCGAGGGCGGCGTGTATCGCTGCGAAGGCGAGGGCGAGCAGTGGGTGGCCGTCGACCTCGGTTCGGACGTCCTGCCGCCCGACGAGCGCGCGGGGTGGTGCGCCGAGCGCCCGCCCGAGCAGGCGGCCAAGGAGCTCCTGGACGCAGGGATACCGGCGGCGCCGATGGTGCCCGCGTTCACGGCGCTCGACGACCCGCAGCTACGCGCGCGCGGGTTCTTCGAGCCGGTCGAGCATCCGTTGGTGGGGGAGCAGGAGTACCCGGGTTGGCCGATGCGCTTCTCGGCCGGCCCCGACCGCTACTGGCGCGCGCCCGCGCCGCTCCTCGGTCAGCACACCGAGGAAGTGCTCCGGGAGCTGGGCGTAGATGGTGGTGAGCTTGCGCGGCTCCGCGAGCAACACGTCATCGGCGACGCGCCGATCATGGGCGGGTAGCTGCGTCGCGGGTGTTCGGGCCCGGTCCGTCGAGATTCCAGGCGACGATGCGACGAGGGTGGATCCGGATCACGTCGTTGGTGAAGCCCTGCATGAGTGGCTGCTCGACCACGAGTGTCTCGGCGCGGCCCCGGATCTCGAGGCCGCGACCGCGCTGACCGCCGGGGCCGACCGAGTCCTCTGGCGTGGCGATGTCGTCGACCACGAACGAGACGCGGGGGTCGGCCTTGATGTTGCGGAACTTCTGACTCTCGCGCAGGGCCGGCCCGCCGATGTCGATCGTCTCGTCGGCCGTGTTCACCCAGTAGGCGACGGGGAGGTTCTGGGGTGCGCCGTCGGGCCCGATCGTCGCGAGGCGTCCCAGGCGTCGGCTCCCCAGGTACCTCCGCTCGACATCCGTGAACATCGCCGCGCTCCCGTCATTGCGGTCGGTGACGAGCAGAGTCTTCCCGATCACCTCCCGGGCCTCGATCGCCGCGTGGGCGTCGGCGGCCTTCACGAGCGGGAAGGTCTGCCCGATGACCGGTCGGATCCGGCCCGACGCCACGGCCGACACCGCGCGCTCGGAGGCCCGCTTCGCCTCGCCCGGGCCGAGGCGCACGTCGTCGATCCCGAACATCGTGATCCCGCGTCGCTTCGCCTCGGAACGGTCCACGGCGACGAAGCCGCCGCTCGGCGCGCCATGGGCGGAGAAGCGCCCGCCCGGCGCAGTCACCTCGAACGCCGCACCGCCGATCTCGCCGCCGGCGCCCTCGAAGACGACATCGACGCCCGCACCTCCGGTCGCGTCGAGAACGAGCAGCGGCCAGTCGGGCTCGGAGTAGTCGACGGCGAGCTCGGCGCCCAGCTCCACGGCGAGGTCCAGCTTCTGCTTGCCACGCGCGGCGCCGATGACGCGGGCACCGGCTCCGTGCGCGAGCTGCACGAGCAGGCAGCCGAGCCCGCCCGCCGCCGCGGTGACGAGCACCCACTGCCCTGGGCGGATGCCGACCACCTCGACGAGCTCGAGCGCGGTCCGGCCGTCGTGGAGAACGGCTGCGGCGGCGTCGAGGCCGAGCCCGTCGGGCACGGTGATGAGCGCGTCCGCCGGTACCGCCACGCGCTCCGCGTATCCGCCGGCCCGCGTGTCGGCGACGACCCGGCGCCCGACCCAGGCGGGATCGACGCCGTCACCGACCGCGCGCACATACCCGGCCACGCCCGCGCCCGGCACGTACGGGGGCTCCACCGGGAACCAGTCGCGTCCCCACCCGCGCCGGATCTGCGTTTCCACGAACAACGTGGGCGCGACGACGACGTCGATCACAGCCTCACCATCTCCGGCGACCGGTTCCGGCGCCTCGACCGGTGCGAGCACCTCCGGGCCGCCGAATTGCCTTGCCTCGATGATCTGCACTCGGACCACCTTCTTTCTGAGTGATCAGCGGAAGCCGTCCGCGTGGTCCTTCGCCCATTTGCGGAACGGACGCGGGGGAGCGCCCGTGATCTCTTTCACGGTCGACGTGACCAGCTCGGGCTCGTCGACGAAGCGTGCCCACGCGGCCAGGGCGTGGTCCGCGAACGACGTGTTGCCGAAGGCGGCGGCGAGCCGTTCGCGCAGTGCATCCGGTGGGATCTCCTCCCAACGCACCTGACGACCGATGGCGTCGCCGATGGCGCGGACCTGCTCGGCCTGGGTGATCAGCTCCGGACCGGTCACCACGTACTTCGCACCGCCGTGCCCGTCCTCGGTCAGCGTGCGCACTGCGACGGCCGCGATGTCGTGCTCGTGGACCAGCGAACGGGCCGCCGCCCCGAAGGGCCAGCGCACGACACCGTCGCGGCGGATCTGATCCGCCCACATGAGCGTGTTGGACGCGAACCCACTCGGTCGCAGGAACGTCCAGTCGAGGTCCGACTGCTCGATCAGGCGCTCCATGTCGGCGTGGAACATCCCCTCCGGTTCCGGCTGTTGTCCTCCGGCAGAGGAGAGATACACGAGCCGGCTCGTGTGCGACGCGATCGCGTCGATCACCCCCGGGGCGTCCTCGACCGTCGTGAACGGCCATACGAGGAAGACGGCGTTCACGTCCTCCAATGCACTTCCCAGCGAAGCTGCGTCGGAAAGGTCGGCGCCCACGACGTCGACCGTGTCCGGGACATGGGCCTCGGCGGGCGAGCGGGTCACAGCACGGACCGACGCGCCCGTCGCGAGCAGCTGCGTGACCACTTCGCCGCCTACGGTGCCCGTCGCGCCGGTGACGAGGATCATGGTGCGATCAGGTGCAGGTCGCCGAACTCGTGCCACCGGTAGCCGAGCTCGAGGGCGGCGGCGTAGCTGCGGTCGAGCAGCTCCGGGCCCGCGACCGCCTCGAGCAGCTGGAGGTGCGACGCCTCCGGCTCGTGCCAGCCCGTGAGCAGACCGTCGACGAGTCGCACTCCCCGGGCGGGCGTCACGACGACGTCGGTCCAGCCCTCGCCGGGATGGGCACGACCGTCGGCATCGGCGACCGACTCGAGGGCGCGTGTCGGTGTCGTTCCCACCGCGATGACCGCGTGGCCGGCGTCGTGCGCGGCGTTGACCCGCTCGGCGGTGGCGGCGGGGACGCGATATCGCTCCGAGTACGGCGGTTCGTGCGCCTCCTGCGAGCTCACGCCCGTGTGCAGGGTGATCGGCGCGATGCCGACCCCCTTCGTGACGAGGCGCGTCACCACCTCGGGCGTGAACCCGCGTGACGCGCTGGGCATCTCGGCGCTGCCGGGTTCGATTCCGAATGCGGTCTGATACGCGTCGATCGGCCAGCTCAGCTCCGTGCAGCCGTAACGGATCGGGTGTCCGTACCGCGCCAGGTAGTCGAGGACGGCGGCGGGAAGGTGCACCGCCGCAACCCAGAGCCGGCGCGGCCCGTGTTCGGGGAACCGGGAGACGAGATCGAGCGCGCCGCCACCGTCGAGTCGCACCCGATCGCCCGGCCGCGCGGTGTCGTCGGGGAGGCTGCCGGCGCCGCACGGTTGCCGCACCTCGACGATCCAGCGGGTGCCGTCGCCGTCCGGCAACTCCGTCGAGAAGTGCACGACCCGCCCGTCGGCGGTTCGGACGGCGGCGGGCACGGTCGCCGACGCGTTGACGACGAGGAGGTCGCCGGGGGCTACGAACTCGGGCAGGTTCCGGAAGGTCGTGTCGACGAGCTGACCCGTAACACGCGATGCCACCAGCATCCTGACCTGATCGCGCGCCATCCCGCGCGTCTCGGGCGGCGACTCGGCGATCAGCTCGTCGGGGAGCTCGAACTTTGGCGCGGTCAACGTGCTCACTGCGCTACCCCGGTGGCGAGCTCCGCCGGCACGACGGTCCTCGCTTCGTAGCGGCCGCTCGGGAGATCGCCCTCGATCACGGTCAGCAGGCCGGGCACACTCGCCTCGGGCAGCGGACGGTCGGAGATGTCCTCGCCGGGGAACGCGTCCTGATGCATCTGGGTGCGCATGTCGCCGGGATCGACGACGTACACCCGCAGATCCGGCCGCTCCGAGGCCAGCACTCTCGTCCACTGCTCGAGCGCGGCCTTCGAAGAGCCGTACCCGCCCCAACCCTCGTACGGCTCGACGGCGGCGTCCGATGTGATCGACACGATGCGGGCGTCCGGGCCCATGCACGGCAAGAGCAGCTGCGTCAGCCGCAGAGGCCCGAACACGTTGGCGGCGTAGACGCGCTCGAGCTCGTCGAGCGGGTATCTCGCGATCGAAGGTTGCGGACTGGGACCGAGCTGGCTCGCGTTGTGGACGAGCAGGTCGAGGCGCGCGCCGAGCGCGTCGACCGCGGCGGCCAAGTCAAGGCGGTGCGCCTCGTCGGCGACGTCGCCCGGCACCACGTGGACGGTCGCGCCCGGGCCGAGATCGCCCATCGCGGCGCGCAGGTCATGCTCGCCGCGGGCGTCGACAACCAGCTCCCAGCCGTCGGCGGCGAGGGCGCGGGCGAGCGCGAGCCCGAGTCCCCGTGAGGCTCCGGTGATCAGTGCACGGTTCGGCATCGTGCGAGCTCCCTTCCTTCTCGTGCTTCGGGCTCGACGGTACGGATTGCCCGTGCCGGCGACATCGGGCCGCGGAACGGACTTCGCTCGGTCGAAAGACCTAGGACCGGGCACCCGGCAGCGACCTGCCCACTACGGTGCTCGCCGATCGCGGAGGAGCCAGTGACCAGTCCCGACACCGAGATCCCGCGTGCCGCCTACGGCATGCGCGCCGGCACGAGTGACATCCCGACGACGTCGTCGCGGTCGCTTTCCGGCGCGCCCGCCTGCACGGTGGTGTCTGGGGCAGCTACCTCGGCGGGGGAGGGTCGGCGCGTTCCTCGCGCTCCGCTGGGACCTGTGGTCGCTGACCCTTCCGCTCGTGGTGCTCGCAATGCTCATCGTCGTTGACGTCGCCCGGCGGCCGTGAGCGGGGCGCGCGATCATCGCAATCAGCCCGGCGGCGAACCACTCAATGCTTCAGGGAGGGAGCCATGACCGACGACTTCGCGTGGATGGACGCCACGGCGCAAGCCGACGTGGTACGGGCCGGGGACGCGACGCCCATCGAGTTGGTGGAGGCGGCGATCGCGCGCATCGAGAAGCTCAACCCGCAGCTCAATGCCGTCATCCATCGTTTCGACGACAAGGCGCTCGCCGCCGCGGCCTCCGCCGAGCTGCCGGCCGGGCCGTTTCAGGGTGTGCCGTTCCTCGTGAAGGACGGCGTGTGCCACACGGCCGGAGACCCGTTCCACTGCGGCATGCAGGTGCTGAAAGACCTCGACTGGCACGAGCAAACCGACACGTGGCTCGCCGAGCGCTTCCGCGCCGCAGGGTTCGTGTTCGCCGGGAAGACCAACCTGCCCGAGCTCGCCAGCTCCGTGACGACCGAACCGCTCGCGTACGGCGCGACCCACAATCCGTGGAACCTCGACTACTCACCGGGCGGATCGAGTGGGGGCGCGGCCGCCGCGGTCGCGGCCGGCATCGTCGCGGTCGCGCACGGCAACGACATGGGTGGTTCGATCCGAGTCCCGTCGAGCGCGTGCGGCCTCGTCGGTCTCAAGCCCACTCGAGCCCGCACGACGCTCGGCCCGGACTTCGGCGAGTTCTGGGGCCCGCTGACACACGAGCACGTGCTCACCCGCACTGTGCGCGACACGGCCGCGGTCCTGGATGCGACCGCCGGCCCCGGGCCCGGCGATCCCTACACCGCACCGTCGCCGGCTCGTCCGTACCGGGACGACGTCGGCGCCGACCCGGGCCGGCTCCGGATCGGCATCCGCACCATGCGAATCGACGGCGCCGAGTCACATCCCGAGTGCGTCGCCGGCGTCGACGCGACGGCGCGGCTGCTCGAGGAGCTCGGCCACGACGTGTCGCCGGCGCGGATCGATGCCGTCGAGACGCCGGACATCGGATTCCTCGGGATCTACGCGTCGGCGATCACCCGCGACCTCGAGCGCTGGAGCGCGCGCATCGGCCGCACGCTCGCGCCGTCCGATCTCGACCCGATCAACGCGGTCACCGCCGAGATGGGGCGATCGGTCACGGGCGCGCAGTACCTGGCCGCGCTCGAGACCGCCCAGGGATGGTCGCGGCAGGTCGCGTCGTGGTGGGGGGTGGGGAACGACGTCCTCGTGACGCCGACCATGCCCGAGCCACCGGCGCGGCTCGGCGAGCTCGCCCCCGACGTCGACGACCCGATCGCCACCATGTCGCGCATGGGCAGCTATGCGATGTTCACGTCGCTCTTCAACATCACCGGACAGCCGGCCATCTCGCTGCCACTGCACTGGACAGCGGATGGACTGCCGATGGGCGTGCAATTCGTCGCGGCCTACGGACGCGAGGACGTGCTCATCCGGCTCGCATCACAGCTCGAGCAGGCCCGGCCCTGGTCCGACCGTCGTCCGCCGGTCAGCGTCTGATCCCACCGGGTCGGTACGACGAGATCACCAACCTCAACCGTCGGCACGATCGCCTTCGGCGAGGACCTCGGCGATGGCTCTCGCGGACAACTGTGATTTCGGGAGGAACCCGATCGCCGGGGATGAGGCGATGAGGTCGGCGAACTCCTCAGCGGCATAGGTCGATATCAGGATGACTCGCGTCCGACCGGCGTCGACGTCAGCCGCGAGCTGACGCGCGACCTCGAAGCCACTCTCCGACCCCAGGACGATGTCCAGGAGCACGACGTCCGGCTCCGTCTCCCGAGCTCGCTGCAGCGCCTCGGCCGTCGTCGTGGCGGTGCCCACGATGGTCATCCCTTCACCGCCGAGAACCCTGATAGCGGTACCGACAAAGCCGGGGTTGTCATCCACGACCAGGACGCGCACGCGCATGCCGTCACGATCCCACGGAAGCTGGCCCACCACATTGCGGGTAGCTGGAATTCGCTCAGCCGGAGCCTGCCTTGCGGCTACGGGGGACGTCCCGGCTCACTACTAGCGTCGCCACTCCGGAGCGCTCACCGAACGTCGTATTGCGCCTCTTCGCTGCCCTGGGTCTCCACGCGCAGTGACGGTAACTCATAACCTTGGGCGTGACCACGAGCGGGACGCGGGTGGCGCTCGCAGACGACGATGTCCTCCTCCGCGAGGGCATGGCAAGCCTGCTCGAACGTTCCGGCTTCGAGATCGTGGGTCAGTGTGACGATTCTCCCGCGTTGCTCGCCCTCGTGCGCGAGCAACGACCTGAGCTCGCGATCGTCGACATCCGGATGCCGCCCAGCCACACGATGGAGGGACTCGACGCCGCCCGCTCAATCCGCGCGGAGTTTCCGCAGACCGCGATCCTCGTCCTCTCTGCGCACGTCCAGTTGGAGCAGGCCACGGACTTGCTCGCCAGCGGACAAGGCAGCGGCTATCTCCTGAAGAGCCGAGTCACAGACGTGGACGAATTCATCGGGTCGCTCGAGCGCCTGGTGAAGGGAGGGTCGGTCGTCGATCCGGCGCTCGTCCAAGAGCTCGTTGCCGCGCGCCGCGTCGACGACCCGCTCGCCGTTCTCAGCCCGCGCGAGCAGGAGGTGTTGTCGCTCATGGCCGAGGGGCGCTCGAATGCCGGCATCGCGCATCAGCTCTATGTTTCCGAGGGGACGGTGGAGAAACACGTGCACAGCATCCTCATGAAGCTGGACCTACCCGGGACCGAGGACGATCACCGCCGCGTTCTCGCCGTCATCGCCTTCCTCGACGCCCGCTAACTCGCCTCGAGCACGACCGGCCTGCTC
>JBKOWN010000114.1:0-7949 GCA_046724435.1 Actinomycetota bacterium
ACCTCGAGACCGATCCCAACCGCGCGATCGAAGGTGTCGACGAGTTCCGCGAGTGGTTGCAGAACCTGCTCGACACGACGATCGCCGAGCTCGACGGCGTGCACTTCGACATCCCCGACCCGGTCAAGCGGGTCGAGGCGATGATCGCCCCGCCCGGCGGCGCCGCTGCGATGTACTACTCCGGCCCCTCGGAGGACTTCAGCCGACCCGGCCGTACCTGGTATCCGACGCTCGGCAAGACGCGTTTCCCGCTTTGGGGCGAGGTTTCGATCTGCTACCACGAGGGTGTCCCCGGGCATCACCTCCAGATCGCGCAGGTCAGGTATCTCGCGGGCGAGCTGAGCCGCTTCCAGCGCACGCTGGCGGGTTGGTCGGGTCACGCCGAGGGGTGGGCGCTCTACGCCGAGCGCCTCATGGGCGAGCTCGGCTACCTCGATGACCCGGCATACGAGCTCGGGATGTTGCGGGCGCAGGCCCTGCGCGCGACGCGCGTCGTCATCGACATCGGGCTGCATCTCGAGCTGCCGATCCCACCCGATGAGCGCTACCACCCCGGCGAGACGTGGACCCCCGACCTCGCGCTTCCGTTCGCGATGGAACGCAGCGGCCGGATGCCGGAGGACTTCATGCGCAGCGAGGTCGACCGGTACCTCGGTTGGCCTGGGCAGGCCATCAGCTACAAGATCGGCGAGCGTGTGTGGCTCGCGGCGCGCGACGCAGCCCGACAGCAAGCGGGGGACGCCTTCGACCTCAAGTCGTTCCACGCCCGGGCACTGAACCTCGGCCCGATGGGGCTCGGCCAGCTCCGCCGCGAGCTCGCGGGCGCGTAACGGCGTGGACGTCTCCTGCGCGTTCCCGCCCGGTCCCGACGTCGTCGATTACGCGGTGGTCGCGGAGTCGCTCGGTTACGAGCGCGCCTGGCTGTACGACTCGCCGGCGCTGTACCCCGACGTGTGGGTCACGCTGGCGCGCGTCGCCGAACGCACCGACCGCATCGGGCTCGGCCCCGCGGTCCTGATCCCCAGCCTTCGCCACGAGATCGCGCAGGCGATGGCCATCGCGACACTCGAAAGCCTCGCGCCCGGTCGGACCGTCGCCGCCGTCGGCACCGGCTTCACCGGGCGGATGGCGCTCGGCCAGAAGCCGTTGCCGTGGGCAGCGGTCGAGGAGTACCTGCGCCAGCTGCGCGCCCTCCTCGCCGGCGAGCAGGTCGAGGTGGATGGGTCGGTGGTGCAGCTGATCCCGCCCGCAGGCTTCGTGCCGGCGCCACCGATCGACGTGCCGATCCTCGTGGCCGCCAACGGACCGAGAGGCCTGGAGGTGGCGAAGCAGCTCGGCGACGGCGTCATGACGATCGGCTCCGGCCAACCCGAGTTCCGCTGGTGTGCGGTGCTCGCGTTCGGGACGGTGCTCGACGAAGGCGAGCCGCCGACGTCGGCGCGGGCGCTCGAAGCCGCCGGCCCCGCACTCACTGTCGTGTACCACGGGATGTACGAGGCGGACCCCGCCGTGGTCGATTCGCTGCCGGGCGGACCGGAGTGGCGGACGACGCTGGAAGACATCCCGGAGAGCGTCCGCCATCTCTCCGTGCACGAGGACCACCTCGTGCGCGTCACCGAACGCGACGCGCCGCTCCTCGACGGGCACACGCTCGCGGCGTTCACGTGGACAGGGTCGTCACGCCAGCTACGGGGGCGGCTCGACGAGCTCGAGGCGGCCGGCGCGACCGAGATCCTCTACGCCCCGATGGGCCCGGACATCCCGCGCGAGCTGAGCGCGTTCGCCGCGATGACGGGCCTCGCGTAGCGCGTCCGGTTAGGGGTTCAGCGGACGGTTCGTCCATCCGCCGCGCTCGGTGCGGTACCAGCCGCCGGCGGCGAGGCTCCCGCCGTCGGCATGGACGGTCGTGCCGGTCACGAACGCCGACAGGTCCGACGCCAGGAACAAGGCGACTCCGGCGATGTCGTCCGGCGTCCCGAACCGGCCGACGGGCACCCACCGCGGGACGAGGTGCTCCTGCTCCTCGGGGACCCAGCGGTCGTAGGGCACCTGGATCGTCTGGGTCAGGTCGGGGGCGATCGCGTTGACCCTGATGCCGTCGCCGCCGAGATCGAGGGCGAGGCTCTTCGTGAACTGGACCACGCCCGCTTTGAACGCCGAGTACACGACCTGCATCGGGATGCCGCGGAACGCTTCGACGGTGGAGACGTTGACGATGCTGCCGCCGTCGCCCTGCTCGATCATCCGAGGCGCGAACGCCTTCGTGCACAAGAACATGTGACGGAGATTCACCGCGTACAGCGAGTCCCAGTGCTCCTCGTCGGTCTCGAGAAACCGCAGGCCGCGGTAGAGGTAGTGACCCACGTTGTTGACGAGCGCGTCGACACGGCCGTATTCCGCGAACGTCGCGCCGGCGAGTGACGCCACCTCGTCGCGGTGGCGGACGTCGACGGGCTGCGCCACCGCGTCGCCGCCGTCGGCGGCGATCGCGGCGACGGTCTCCGCGGCGCGGTCGGCGTCGATCTCGGCGACGACGACCTTCGCGCCGTGGGCGGCGAACGTCTCGGAGATCGCGCGCCCGATGCCACCTCCGCCTCCGGTCACGACCGCGACCTTGCCGGCGAGCAGGGCGGCGTCGGGAACGGGCACGGATTCGGCGCGTCCCGTCAGTTCCCGACGCGGCCGGCCTCGGCTGCCGCCGCCTCGGCCGCTTCGAGCTGCTGCTCGACGATGGCAAGCCCGCCGTCCCAGAACCCCGGGTCCCCGAGGTCGACCCCGACGATGCGGCCGAGCTCGTCGGGCGTACGCGACCCGCCGCTGCGCAGGAGCTCGAGGTACTGCGGCACGAAGCCCGCGCCGCGCTCCTCGTAGGTCCGGTAGACCGACAGCGCGAGGAGCTGACCGTACGCGTATGCGTACACATAGCCAGGAGTACCAATGAAGTGGGGGATGTACGACCACCAGGTGCGGTAGCCGTCGGTCATCTCGACCGTGTCGCCGAGCATCTCAGCCTGCGTCTCGTCCCACAGCTCGCCGAACCGGTCGACGCTGAGCTCGCCGACCTCGCGCCGCTCGGTGTGCACGCGGTCCTCGAAGCGGTTCATGGCGGTCTGACGGAACACGGTCGCGATCTGGCCCTCCAGGCTCTCGGCGAGGAGCGCGAGCCGGGCCGCCGGGTCGCTGGTCTCCTCGAGCAGCCGGCCGAAGGTCACGGTCTCGCCGAACACCGAGGCCGTCTCGGCCAGGGTGAGCGGCGTCGTCTGGTGGAAGGCGCCCTGCTCGCGCGCCAGGTATGCGTGCAACCCGTGGCCGAGCTCGTGGGCCAGCGTCAACACGTCACGGCGGCGGCCGGTCCAGTTCAGCAGCAGGTACGGGTGTTGCGAGGGGACGGTATACGCGCAGAACGCGCCCGGGCGCTTGCCGGGGCGCACGGGGGCGTCGATCCACGCCTCGTCGAAGAACCGGTGCGCGGCTCCCTCGAGCTCGGAGGAGAACGAGCCGTACGCGTCCAGGACCAGCTCGCGCGCCTCGCGCCATCCGAACTCGGACTCCTCGCTCGCCATGGACGCTATGCGGTCGTAGTCCGCGAGCCGGTCGAGCCCGAGAACGCGCGCCTTGAGCGCGTACCAGCGCTGAGGGATGTCGTAGCGGGCTTGGACGGCGGCGACGAGCGCGCGTACCGATTCGTCGCTCGCCTCGTTGTCGAGGTTCCTGCTCGCGAGCCAGTCCGGGTACTGACGCAGACGGTCGTCGACCGCCTTGTCGGCCAGCAGGGTGTTGAACACGAACGCCCGCGTCCGCAGGCCGGGCTCGAGCGCGGACGAGACGGACTCGGCCGCGGCGCGACGTTCGCCTCGATCGGGCGAGGTCAGCCGGGACAGCGCCTCTTCCAGACTGACGCGGCCGCCGTCGAGATCGACCGCGATCGTCGACGTGAGCTCGCTGAACAGGCGGCTCCACGCGCTGCGCCCCGTGACCGCCTTCTCGGTCATGACGAGCTCCTCGGGCTCCGTGAGGAGGTGAGGCCGGTAGCGCCGGGCCGCGGCGAGGTAGTGACGGCAGAACGTCAGCCGCTCGTCTGCAAGGAGGTCCGTCGCCCGATCGTCCGGCAGCGCTGCCCATTCGAGCTCGAAGAAGAGGATCTTCGTGTTGACGGCGGTGGCGCGCTCCTCGACGTGTTGGAGCAGCGCGCCGCGCCCCGGGTCGGTGGTGTCCGCCGCGAACCGCAAGCTCGCGTACGACGCCGACCGTCCGACGAGCTCCGCGATCGACGCCAGCTCGCGCATGACCGAGGCGAGCCCAGCGGCGTCGAGCTGTGCGACGGTGCCGCGCCGCTCCGCCACCGACGCCGCGACCCGGTCGGCCTGGTCGAGCAACTCGTCGACCCCCGCCTCGCCCCTTTCGTCGACCAGGGGCTCGAGGTCCCAGGCGACGTCGGCGGCGGTGAGATCGGCGTCGGTCGTCGTTGCCATCGGTACTCCTTGTGACTGCTCGCAGCGCCCCGGCGCGGCGAGCCTATGAGGTGGTTGCGGGTTGGAGGGCCTCCGGGAGCGGTGCGGCGTGCGCGACGGTCAGGGTCTGCGTCGCGCGTGTAAGCGCGGTGTAGAGCAGCCGCAGGCCGGGGGCGTCTGCCGTCACGAGCCGGGCCGGCTCGACCACGATCACGTGGTCGAACTCGAGCCCCTTGGCATCGGAGGCGTCGACCACCGCCACCGGCGCGTCGATGGCGTCAGCCGACCCTGCCACCGCGCCGAAGTCGCCGAGCCGCGCGACGAGATCATCGTGCAGGTCGTGCGGGGCGATGACCGCCGTCGTGCCGCCGTCGTTCTTGGCGGCTCGGGCGGCGTCGGCGACGACGGTGACGAGATCGGCCGTGTCGTCGGCAGCGACGAACTGCGGCTGCCGACCCGTGCTCCGCACGGACCGCGCGGGCCGGACACCCGGCGCGGCCGCGGTGAGCCGGTCGGCGAGGGTCATGATCTCCTCCGGCGTGCGGTAGTTGACCGAGAGCGTGACGACGCGTGCGGGGTCGTCGCCGGGCAGCTCGGCCCGCACCGCGTCCCAGTCCTGCACGGCGCCCGGGCGGCTCGATTGCCCGAAGTCGCCGACGAGCGTCATCGAGCCCGACGGGCAGCGCCGGCCCACCATGCGCCACTGCATGGCGGTGAGATCCTGGGCTTCATCGACGAGCACGTGCCCGTACGTGCGTGCCTCGCCGACTCCGTCCTCGCTCGGCGCGACGCCACCGCCGTAGCGCTCGACGACCTCGGCCGCGGTCGTGTAGCTCCCCAGCCCGAGCTCCTCGACGACGCGGGCGGCGTCCTCGAGGGCGCGGTCGGACGAGCCTCGCCGTCGCCGCCGGCGCCGTGGTCGCCCCGCCTCCGGGGGCCCGAGCAACGCGTCCGCCTCGTCGACCAGCGCTACGTCCGCCTCGGTCCATTCGACGTCGCCCACGCGGGACGACCGGGGCCGGGCGAGCAGCTGGTACTGGTCGCGCGACAGGACGCCGTCGGCCGCCGAGCGGATGAGCGCGGGAAAGCTGAACAGGTCGTGCACGAGCTCGGCGCCCGAGAGCACCGGCCACATGCGCTCGAGCGCAGCCCGCACCTCCGGTGTGCGTCGGAGCCGCGACGACAGCTCCGCCTCCCAGTCGTCGGGCGCGCGCTCACCGCGAGCCAGCGCCGCGGCCACGGGCACGTCGAGCAGCTCGTCTTCACGCGCCGGCGACAACGGGAGCGCAGCGTCCGGATCGATTCGGCGGACGTCGCGCTCGTACGCCGCCACCAGCGATCGGCGGTACTGGTCGCGCAGAGTGTCCAACACCAGGCGCGTCACAGCCGGGCGCCGCTCGTTGTGCGTGCCGCGCCGGCGACGCACGCGCTCGACGATCCGAGCAGAGTCGGCCCGCCGAAGGCGGAGCACATGCCCGTCGAGCGCGACGACGAGGTCGTCCCGCAGAGGTCGCTCGCGGTCGCGCAACGCCCGGCGTATCACCTGCGCCATGCGGGCATCGCCCTTCAGAGCCGCCGTCCCGGGAGGCTCGGACGCCCGCGCTCGTAGCTGGGGCTTGAGGCCGGCCACGGTCGTGAGCTGCACGTCGTCCTCGCCCAACGACGGGAGCACCTCGTCGATGTAGCGGAGGAAGATCGGGCTCGGTCCGACGAGCAGCACGCCTCGGGACGCCAGCCGCTGGCGGTGCGTGTACAGCAAGTACGCGGCGCGGTGGAGCGCGACGGCGGTCTTTCCCGTGCCGGGGCCGCCGGCGACCACGAGGATGCCGGACAGCGGTGCGCGCACCGCTTCGTCCTGCTCGGCCTGGATCGTGGCGACGATGTCGCCCATCCGCCCCGTCCGATGACGCTCGAGCGCGGCGAGGAGCGCAGCCTCACCGACGATCGTGAAGCCGGCCTCGTCGGCGGCGGCGGCGTCGAAGACCTCGTCGTCGATGCCGATCAGCTCCCGACCGTGCGTCTGGAAATGCCGGCGCCGCACGACGCCCATGGGCTCGACCCCCGTGGCACGGTAGAACGGCTCGGCGACCGGAGCGCGCCAGTCGACGATCACGGGCGTCTGATCGGCTTCGGTGACGGAGATCCGCCCGATATAGAAGCGCTCGTCGCCGGGGTGCTCCTCACCGGAGCGGCGCTCCAGATCGATGCGCCCGAAGCACAGGGGCGCATTCCCGATGTTCAGGGCCGCGAGCCGCCGGCGGGTGTTGGCGGCGGCGGCGTCACGCTCGAGCCGGGCCTGGTGGGTGCCGCCCCGCCGCACCTCGGCGTAGCCCTCGGCGACCCGGCTGGCGGCCTTGCGCATCTCGTCCAGGCGTCCGTAGGCACGATCGAGGTACCGCTGCTCGGCGGCGAGCTCGGGGTGGGCGCGGCGTTCTCGGGCGCCGCCATCGGACTGGTCAGGCACGCGCGGCTCCTGGGGGGGACCTTGCAGTTTACTTCGTCGCGTCTGTCGGGCTGACCGGGTCCTGTTCTGACGGGCCGCGCGGGACCGTCACCTCGTCGGGCTCGAGGAGCACGACCCGCTCCGCGAGCGCGAAGTCGCCAGGCGTGTCCGCCAGGAGCCAGCGCCCGCCGAGGTTGGGAAGGCGCTCGGGGATGGCGCCGAGCGACCGCTCGATCGTGCGGATCACACCGCCATGCGTCACGACGAGCACCTCGCCGGCGCCACTCCCGTCGACCGCGGCAGCCAACCCGGCCCGCGTGCGCGCGAGCAAGTCGTCGTCGGACTCGAAGTCGGGCGGTGATCGCCGTGCTGCGAGGTAACCGGGCCAGCGCTCCTCGATCTCGTCGCGGGTCAGGCCGCTCCACGCGCCGACGTCGCGCTCGCGAAGTCGCGGCTCTTCGCGTACGTGTGCGATCCCGAGGTGCTTCGCGATCAGTTCGCCCGTGCGGCAAGCCCGGACGAGGTCCGACGCCCACACCGCCGAGATGGTCGCGATCTCCGCGAGCCGCACCGCGGCGTCCTCGGCCTGACGCTCTCCGAAGGGAGAGAGCGGCGGGTCGGCTTGACCTTGCCAGCGCGACAGCGCGTTCCAGGTCGACTCGCCGTGGCGGACGAGCAGCAGGCGGCGGGGCACGGGTGACGACGCTACCGGCCTAGGCTCGCCATCCGATGGCCGACCGTCCCAACATCCTGCTCGTCGTGTCGGACCAGGAACGTCAGCGGGGCTGGATCCCGCCGGGTCTGACGCTCCCCCACCGGCAGCGCCTCATCGACGACGGCATCGAGTTCACTCGCCACTACACGCACTCGTCACCGTGCTCGCCGTCGCGGGCGAGCCTCCTCACCGGGAGGTACGTCTCCCAACATGGCGTCACCGACAACGTGATCTTCCCGGCGAATCGCGAGCTCGACCCCGCCATCCCGACCCTCGGTTCGATCCTGCGCGCCGCCGGCTACCGCACCTCGTATGTCGGCAAGTGGCACCTCTCGCACGC
>JBKOWN010000196.1:0-20012 GCA_046724435.1 Actinomycetota bacterium
CCCGGCGTGCCGGGCGGCAAGGAGCAGGCTGAGTTGGAGCTGTTCAGGCTAGCAACCTCCGACGTGACCTATCGACGCAGACCTTAGCGACGGCATACGACAGCTACGAGGGGTACGTCCGGGCTGCGCGCAAACCTACGATCTGGCGGTGCCGAAGAGTCGGACGGAAGCCTTCAGCGACGGCGTCTTCGCGATCGCCATCACGCTGCTCATCCTCGAGGTGCGAGTCCCGGACTCGATGTCGGGCGAGCTTGCCCGCGACCTCGCCAACCAGTGGCCGTCGTACGCCGCTTACCTCGTGAGCTTCGTCGTCATCGGCATCATCTGGGTGAACCATCACGACATCTTCGAGCGCATCACCACGGTCGACCGTCCCCTCCTCTTTCTCAACCTGCTCCTGCTCCTCACGGTGGCGTTCCTGCCATTTTCGACCGCATTGCTGGGGCGGTACATCCGGCAGGGCGACAACGCCCACATCGCCGCCGCCGTGTACGGGGCCAACATGATGCTGATCGGGCTGGCCTTCATCGTGATCTGGACCTATCTGGCCCGTGTCCCGTCGTTGCTCGAGCCGGAGATGGGCGCACAGGGCGCGCTGCGGGCACGCCGGGCGGCGGCGATCGGCCCGGTGGTCTACGGACTATCGATCCCCCTGGCGTTCGTCAGCCCGGTGGCGTGCCTCGTCCTCTACGCGGCGATCGCGCTGTACTTCGCGATCGTGTTCACCGTGGCCAGGAACACCCGCGGGATCACGAACACCCGCTGAGCGCGCCGCCCGGAAGCCGGCCGCCGAGCGTCTCGACTGCGTAGGTGTAGGCGCCCCGCGAGGTGTACAGCGGGCAGTCGGACACGGAGCGGTCCGGGCACGGCTGCATCAGGCGTCGGTCGAGGGGACGACCCGCGGCGTCGTACCAGCCGATGTCGAGCGGGACGGGAACCTCCGACATCGTGAACGACGAGCTCGTCGGCCTGTCGAACACGAAGAGCATCCCGTCGTACGGCCCGAGGTCGCTCCTGTGCATAAGCCCGGTGGCGCGCTCGTCCGTGTTGTCGGCCACGACGACGTGCCGGCAGTCCCCGCCGATCCCCACGCGGACCTCGGTGAGGCCCGTGAACGGCGCCGTCGCCGGCCGCGCGCCCGCAAGCACCGACGCGAGGGGGCCGCCCGGCGCAGCCGTGTCGTCATCGCTGCGCAGGACCAGGAACAGCCCGCCTCCGACGAGAGCGGCGGCCAGTGCCAGGAACGCCGCGACCACGCCCGCCCGGCGAGCGGGGGTCACGCGTGAGCGGTGCCGAACAGGCCGAGCGCCTCGGCGACGTCGTCGGCGACGTGATACGTCTCGTCGCTCGACGGGAACCGCCCGGCCCGCACGTCCTCGGCATACCGGGCGACAGCCGCCGTGGCATCGGACTTCAACGACGCGTACCGGCGCACGAACTTCGGCTTCATTCGGTCCTCGAGGCCGAGGAGGTCGTGGTACACGAGGACCTGACCGTCACAGTGACGACCGGCGCCGATGCCGATCGTCGGAACGGGCACCGACTCGGTGACCATGCGCGCGACTGCGTCGGGCACGCACTCGAGCACGATGGCGAAGCATCCCGTCTCGGCGAGCGCGACGGAGTCGTCGACGATCGCGCGTGCGGCGTCGAGCTGCTTGCCCTGCACCTTGAAGCCGCCAACGGCATGGATCGACTGCGGCGTGAGGCCGACGTGACCCATGACCGGGATCTCGGCGTCGAGGATCGCCTCGATCGCTCCGATGCGCTTGCGCCCACCCTCGAGCTTCACCGCGGCCGCGCCGGCGCGGACGAGCTTCGCCGCATTGCGCACGGTCTCCTCGTCCGAAACGTGGTAGCTGAGCCAGGGCAAGTCACCGATCAGCAGGGCGTGGGGCTTGGCGCGCGCTGCTGCCGCAACGTGGTGGGCCATGTCGTCGATCGTGACGTGGAGCGTGTCCTCGTGGCCGAGCACGACCATGGCGAGCGTGTCGCCGACCAGGATCATGTCGACCCCGGCGCCGTCGGCGACGCTCGCCGAGGGGAAGTCGTAGGCGGTCACCATGACCAAGGGGGGCCTGGCGCCCTTACGGGCCCTGATGGCCGGCGCGCTGAGCGGAGCGCGTGAGTCAGGGGGTGACGACGCAACCGTCATCTCCGTACCTCCACCGTCCGGGGCACCCTCGGCTCCCGGCGGCAGCCCGAGCGTAGCCCGCGGCGGGCGGCGGCTCGGCCGACCGTTGCCGGAGAGCCCGGGCTCGGCGAGTGCGGCAAAGATGGGGTGCATGACGCAGCGCGTCTGCGAGAACTGCGCCTATCCCGACGAGGAGCTCGCCCTCGTCCGACGCATCTACGTCACGCCCGAGACCTGGGACACGCCGGCGTCCCAGCAGATCGTCGAGGAGACCGAGCTGTGGTGCGTCTCGTGCCGCTCGCAATACCCGCACGAGCTCGTCGACGACGAAGAAGAGGAGTGACGGGCCGGCGCCCGCGGCCGTCCGGCGCGCGTCAGCCGACGTGGCGGCGGCCGAGCAGGTACCGCCGGTCGAGGTGGTTCCAACGGCAGTCGAGACAGACCTCGACGACGTAACAAGCGAACTCGTCGAACGAGGCGTCGAGCTTGTCGAGCTCGCCGGGATATGTGATGCACCGTCCGTTGGCCTGCTTCAGCGTGTCGCCGTACACGTACGAGACGTAGCGCACGCGGCCGTTCCCGCAGATCGGGCAGTCGTGCGGCGCGGGCTCGCCCACGTTGCGGGCGGCTCGCAGCAGCTCCGGGTGTGCATCGCACACGTCGAGTCGCGTCACTGCGCCCCGCCGGAGGTCGCGCAGGACTGCGCGGCGGGCGAGTGCGTAGTCGACGTGTGACGGCACGGCCCGAGCATAGGAGCGCGTCAGCGCCGGCGCGAGCCAACCGTCCCTTGCGATTCGGCGCGTTCCGCAACCGCCTGGCCAGCCGAGCACGGCGGTCGCGGGGTGAACAGCGGGTGACGTGAGGGTGGCCGGAGGGCGGCTTGACGGTGACCGTTCGCTCCCTCATACTGATCGTCCGATATATCGAGTCGATATATCCAGCCTGCCGGACGGAGCCTCTGTGCTCGAACTCGCCATCCTCGGCCTCCTCAAGGAGCAGCCGCTGCACGGCTACGAGCTGAAGAAGCGCCTCGGGGACACCCTCGGGTTCCTGTGGGGCGTCTCGTACGGCTCGCTCTACCCGGCGCTCCGCCGCCTCGAGCGCACCGGGGCGATCGAGATCGCGGCGCCTCGATCAGTGGCGCCGGCACCGGCGCCGATGCCGGCGACCGGGTCGATCGACGGCGAGACGGCAGCGGCACGGCTTCGTCGCCTCCCCAAAGCGACCCGGCGCACGCGCAAGCAGTACCGCCTCACGCCCCGGGGTGAGGAGCTCTTTACCGAGCTCCTCACAGCCGAGGACGCGCCCGGCGCCGACGAGGAGAAGTCCTTCGCCCTCAAGTTCGCGTTCTGCCGGCACCTCGCGGGCGATGCGCGCCTCGCGATGCTGGAGCGGCGCCGGACCGGGCTCGACGAGCGCCTCGCCGAGGCCCGGGACACGACTCCGCGGCGCGGCGATCGCTACCTCCGCTCGCTCGCGGAGCACCGCACCGAATCCACGGCCCGCGAGCTCGCGTGGCTGGACGAGCTCATCGCTGCTGAGCGGCGTGCAATTCACCCCGAACAATCACAGGAAGGAGCGACCGCATCATGAGTCGTTCTATTCGTGTCGCCATCGCCGGCGTGGGCAACTGCGCCAGCAGCCTCGTGCAAGGCGTCGAGTACTACCGCGACGCCCTGCCGGACGAGACCATCCCGGGCCTCATGCATGTGGTGCTAGGCGGCTACCACGTCGGTGACGTCGAGTTCGTCGCCGCATTCGACGTGGACGCTGCGAAAGTTGGTCTCGACGTCGGGAAGGCGATCTTCGCCGGTCAGAACAACACGATCCGCTTCGCCGACGTCCCCGAGCTCGGCGTCCTCGTGCAGCGGGCACCCACGCTCGACGGCCTCGGCAAGTACTACCGGGGCACGGTCGAGGAGTCGCCGGCCGAGCCGATCGACGTGGCCGAGGCGCTGCGCGCCGCGCGCACCGACGTGCTCGTGAGCTACCTACCTGTTGGATCCGAGGAGGCGCAGAAGCATTACGCCCAGGCGTGCCTCGACGCCGGCGTCGCGTTCGTGAACGCCATCCCGGTGTTCATCGCAAGCAATCCGGAGTGGGCGCAGAAGTTCAACGACGCAAGCGTCCCGATCGTGGGTGACGACATCAAGAGCCAGGTCGGGTCGACGATCGTCCACCGGATCCTGTCGAGGCTCTTCGAGGACCGGGGCGTGGCGCTCGACCGCACGTACCAGCTCAACTTCGGCGGCAACATGGACTTCAAGAACATGCTCGAGCGCGAGCGGCTGGAGTCGAAGAAGATCTCCAAGACGCAGTCGGTCACGAGTCAGATCGAGCACGGCCTCGAGGCCGACGCCGTGCACATCGGCCCGTCCGATCACGTCCCGTGGCTGGAGGACCGCAAGTGGGCGTATATCCGTCTCGAGGGCCGGAACTTCGGCGACGTGCCGCTCAACGTCGAGCTGAAGCTCGAGGTCTGGGACTCGCCGAACTCGGCCGGCGTGATCATCGACGCGCTGCGGTGCGCCAAGCTCGCCCTCGACCGCGGGATCGGCGGGCCCCTGCTGGGGCCGTCGGCATATTTCATGAAGTCGCCACCGGTGCAGTACCGCGACGGGGAGGCGCACGACATGGTGGAGGCGTTCGCCCGGGGCGAGTGACCTTCGAGCGCTGCGCAGCGCAACTCGTCACAATGAGCCCGTGAGCAACACCGAGAGCTGGGACCGGATCGCGTCGCAGAGATCCGGGACCACGCCCGGCGACATCGTGCACTACGGACCGGAAGGCCCGACCGAGGAGGACGTTCGCCTCCTCGGCAGCGTTGCCGGCAAGCGGGTCCTGGACCTCGGTTGCGGTGACGGACAGGCGGCGGTGGCCTTCGCTCTCCGGGGCGCGACGACCATCGCCGTCGACTCGTCGGTCCGGATGCTCGATCGGGCCCGCACTCTCGCCGAGCGCGCCGCGGTCCGAGTCGAGTGGCATCAGGGCGACGTGGCCGACCTCGCCTTCCTGCGGGCGGAGTCGATCGACCTCGTGTTCAGCGCGTACTCACTGGGCGAGGTCGGTGACTTGCACCGGGTCTTTCGCCAGGTGCACCGCGTTCTCAAGAACCGCGGCGCCTTCGTCTTCTCGTACGAGCATCCGATCGGCCTGTGCGTGGGCCGAGCGCCGCCGGACACGCCCTCGACACCGATCAGCCGGGTCGTGCGCATGTCGTACTTCACGGAGGATCCCGTCACCGTCGAACGCGACGGGCAACCGATCCGGCTGCACGTACGGACCGTGAGTGAGGTGTTCCACGCGCTCACGCGCGGTGGCTTCCGCGTCGATGTGCTCGCAGAGCCCCGTCCGCCCGGCGCCGACGCCCTCGTCCCGCACACGATCATCTGGCGCGGCCGCAAGGAGGGGATTTAGCGGCCCGCTCCGCCGTCGCCTCCGCGCCGTGGCTCGATGCCGTGGTCGCGCGCCCACGCCGCGAGTCGCTCGTAGGCCGACGCCTCGTCGACCGGTCCCTCGTCGAGCCGGATCTCGAGGAGCTGGTCGAGGGCCTCGCCGACGAGCGGACCGGGCTCGATGCCGAGGAAGGCCATGACCTGCCGGCCGTCGAGCGGCGGCCGGATCCGGTCGAGCTCTTCCTGTTCTCGAAGCCGGGCGATGCGCTCCTCGAGCTCGTCGATGCGCCGGTTCAGCGCGCGCGCCTTGGCTTTGTTCCGCGTCGTGCAGTCCTGGCGGACGAGGTGGTTGAGCGGCTCGAGCAGTGGACCGGCGTCACGCACGTACCGGCGCACTGCTCGGTCCGTCCACCCCATCGCGTACGTGTGGATCCGCAGGTGCAGATAGACGAGACGCGCCACGTCCTCGACGAGCTCGCTCGGGAACCGGAGCGCGCGCAACCGCTCCTCCGCCATGCGCGCGCCCACGACCTCGTGATGGTGGAAGCTGACGCCGCCGGGACCAACAGAACGTGTCTTCGGCTTGCCGATGTCGTGCAGGAGCGCGGCGAGGCGCACGCGAAGCTCAGGACGCGTCTTGCGCACGACCGCGATCGTGTGCGCGAGGACGTCCTTGTGCTGATGGATGGGGTCCTGCTCGAGCTGCAGCGCGTTCAGCTCGGGGAGGAACTCGTCGGACAAGTCGGTGCTGCACAGGAACCACAATCCCGCAGACGGGTCGGGGAGCAGCAGCAACTTCGTGAGCTCGTCGCGAATGCGCTCCGCGCTGACGATCTCCATGCGTCCGTGCAGCTCCTCGACCGCCGCCACGAGCTCGGCATCGGGCTCGAGCGCGAAGGCGGCGATGAAGCGGGCCGCCCGCATCATGCGCAGGGGATCGTCGAGGAACGACACCTCCGGCTCGAGCGGCGTTCGGAGACGCTTGGCGGCCAGATCCGCCGCCCCGCCGAACGGGTCGACCAGCTCCGGGTCGGGAAGCCGCAACGCCATCGCGTTGATCGTGAAGTCGCGTCGTGACAGGTCCGTCTCGATGTCGTCGGCGAACGCCACCTCGGGCTTGCGGCTCTCGGGCCGGTACACCTCGGCCCGGAAGGTGGTGATCTCGAAGCGGGTGCCGTCCTTCTCGCAGCCGACGGTGCCGAATCGCTGGCCCTGGAGCCAGACGCCGTCGGCCCAACCCCGCACGAGGCGCTCGACCTCGTCCGGCCGGGCGTCGGTTGCGAGGTCCAGATCGGCCTCCCCCTCCTCCGGCGCCCGCGGGCGCGCCTCGAGGAGGGCGTCCCGGACGGTGCCGCCGACGAGGAAGCACTGGTGGCCGGCCGCGACGAGCCGCCCGGCCAGCTGCTGGGCGGGTGAATCCGCGTCGAGGAGGGGCCGCAGGCGCGGCGGGATCCGGGTCACGAGGTCATTCTCGACCATCCACCACTTCCTGCGTCGGCTTCTATACGTTCACGACATGAGGGGATGCGGGCGTCCTGGCTGCAACGCACCGGCGGCAGCGGCGATCGGCTTCGACAGCGCGCGCCGGGCGGTGTGGCTGCATCCGCTCGACGAGCCCGAGGCGACCGGCCGGCTCTGCCGGGTTCACGCCGATTCTCTCCGCCCCCCTCGCGGCTGGCGGTTCTTCGACTACCGGGAGCCGGCAGAGCCCGATCCCGACGTCACCGACCTGCTCGACGCCCGCTCACCGCTGCTCGAGCGCGCGTTCCGGGGTGCCCGCGCCAGCTGATCGTGCGATCCGGCTGCTGCGGCAGTCGCACCCGTCGTAGTCACGCCCACTGTCACCGGTTCAACGCGTCCCGTACCGCCCAAACGCGATCGCCGCGATACCGTCGGGGGCAGTACCGCAGGAGCCGCGGCCATGGATGTCAACTCGCCTGAGACCTGGCGCTGGATCTGGTTGGTCGCCGTCGTCGGCTTCGCCCTGGCCGAGGTCTTCACGCCCGTCCTCTTCTTCATGGGGTCGTTCGCGATCGGCGCCGCCGCCGCGGGGGTAGCGGCCTTCGCGGGCGGCGGGCCCGTCATCCAGTGGGCGCTGTTCGTCGGCGTGACGGGCGTCAGCATCGCCGCGCTGGTGCCGCTCGGGCGCCGGCTCGAGGGCCGCGACGAGATCCACCCTGTCGGCGCCAACCGGTGGGAGGGCCGCACCGCCACCGTCGTGACCGAGATCCCGGCGGGCAAACACTCAACCGGGATGGTGCGGCTCGACCGGGAGACCTGGCGGGCCGAGACCACCAACGGCATGGGGGTCGCCGCCGGCGCCACCGTCCTCGTGACGCACGTGACCGGCACGCGAGTCGTCGTCAGCCCGTGGCGCATCGATGTCGCGCCTCGGGGAACCACACCCGGCCGCACCGAGCCGGGATCGCCGCCAGCCCCCGGCTGACGGTCTTCGCGAAGGAGCTGTCCGATGGCAGCAATCATCGTCCTGGCCATCCTGGCCTTCCTCTTGTTCGTGCTCGCGTTCAGCTGCATCAAGATCGTGCGCCCGTATCAGCGCGGCGTCGTGGAGCGGCTGGGCCGGTACAAGGTGACGGTCGACCCGGGGCTGCGGATCATCGTCCCGTTCGTCGACCGGGTGCACATGGTCGACATGCGCGAGCAGGTCGTCGAGGTGCCCGCGCAGGAGGTGATCACCTCCGACAACGTGGTGGTGAGCGTGTACGCGGTCATCTACCACGAGGCGACCGACGCGAAGCGGCTCATGTACAACGTCGCGAACTTCGAGCTGGCGGTCACGAAGCTCGCGCAGACCAACCTGCGAAACCTGATCGGCGACCTCGACCTCGACGACGCGCTCACGTCGAGCGCCAAGATCAACACGCACCTGCGCGACATCCTCGACGACTCCACCGACAAGTGGGGTGTGCGTGTGGTGAGGGTGGAGATCCAGCGGATCGACCCGCCGCCCGACGTGGTGCAGTCGATGCACCATCAGATGCAGGCCGAGCGCACCCGCCGCGCCGTCGTCACCGAGGCCCAGGGTGTCCGCGAGGCAGCGATCACGAAGGCCGAAGGCGACAAGCAGGCCGCCATCCTGGAGGCGCAGGGGCAGTCCGAGGCGATTCAGCGGCTAGCCGACGCCGAGAAGTACCGCGAGACGGCGGTGGCGGAAGGCGAAGCGGCCGCGACCCGGACGGTGTTCTCGGCCGTGCACGACGGCAACCCGACTCCGGACCTCCTCGCCCTCAAGTACCTCGAGGCGCTGCGCGTCGTGGCCAACGGCCAGGCGACGAAGATCTTCCTGCCGACCGAGATGAGCGGCTTGTTCGGTGCCGTCGGCGGGCTGGCCGAGATGCTCCGCGAGCCGTCGAGCGACGGGGAGAAGCGCGCCGGCGACACGGAGGCATCAGAGCCGAGCGGCACCTAGGACCGGGCGACGTCGACCTCGCGCCAGAGATCGGCGGCGGCGTCGACGACCTCGCGGCCGGGGCCGCCCGAGGTCGGCGGCTCGACCGGGGCCACCGTCTCCCCGGTCAGCGCCGTCACGGTGGCCGCGGTGCCGTCGCGCAAAGCGCCGAGGTCGTAGCCGCCTTCGAGGAACATGATCACCCGTCCGCGGCGGGTGACGATCTGCGTCATGCGCGCTGCGAGCGCGCCGTAATCGCCGGCCGACAAGCCGAGCCCGGTGAGCGGATCGGCGCGGTGGGCATCGAAGCCGCACGAGACGAGTACCCAGTCGGGCGTGTGACGCGCCGCGAGCGGTGCGACGAGCTCGTCGACGGCGCGGAGGTAGAGGTCGCCGGTTGCGCCGGCGGGGAGCGGCACGTTGGACGTGGTGCCGACGCCTCCGTCGACTCCGATCTCGTCGAGGCGGCCCGTCCCCGGGTACAGCGGCCATTCGTGGAGCGACACGTACGCGACGCGGTCATCGTCGTAGAAGATCTCCTGCGTGCCGTTGCCGTGGTGCGCGTCGTAGTCGACGATGAGGACGCGCTCACCGCGGTCGGCGAGCGCAGCCGCCGTGATCGCGACGTTGTTGAGCAGGCAGAACCCCATGGCTCCCTCGGGGCGGGCGTGGTGGCCCGGCGGTCGCAGCGCGAGGAACGCGGCGTCGAGGTCAGCGCCCGAGAGCGCGTCGACCGCCGCCAGGCCCGCGCCAGCCGCTCGCACCGCCGCCGGCCACGATCCTGCCGACATGGAGGTGTCGAGGTCGATCGAGCCGCCGCCGTGCTCGGCCAGAGCCTCGAGCCGCGCGACGTGCCGCGCCGTGTGCACCCGGGTGATCTCCTCGGCCGTCGCGTCACGTGGCGGGAGCGGCGTGACCAGGGCGCCGGTTTCGACGCCCACGTCGCGCGCCGCCTGGTCGATGCCCGCGTGCACGGCTTCGAGACGCGCGGGTCGCTCGGGGTGGCCACGGCCGGGGTCGTGGTCGGCGAAGCGCGGATCGACGCCGACGAACAGCATGCAGCCCACGGTACCCGGGGTGTTTTCTCGGCTGTGGCCGCCGCGCCCGTCGAGGAGCCGACGGTTACGCTCGCGCGTCGCCATGTCGCCCCTGAACATTCACACGCTCCGCTGGCGGGGCGGCTGGGCGCGTATCGGGCCGTTTCGCTCGGACGCCGATGTCGCCCGCCTCACGATGGGGACGGATGCTCCTCCGAGCCCGTCCGTGATCGAACGCTGCCTCATGGAGGTGCAAGCGCGCAGCTACAAGGCGGTGGTGACGAACGCGCTCGGCCCCGCCGAGTCGGCGCCGTTCGTCGATGCGGGGTTCGCGGTGCGCGAACGCCTCCACCTGCTCGCCCACGACCTCTACCGGCTTCCACCCGCGACAGGCTCGACGCGACGCGCCCGCCGCGACGACTATCCCGCGATTCTCGACCTCGACGCGACCGCCTTCGACGGCGATTGGGGCCTCGATCAAGAAGGGCTCGTCGAGGCGCTCCGCGCCACTCCGGTGACGCGCTTTCGCATCACCCCTGACTCGAGCACGACGGTCTCCGGCTACGCGGTCACCGGCCGGTCCGGGCGCAACGGGTACCTCCAGCGCATCGCCGTCCATGCAAACGCGCGCAACCGGGGCTTCGGCCGAGTGCTCATCGCGGACGCGCTCTGGTGGTTGCGGCGGCGCTCGGTCGAGCGCGCGCTGGTCAACACGCAGGTCGACAACACCGCGGCTCTCTCGTTGTACGAATCGTGTGGCTTCCGGCGGCTCCCCGTCGGATTGTGCGTGCTCGGGCGGACGCTTTGAGGCGCGCCGCGGTCGTCGTGATGGCGGCCGCTGCCCTTCTCGTTCTCGGCGCGCTGCCCGCGGGGGCCGGCATCGACCCGCCGCCTACAACGGCAAACGCAAACCCGAACGCACCAGGCCTCGTGCTCACCGGGCAGCAGGCCTGGGTCACCGTCGGCGGGAACCTCGCGCTGCGCCTCCAGGTCCGGGGGCAGGCGGCGGGCACCGCCGGCCTCACTGTCAGCGCCACCGCGCACGAGGCCGTGAGCTCCCGCTCGGGCTTCCAGGCCGCGGTCGAAGGCCGGAACCTCGGCTCAGTGCTCGGCCAGGCCGAGCTCCCGCTCGACCTCTTCCCCGCCGGCGATGACGGCAGCCGGACGCTCAACTTCCCGCTCCAAGCCGAGGACGCGCCCCGCGACCCGAACGCACTCCAGCTGCGCCGCACCGGCGTGTACCCGGTCGAGGTGGAGTTGCGCCAGCCCGACGGGACCCGGCTGGCCGGCTTCGTCACGCCCGTCGTCGCCGTCGCGCCCGGGGCCAACGGCGGGCCCGCCATCGGTCAGCGGCTCGGGGTGAGCTGGGTCGTGCCGATGACGGCCCCGTCCGCGTATCAGGCCGACGGCAAGCCGAACCCGTCCGTCGTGTCGCAGCTGCGGCCCGAGGGACGCCTCGGCCGGCGGGCGATCGCAATCGCCAACTCGGGCGTTCCGCTCACGATCGCGCCCGGGCCCGAGACGCTGGAGTCGTGGACCCAGCTCGCCAACGGCGACCCCGCCCTCACGACCTCGCTCAACGCGATGCGGGACGCGCTCGGCCGATCGCAGGTCCTGGCCGGCGCGTACGTCCCCGTCGACGTGCGCTCGCTCGTGAGCGGCGGGCTCAGCGCCGAGGTGGGGCCCGAGCTCGTGCAGGGAACTGACAAGCTCAGCGCCCTGCTCGGGACGCGCGTCGATCCCAGAACCCAGATCGCGCGGCCCGCCAACGACGCTTCACTCGCACGCCTGCGCGACGCCGGCGTCGACCGCGTGATCCTAGACGGCACCGATCTCACCCCGAGCGACCAGCAGTTCACACCCGCGCAACCCTTCGCCGTGCGCAATCAACCGGCCACGACCATGGCCGTCGGTTCGGACACCGGTCTGCAGCGTCTCCTCGAGGGCGACGACCCGCCGGCGCTACGCGCCCAGCGGTTCCTCGCGGGGCTGTCGGTCGTCGCGCTCGAGCAACCGAATGTCCGACGGGGGGTTGTCGTCCTCGAGCCGGACGACTGGAACGCGAGCAGCGCGCTCCTCGAGTCTGCGTTGGACGGGCTGCCGTCCGACCATCCGCTGCTCGACCCGCTCACGGTCGACGACCTCATCGGGACGGTGCCTCCGGCGACGAGCAGCAACGCTCCCGTCGAGCGTGATCTCGCACCGTCGCCCGTGCCGCCCGCGCCGGTGACGGAGCGCGAGTACCTCGACGCCCAGACCCAGCTCGAGGCCTTCAACGCGCTCGTACCGCCCCCGAACCCCGTCGCCGAACCCGGCAACCGATCACTCCTCGTCTCGCTGTCGTCCGTGTGGTCGGGGCCGGAAGGCCGCTCGCGCGCCCGCGCCGAGCTGGCGAAGGTCGACGCCGACGTCAACCAGTTCGTGGGTCGCCTGCACGTGCCGGCCGTCAACAGCACGATCACGTTGACCGCCGAAAAGGGCGCGATCCCGGTCACGTTCCTCAACGAGACCGGCCAGGCGCTCCGGGTACGCGTGCGCCTCGAGAGCGACAAGCTCGTGTTCCCCGATGGGAACCAGCGCGTCCTGGACCTGCCCCCTCGGAGCACGACGGTGCGCTTCACCGTCGAGACGCGCAGCACGGGGACGTTCCCGCTCACGCTCAGGGTGACGTCCCCCGACGGCGCCCTGCCCCTCCAGCAGACCGAAGTGAAGGTGCGCACCACCTTCTTCGTGAACAACGTCGGCTTGTTCCTCACGGTCGGGGCCGTGCTCTTCCTCGCCGGGTGGTGGGCCCACGACATCCGTAAGCGCCGGGGGCGGCGCGCCGCCACCCCGGCTCACCCGGCGTTGTCGTCGCCACCGGAGACGCCCGGCGCCGGCGAGAGCTCCGGTCAGAGTTCCACCTCGTGAGCGACACGGCTGGAGCTGCGGGCCAGCAATCGACCCGTCTGCTGCGGTCGAGCGCCGTCGTCGGGCTTGGCACCGCCCTGTCGAGGATCACCGGCTTCCTGCGCGTCGCAGCGATCGCCTACGCGATCGGCGCGGGCGCTCTCGCGGGGACGTACAGCTACGCCAACGAGACGCCCAACATGCTGTACGAGCTGCTGCTCGGCGGCGTGCTCACCGCGACGCTCGTGCCCCAGTTCGTGCGCCATGTCGAGCGCGAGGACGACGAGGCGGTCAGCGCCATCATGACCGTCTCGATCGCCGTGCTCGTCGCGGTCTCCATCGCCGGGGTGCTCTTAGCGCCGTACATCGTGCAGGTGTTCACACTGCGGGCCGAGGGCGCGAGCCGAGCCGCACAACAGGACGTCGCGACGACCCTCGTGCGGCTGTTCATGCCGCAGATCGTCTTCTACGGGTTCACCGCCCTCGCGACCGCGTTGTTGAACGCCCATCGCCGATTCGCGGCAGCCGCGTTCGCGCCGATGCTCAACAACATCGTCGTCATCGCGATCTTCGTGTCACTGCCTCGCTTGCTCGACGGGCCGATCACGCTCGACCGCGTTCGCGACGACACTGCGCTGCTCATCACGCTGGGTGTGGGCACCACTGCGGGCATCGCAGCCGTGGCGCTGGCCCTCGGCGCGGTCCTGCGATGGGCGCGCATCCGGCTCCGGTTCGTGTTCGCGTGGCGGCACCGCGCCGTGGTCGCGATGGCACGCCTCTCCTCGTGGACCCTCGGCTACGTGATCGCGAACCAGATCGCGTTGTGGATCGTGCTCGTCCTGGCCAACGGCCGCGACGGCGGGCCGTTCATCTACCTGAGCGCGTACGCGTTCTTCCAGCTTCCTCACGGGCTGCTCGCGGTCTCGCTCATGACGACGCTCGCGCCGGAGATGGCGAGCGCCGCGGGCCGGGGCGACATCGGCGAACTTCGAGATCGGTTGTCCTTCGGGCTTCGCCTGACGACCTTCGTCATCGTCCCGTGCTCGGCGATTTTCATCGCGTTGGCCCGGCCCATGGTCGTCGCCCTCCTCGAACGGGGCGCGTTCTCCAGCGGTGACGCCACCGTGGTCGCGCACACCGTGGCGGGGTTCTCTCTGGGACTGGTGCCGTTCTCGATCTATCTGTTCTCGTTGCGCGCGTTCTACTCGCTGCAGGACACGCGAACACCTTTCTTCCTGAACTGCTTCGAGAACGCGCTCAACATCGCGTTGGCGTTCCCGCTGTACAAGGCGTTCGGTGTCCCGGGTCTCGCGGTCGCGTTCGCCGGTGCGTACGCCGGCGCCTCGGTGCTCACGATCGTCGTGCTGCGCCGACGCCTCGGCTACATGGACGGACGCCGGTTGATCGACACCCTGACGCGCTCCCTCGCCGCCGGCGGGCTCGTCGCCCTCGTCACATGGATGATCGCGCGCGGCCTCGGATGGTCGAACGCCTGGGTTGCGGCCGTGACGACCGTCGTCGGCGCCGTCGTCGGCTTCGCCGAGTACTTCGCGGTCACCGCCGCGCTGCGCATGCGGGAGCTCGACGACCTCTGGTCGCTGTTCGCACCCCGCATCCGCAGAGGGCGCGGGCTGCGCCCGCCGGTGTCGCCCGAGGCCGCCCTCCGCGGGCCGTCGGACAGAGAGGGTCGAACGGTGTAACGATGCTGTGGCGCCGCCGGTCGGAAAGCGGCGAAGCGGCCAGGGGGTGCCATGGGGGTTCGAGTCGTCACCGACAGCGCGTGCGACCTGCCGGACGACCTGATCGAGCGGCACGGCATCGAGGTGGTGCCGCTCACCATCCGCTTCGGCAAGGAAGAGCTCGTCGACCGCAAGGAGCTCAGCACCGACGAGTTCTGGCGTCGCCTCGCCGAATCGGATGTCCTGCCCGAGACGTCGGCGCCGTCGGCGGGCGCCTTCGAGGGGGCGTTCCGGCGTCTCATCGAGGACGGCGCGACCGGCATCATCTGCATCAACCTCTCTTCCAAACTCTCGGCCACGATGCAGTCGGCACAGGTCGCGGCGCAGGCGGTCCAGGCCGACTGCCCTGTCACCGTCGTCGACTCGCTCCTGGTGTCGATGGGGCTCGGCAGCCTGTGCCTCACCGCGGCGCGGCAAGCGGTGGACGGGGACTCGCTCGAATCGATCGTCGCCAACGTCACCGACCGGCGCAACCGCTGCAAGCTGTACGGAACGCTCGACACGCTCGAGTTCCTCAAGAAGGGCGGCCGGGTCGGCAACGCCCGGGCGCTGCTCGGCTCGATGCTGGCCATCAAGCCCGTCGTCGAGGTGCGGGACGGCGTGGTGGAGGAAGCGGGCAAGGTCCGCACCCGCTCGAAGGCGCTGCGCCTGCTGGTCGACCGCGTGAAGGAAGGCCCATTCGAGAATCTGGCCGTGCTGCACGGCAACGCGCCGGATCTCGACGAGCTGCTCGACCTGCTCGAGCCGCTGGCGGCCCGGGACGAGATCGTCGTCGGACAGATCGGCCCGGTCATCGGCACACACGCCGGTCCCCGCGTCATCGGCGTCACGTTCCAGGCCGGCGGCTGACCTCGTTCGTTCCCGTCCGGCGAGGCAAGCGATGCAGCACCAGCCACTAGCGTCGGGGGGCGTGCCCGAGCATGCCACGGCCGGACGCGTCCTCGGAGGGCGCTACCGCCTCGACCGCGAGCTTGCGCGCGGCGGCATGGCCACGGTGTGGATCGCCGAGGATTCGTTGCTGTCGCGCCGCGTAGCGGTCAAGCTCCTCTTGCCGGAGCTCGCTGTCGACGAAGGGCTGCGTATCCGCTTTCGCAACGAAGCCATCTCCGCCGCGCGACTCACGCACCCGGGGATCGTCGCCACGTACGACACCGGCGACGACGACGGCACCGCCTTCATCGTCATGGAGCTCGTCGAAGGAACGACACTTCGGCGACTGATCCACGCCCGCGGCCGTTTGCCCGTGCCCGAGGCCGCCGACATCACTTCGCAGGTGGCGGACGCGCTGGAGCACGCGCACCGTCAAGGGCTCGTCCACCGCGACATCAAGCCGGCCAACGTGCTGGTGCAGCCGGACGGGCGGGTGAAAGTCACGGACTTCGGGATCGCCAAAGCGGCGGGGGGAGACGACCTGACTCGCACCGGCATGGTGGTCGGGACCGCTCGCTACCTCGCGCCCGAGCAGGTGAACGGTCATTCGGTCGACGGTCGCGCCGACGTCTACGCGCTCGGCCTCATCCTGTACGAGATGTTGGCCGGCAGCGCGCCGTTCGGAGGCGATTCCGACATGGCGACCGCCGTCGCCCGTCTCACGAATGCACCGGAGCCGATCCGAACTGCCCGCCCGGACGTGTCGCGGCACCTCGAGGATGTCGTGGCGCGCAGCCTCGCACGCGACCCCGAGTACCGGTACCAGTCGGCGCAGGCGTTCAAGGACGCGCTGAAGCCGGTTGACGACATGGCGCCAACCGGTCCGCTCGCGCCTCCACCGCCGACCCGCCCGGTCGTCGCACCTCCCGGACGCGGCGGCGGCCGCGCCGAGCCGACCGAGGTGGGCGCGCCGCCACCGGAACGTCCGGCTCCCGCTGCTCCGCCCCGACGCGGGCGCCGCTGGCCGTGGGTGGTGCTGATCCTGATCCTCCTTGCGGCCGGCGCCGGGCTCGCATACGCCCTCACGAACCGGAGCGGCAGCTCCGGAACCCCTGGCACCGCGACGGCGGCCAGTCAAGCGCTGCCGATCGTCGCCGCACACGACTTCGATCCTCCGCCCGGAGACGGGGGCGAGCACCCTCAAGACGTGCAGTTCGCCTTCGACAACGATCCCGGCACGGCCTGGCAGACGGAGACGTACGCGAATCGCAACTTCGGCAACAGCAAGTCGGGCGTCGGCTTGTGGGTCCAGCTCGACGCCGCACACGACGTCACCACCGTCACGGTGACCACCGTGGAGGACGGGTGGAGCGGACAGATCTACGTGGCCGACCAGCCCGGCAGCTCGCTCGCAGCATGGGGCCCGGCCCGTGCGTCCGGCGACAACGTGGCAGCGGTCCATCGCTTCGACATGAACGTGCGCGGCCAGTACGTGCTGGTGTGGTGCACCCAGCTGCCTCAGTCCGACAATCTCCAGATCGGTGACGTCAAGGTCGAGGGCCGCTGACGGTCACGGAACGGACGTGCCAGGCGGCCACGGCCTCCGTCCTGCGTTGAGGCGCCGGGGGCGGGACGGAGGCAGGTACGCTTCCCGGGTTCTCGGACGGGACGGGGGTCATGAGCGACTGGACGACCGACGCGGTCGACAACATCGAGCGGGTCGTCACGACGGTCCGCGACAAGACGGTCACCCCCGCCCAGAACGTGACCCGGGCGATCGTGTTCGGGCTGCTCACGGCGTTCTTCGTCGGCACCGCGCTGACGATCGCCTTGATCGGTCTGTTCCGGCTCGTCGACGTCTACCTGCCCGGGGGCGTCTGGGCGGCGTACCTCGTCTTCGGCGGAATCTTCGTCGTCGCCGGCACGTTCTGCTGGGCGCGGAGGACAACGGCGTCCCCGCCCGAATAACCCTGGGAATCGCCCCATGAACGAAGTACGCGAGCTCGTCATCGTCGGCTCCGGCCCCGCCGGGCTGACTGCCGCCCTCTACGCCGCCCGTGCCGACCTCCGGCCCGTCGTCATCGAAGGTGCCGAGGCGGGCGGACAGCTCATGCTGACCACCGACGTCGAGAACTACCCCGGCTTCCCCGACGGCATCCTCGGCCCCGAGCTCATGATGAAGTTCCGCGAGCAGGCGGAGCGCTTCGGCGCCGAGTTCGTGACCGCCGACGTCGACCGCGTCGACCTGTCTGCGTCGCCGTTCGGCACGTGGGTCGGCAGCACGGAGTACCGCTCCGAGGCCCTGATCATCGCGACCGGCGCGTCGGCCCGGATGCTCGGCCTCCCGTCCGAGGGCCGCCTCCTCGGCCACGGCGTGTCAACGTGCGCGACCTGTGACGGGTTCTTCTTCCGCGAGAAGGACATCGCCGTTGTCGGTGGCGGCGACAGCGCGATCGAGGAAGCGCTCTTCCTCACGAAGTTCGCTTCCCAGGTGACTGTGATCCATCGGCGCGACGAGCTGCGGGCGTCGAAGATCATGCAGGACCGCGCGTTCGCCAACCCGAAGATCGACTTCAAGTGGAACTCGGTCGTGACCGACGTCGGCGGCGACGGGAGCGTCGCTGCCATCCACCTGCGCGACACCCGCACGGACGAGCCTTCAGAGCTGGACGTGGGCGGGCTGTTCGTCGCCATCGGCCACGACCCCAACACCAAGCTGTTCGAGGGTCAGGTGGACCTGGACGAGAACGGCTACGTGGTGCTCCCCCACAGCGGTTCGACTCTCACGTCGGTCGAGGGTGTGTTCGCGGCCGGCGATGTCGCCGACCACGTGTTCCGCCAAGCCGTCACCGCGGCCGGGACCGGTTGCATGGCCGCGATCGAGGCCGAGCGCTGGATCGAGGCTCGTCGCCACGCCGCCGCCCGGACGTGAACGAACAGGAATGGGCGGCGACACAGCGTGGTTTCACGTCGTAGCTACACTCGATCGACCCTGGCCGAAAGGACCCCCGTGGGCGCCGACATCACGTACCTCTCTGACAACACTTTCGACGAGACGGTCGGGGGCGCGGACACGCCCGTGCTCGTCGACTTCTGGGCCGAGTGGTGCGGCCCGTGCAAGATGATCGCCCCGACGCTCGAGGAGATCGCCACCGAGCACAAGGGCAAGCTGCGCATCGTCAAGCTCAACGTGGACGACAACCCGCAGACGGCGATGCGCTACAACGTGATGAGCATCCCGACGCTGATGGTCTTCAACGAGGGCGAGCCTGTGAAGCGACTCGTCGGGGCCAAGGGCAAGGGTCAGCTCCTCCAGGATCTCGCCGAATTCATCTCGTGACGTGCCTATTGGCGCCGTCGCAAGCTCCGGCTCTGCTGCGCCGGTCGGCATAGCCGCCGTCCCCGCGCCGCCTCGCGGGTCATGACCGCGGCGGCGCTCCAGCCGGGCGAGACCGGCGAGGCGGTTCGTGATCTTCAGCGGCGGCTGGCCGCGCTCGGCCTCGAATCGGCGACCGACGAGGCCGGTGAGTTCGGTCCCGCCACCGAAGGCGCCGTGCGCGCCTTCCAGCAGCAGCGCGGCCTCGTCGTGGACGGGCTCTGTGGCTCGCAGACCTGGGCGGCGCTCGTCGAGAGCGGCTTCTCGCTCGGCGATCGGACGCTGTACTTCCGTCAGCCGATGTTGCGCGGTGACGACGTCACCGAGCTCCAGCGTCGGTTGAACTCACTCGGTTTCGACGCCGGCCGCGAGGACGGCATCCTCGGCGCGCAGACCGCCGATGCCGTCGCGGAATTTCAGCGCAACGTCGGCCTCGCGCCCGACGGCTTCTGCGGTTGGACCACCGTCGCCGCGCTGCGCCGCGTGGGCACACTGGCGGCGGGCTCCGTCGCCAGCGTGCGCGAGCGCGAGATGCTGCGCCGCGGGCCACACGGGCTCGGGGGCAAGCGTGTCTTCATCACTGCCGCGCCCGGCTTCGAGGCCTTGGGTGACGCGGTCTGCCGCGGCCTTGCCGAGGGCGGGGCCGGCGCACTGCTGGACTCGGCCGGATCCGATGACAGCACCACCGCTGTCGCCGCCAACCAGTTCGGAGCCGCGCTTTTTCTGGCGTTGCGCGCCGGCACCGGCGACGACGGATGCCTTTGCACGTACTTCTCGTCAGGCACGTTCCGCTCGGAGGCGGGCTACCGCGTGGCCGCCGCGGTCCAGGACGAGCTGCGTGGCGTGCTGCCGACGGCAGCGGACCCGTGTGGCAAGGCGTACGCCATCCTGCGCGAGACGCGCATGGCGGCTGTGGTGTGCGAGCTGGGCGAGCGGGGCGACGTCGCCGCGATGCGTAACGTCGTCGCGCGCGCCGGCGATGTGAGCCGTGCGATCGTGCGCGGCGTCCGCCGCGGTGTCGAGGAGCCCCCCGACGGCTAGCGCGCTTTGCTCTCGACGTACGTCGTGAGCACTCGAATGACCTCGGCTCGGGCGCGGTCGGCGTCCACGCCGCGCTCGCGGAGCACCCGGCCGCCGATGCCGTCCTGTTCGGCTGCGAGCGC
>JBKOWN010000095.1:0-13172 GCA_046724435.1 Actinomycetota bacterium
TCGTCTTCGTGATGATGGCGAACTTCATCGTGTTCCTGTACGCCCGCGGGGTGGTGCGAGCCGCGGTCGACGAGGGAGCGCGGGCAGGAGGCCGTTTCGGCGCGACGACCGGCGAGTGCGAGTCACGTGCGCGGGATGCCCTCGGTGATCTGCTTGCCGGACGCCTCGGACGCGACGTCAGCGTTCGGTGCGAGAGCGCCAACGAGGACGAAATGCACGCGACGGTTCACGCCACGTTGCACGGATGGCTGCCGGGCGTGGTCCCCGACTGGACGTTCGCACTCGAAGCGCGGTCGGTGAGAGAGCACCCGTGAGCACGCTGCGGTCTGGCCGGTCTCGCGAGGGTGGTTATGTCGCCGCGGAGCTTGCGCTCGGCGTCGGCCTGCTGGTCTTCCCCATCGCGTTGCTCGTGCTGACGTTGCCGACGTGGTCGGAGCGCCAGACGACGGCACGATCGATCGCTCGGGAGGTGGCACGGGTCGTTGCCGTCGCGGGTGTCTGCGATCGCGGACGTGCCGCCGAGACCGGTTACGACATGGCGAGTAACCTCGGGCTCTCGCCGGGTGATGTCGACGTGCAACTCGATTGTGCGGCTGGCGGCCGACTCTCGCGCGGAGGAAGCGTGCGCGCTTCGGTGACGGTCGCCGTTCCCGCTGTCACTGTTCCCGGGATCGGCGGCGTCGGAGCCTGGAGCTGGACTGCCCACCACACCGAGCCGGTCGATCAGTACCGCAGCTTCGAATGACGAGGCACCTCCCCATCATGGGCGCGCGCCGCGAGTCCGGCACGATCACCTTGTGGATGCTGGGGCTGTGCCTGATGCTGTTCCTCCTCGGCGGCATCAGCCTCGATTTGTGGCGCGCCTTCTCGGAGCGAAGGTCGCTGGCGGCCACCGCAGATGCGGCAGCGGTTGCCGGTGCGTCCGCCCTGGACGAGGCCGCGTACCGGAACAGCGGGGTGGTGCGGCTGGTGCCGCCGGATGCCCAGCGGCGGGCACGCGCGTCGCTGGCCGATCAGCTGGACCGCCGGGCACTTCGTGACGCGCGGGTCGAGGCGACCGAGGACGCGGTGATGATCACCGTCGGTGGCTCGGTCGACTTCTCGCTCCTGCAGATCGTGTCACCTGGCGACGAATTCGCCATCACTGTGCACGCCACCGCCCGTCCGCAGGCATCTCCGTGATCCGAACCAGGAAAGTTGACACCCGTGTCAGGGAACGGGTAACTCAATACCTATGGCAGAGCAGAAGCTGTTCTTCGACGACATCAAAGAGGGCGACACGGGGCCGGAGTTCTCCCACGAGCTCACCCGGACCGACCTGGTGATGTACGCGGGGGCGTCGGGGGACTTCAACCCGATGCACACCGACGAGGTGAAGGCCAAGGACTCGGGGCTGCCGAGCGTGTTCGGGCACGGCATGTTCACGGCCGGGATCCTGGGCAAGGCGCTCACCGACTTCGTCGGCGTCGGCAACCTGCGCGAATACAAGGTGCGCTTCACCAAGCAGACCTGGCCCGGCGAGACGCTCACGACCAAAGTCACCGTGCAGAAGAAGTACGACGAGCACGGGGAGCACCGAGTCGATCTCCATTGCGAGGTCGTGAACGAGGGCGGCGAGGCGAAGATCAGCGGCGTGGCCGTCGCCGCGCTCCCGACCCGCGGCTGATGGCGCGGGAGGGTCCGCGCTACGACCTGCCAGCGCCCGACCCCGAGACCCAGCCGTTCTGGGACGCTGCCCGGTCCGGCACGCTCCTCATCCAGCGGTGCGGCGTCTGCGGGCGCTTCCACTTCTACCCCCGGCCGTTCTGCCAGGTGTGCTGGAGCGCGAATGTCGAGTGGGTCGAGGCGAGTGGTCGGGCGACGCTGTACACGTGGTCGGTCGTGCGCCGCAACGACCTGCCGCCGTTCGGCGAGCGGGTGCCGTACGTGGCGGCCGTCGTCGACCTCGACGAAGGCCCACGCATGATGACGAACGTCGTTGACTGCGACTTCGAGGCCCTCGAGATCGGCATGCCGCTCGAGGTCCTCTTCCAGGAGATCGCCGAGGACGTGACGATCCCCGTGTTCCGGCCCCGCAGTGCCCAGCGCGCAGACCGGGGAGTGGCGTAGCTATCGTCCTCTCCGTGGCCGACGAGCAGATGGACTGGAGCTTCCCCTGGTTCGAGGGGCCGCTCGACGAGGTCTTTCCCGCGCTCCACTCGGCGCAGAACGCGTGGATGAGCCAGATCGACTCGCTCAAGGCGCCCGACCGCAAGACCCACGAGCTGATCCGCATGGTCTGCACCGTGATCCTGCGCAACCCGGCCGGTGTGCGTCGCCACGCCATGCTGGCGAAGGAGGTCGGCGCGAGCTGGGACGAGATCCTCGGCTCGATCATGCTCACGCTGCCGGGGTTCGGGCTGCTGCCCGCAGTCGAGGCGATCTCGCATGCCCGCGCCGGCTTCGACGCCGCGCCCGAGCCGGAAGAGGACGTGTGAGCGACGACGTCCCGTTCCGGATCCTGCCCCGCATCTCGGACCGAAACCGGCATTTCTGGACAGGCGGGGCGGAGGGCGAGCTGCGGTTCCTGCGCTGCCAGGACGACGGCACCTACGTCCACCCGCCCACGTCGCGCTGCCCGAAGTGCCACGGCAAGAACCTCGCCGTCGAGGCCGTGTCGGGGCGTGCCACGGTGCACACGTTCTCGATCAACGTGCAGGAGTGGATGCCGGGCCCCGAGCTCCCGTACGTCGTGGCGATCGTCGAGCTGCCGGAGCAGGAAGCCCTGCGACTCACGACCAACATCGTGAACTGCCCGCCCGACGATGTGCGCATCGGCATGCCGGTGCAGGTCGTGTTCGAGCGCCACGACGACGGCGACGAAGCGGTGTACATCCCGCTGTTCGAGCCGGCGGCCTGATGGCAGCAGACCCGATCGAGCGGCGCACCGTGATCAGCGGTGCCGGGCAGTCGGAGATCGGCCGCCGACTGTTCCGAGACCCGCTCGACCTCACGCTCGACGCGTGCATGGCCGCCATCGAGGACGCCGGCCTGACCACCGACCAGATCGACGGCATCGCCACGTACCCGGGGCCCATGGACACTCCGGCGGGCTTCTCGGGCGCGGGGCTCGTCGAGGTGCAAGACGCGCTGCGCCTCGAGGTCGGGTGGTACACGGGCGGGATCGAGCTGCCGGGCCAACTCGGATCGGTGATCGACGCGTGCCTGGCCGTCGCCGCCGGGCTGGCGACGCACGTGCTGTGCTTCCGCAGCGTCTACGAGGGCAGCGCCCAGGGCAAGCAGGGTCGCTCGGCCGTTATGCCGGGCGGTGGCAGTGGGGGCGGCAACTTCCGCGCCGGCAGCTACATGCAGTGGACGCTCCCGTTCTCGGCGCCGTCGGCGACGACGTGGGTCGCGATGTTCGCCCAACGGCACTTCCACGAGTTCGGCACGACACGCGAGCAACTCGCCCAGATCGCGCTCAACGCCCGCAAGAACGCGGGCGTCAACCCGAACGCGATCTACCGCGACCCGATGACAATGGACGACTACTTCGACGCCCGGATGATCTCCTCACCGCTGTGCCTCTTCGACTGCGACGTGCCGTGCGACGGCGGCACCGCCGTCATCGTGTCGCACGCCGATACGGTCGCCGACCTGCGCAAGCCTCCGATCCAGGTGGAGGCGGTCGGAACCGCGCTCTACGGGCGGCCGTCGTGGGACCAGTTCGACGACCTCACGACGATGGCCTGCCGGGACGCCGCCGCGCAGATGTGGACCCGTACCGATGTGCAGCCGTCGGACGTTCAGCTGGCCGAGATGTACGACGGGTTCAGCTTCATCACGATGTCGTGGCTCGAAGCCATGAAGTTCTGCGGCCGGGGCGAGTCGGGACCGTTCGTCGAAGGCGGGCAGCGCATCGCGCGCGACGGCGAGCTGCCGCTCAACACGCACGGGGGTCAGCTCTCGGCCGGCCGGCTGCACGGCTACGGGTTCCTGCACGAGGCGTGCGTGCAGCTCTGGGGCGAGGCGGGGGAGCGGCAAGTGCCCGGCGATCCCGAAGTCGGTGTGGCGGCGGCCGGTGGGGGCCCACTGGCGGGGTGTCTCCTTCTCACGAACCGAAACTGAACCGCTCGCGCCCCTAGGCTCGCCGCCCATGTCCCGGGGCGGCGACGATCGGCGGTTCTGGCGCGTCCTGCTGCTCATCGCGCTGGCGGCGCTCGTGCTGCGTGGGGCCTACGTCGGGCTGGCCAAGCGCGACCAGGCGATTCTCGGCGACCAGCTCTTCTACAACTCCGAGTCCGATCGCCTCGCCGACGGTGACGGCTTCGTCGAGCCGTTCGACCCCCAGGCCCTGATCCGCGGCCAGGTGCGCAAAGGGCACGATCCCGCGGCTGACCATCCGCCTCTGACGGTGCTCGTGCTCACGCCCGTCTCCTTCGTCACCAATCACAGCGAGATCGCAAAGCGGCTCACAATGTCGGTGCTCGGCGCCGTGGGCGTCGTCGTGATCGGGCTGCTGGCGCGCGAGCTTGCCGGCAACCGGGCCGGGTGGATCGCCGCCGGCATCGCCGCTATCTATCCGAACCTGTGGGTGAACGACGGGCTCATCATGTCCGAGACGCTCGCCGCGCTCGTCGTCGCGTTGGCGTTGCTGTACGCCTACCGCCTGATACGCGAACCGAACGTCTGGAATGCACTGATCGTCGGCGCGTTGTGCGCGCTCGGCGCGCTGAGCCGCCCCGAGCTCGTGTTGCTCGTCCCGCTGCTGGCGGTGCCGGCGGCCCTCGTCGCGCGATCCGTCGTGATGGCGCAGCGGTGGAAGCTTGCCGGCGTGAGTGTGCTCGCAGCGACGCTCCTGATCGCACCATGGGTCGGATACAACCTTTCCCGCTTCAAGGAACCGACGTACCTTTCGACCAACGACGGGATCGCGCTGATCGGTTCCAACTGCAATTCCGTCTACTACGGGAACGGCATCGGTCTGACCGACCTCAAGTGCCTCGGCCGCAATCCGATCGGCGACCAGTCGGTCGACAGCAAGATCTTCCGCGACCGGGCGTTCGACTACATCGACGCGCACAAAGGGCGATTCGTCGTCGTGTCGTTGGCGCGCGTCGGGCGGAGCTGGAGCCTGTACCGCCCTTGGGACATGGTCAGCTACAACAAGGGGGAGGGACGCGAAGGCTGGGTCACGGCCCTCGGTCTGATCGCGTATTACCCGCTGCTCATCGCCGCCGTCGCGGGCTGGGTCGTGATGCGCCGCCGCCGGCGGCGGTCGTGGCCGCTGCTCGTCCCGGCGCTGATCCTGACGGTCGCGTCAGCTGCCACGTACGGGCAGACGCGCTTCCGCGTGCCGGCGGAGCCGACGATCGTCGTGCTCGCAGCCGTCGCCATCGCCGCGGTGGTGGCGCGCGATTGGCCGCGGCGGAGGAAGCAGCCGGCCCGGCTGACCTAGCCCGGACGCGGGAAGGCGGGAGACCCCGGTCCTCTCTGGTCTCCCACCTTCCTCATTCTCCCGAGGGGAGAAGTCGATTCGTCCTCGCTCGGGAGGTACCAGGAGTTTCGCACCATTCGCGGCACCGCTAAACCTCTCGTCTCACCCGTTCGGGGTGTTGGTCCCTGTCCCAGCTGGACGACGGGTCAGCCCGAGTCGAGGACCAGCGAGGCCAGCTCCTCGAGCTGACCGGACGACCCGCCGGCGAGCTCCTTCAGCGTGAGGAGTCGTTTGTAATAGAGGTGCGCATCGTGCTCCCACGTGAACCCGATGCCACCATGGACCTGGATGAGCGACGCGCCCGCCGTGTACAGCTCGTCGGCGGCGAAGGCCTGGGCCATCGTGGCGGCGAGGTGGCGCTCGGCAGCGTCGGCGGCGTCGGCGGCCCAGCACGCGTAGTACGCCCCGGCCCGGGCGAGCTCGACGGCGCGCAGCATGTCGGCGCAGAGGTGCTGGACCGCTTGGAACGAGCCGATCGGGCGGGCGAACTGCCGGCGCTCTTTCGCGTACTCGACCGCCATCTCGAGCGCCCGCGACGCGGTGCCGACGCCGTCGACGACCGCCGCGATCCCGAGGCGATCGACGGTCTCGGCGACCGCACCCGTTGCGTCGCCGGTGCCGAGGCGGCGGGCGGGTGCGTCGGCGAGGGTGACGTTAGCGAACTTGCGCGTCCCGTCGACGGTCGCGGTCGGCTCGACCTCCAGACCGGGCGCGTCGCGGGCGACGACGAACGCGCCGAGCTCGCCGTCGGTAGTGGTCGCGGTGACGACGATCCAATCCGCGGCGATAGCGTCCTGTACATGCACCTTCTCACCCGCGACGCTCCAAGCACTGTTGTCGAGGACGGCGCGGGTCTCGCTGGCCGATGAGAGCGCGACCGCGGCGATCGATTCACCAGCAGCAATCAGGGGCAGGAGCTCGCCACGGTCCTCCTCGGAGCCGGCGAGGGCGACGAGGCTGGCGGCGCCGGCCGCGGTCGACGCGAATGGGCCCGGGTGCACCGCGCGTCCGAGCTCCTCGAGCACGACGGCCATGTCGACCATCCCCATGCCCGCGCCCCCGTGTACTTCGGGTATCAGCAACCCGGTGACCCCGAGCGCGCTGAGCCCCGACCAAACGCCGTCGGTCGTGCCGCGCTCGTCCTCGAGCATCTCGCGCACGTACGCGATCGGTGCGCGCTCGGCGAGGAACCGCTGCACCGTCGCGCGCAGCAGCTCCTGATCCTCGCTGAACTCGAAGTCCAAGGGCCGGACTGTAACGAGTACGGTCTCGGATGTGCGACTGCGCTACGGCGAAGCGGAAGAGCAGTTCCGACGCGACCTCATCGCATGGCTCGACGAGCACGCGCCCGTACCCGAGGTCATGCACCAGCGGAAGCAGTCGAGCGCCGACCTGCCGGACTGGGCGCGGGAGTGGCAGCGCACGCTGTTCGAGCACGGCTGGCTCGTGCCCGGCTGGCCCCCCGAGCTCGGCGGTCGCGACGCGACCGCGGCCGAGCAGATGATCTACTTCGAGGAGCTCTCGAAACGCGACATCTACCGCAGCCTCAACCCGCAGGGACTGGGCATCGTGGCCCCGTCGATCAAGGACTACGGGACGCCCGAGCAGCAGGAGCGTTTCCTCCTCCCGACGCTGAAGGCGGAGATCGCGTGGTGCCTCGGGATGAGCGAGCCCGGCGCCGGCAGCGATCTCGCCTCGCTGTCGACGCGCGCCGTGCTCGACGGCGACCACTTCGTCGTGAACGGCCAGAAGGTGTGGACTTCCGGCGCGCACCATGCCGACTGGTGCCTGTGCTTCGTGCGCACCGATCCAGCCGCGCCGAAGCACAAGGGCATCAGCGCGCTGATCATCGACATGAAGACACCGGGGATCGAGTGCCGGCCGTTCCCCGAGCTCTCGGAGCCCGACTACTACGACTTCAACGAGGTGTTCTTCACCGACGTCGTCGTGCCACGCGACGCGTTGCTCGGCGACCTGCACGAGGGTTGGCCGATCACACAAGGATCGCTGGCGCACGAGCGCGCCATGCTCTGGATCGACTACGCGTACTTGGTGGACCGCGGTGTCCGGACGATGATCGATCTCGGCGACCGCCAGGGGCCGGACGGCGTCCCGTTGCGCGACGATCCGCGCTTCCGGGACCAGGTCGCGGGCTTCTACATCGACTCCCAGGCACTGCTGCTGCTCGGGTACCGAGGCTTCGCCAAGTTCATGCGCGGCCGCGCATCGCCGGAGCATTCGCTGCTGAAGCTGTACGGCAGCGAGACGCTCCAGAGGTGCCTGGCCGCAGGCATGGAAGCGCAGGGACCGGACGCGCTCGATACGCGCGTTCCCGGCCCGTCGATGTGGCGGGACGGGTCGTGGGCGACGCAGTGGCTCCGCTCGTTCTCGGGAACGATCCCGGGCGGCACGAGCGAGATCCAGCGCAACATCATCGCCGAGCGCGTGCTCGGGCTACCGAGATAGCCGAAGCCATACCAGCGAGCGACGAGGGGGCGGGCCATGGCCGACCCGATGCTGTCCGACGCCGACATCGACCGGATGCGGGCACCGCTGTGGGAACAGGCCCGCGCCGCCTTCGTGGCGGGGCGGAGCGATGAAGGCTCCGTGCTGCTCGACAAGGCCGTCGACCAGTGGGGTGCGCGCAAGGACTACTCGATCAACTGGATCACTTCCCTGCTCACGTTCATCGGCGAGGAGCTGGGAGAGGAGGCGGTGGAGCGGGCGCTGCGCAAGACCGGCGACGAGTTCGTGCGCCCCAGGCGCGAGACGGGCACCGACTGGGGGTCGCTGCCGGCGTCGGCCCGCGCCAAGGTCATCGCCCGGGCCATGCTGAGCAACATGGGCGCGGTCGACGTCGACGAGGACGACGAGAAGATCGTGCTGTCGTTCCGGTGTGGGACTGGCGGCCGACTGATCGACGAGGGCCGCTACGAGGGCGACCCTGCATACCTCACGCTGCGCGAGAAGAGCGGGCGCACGTTCATGCGCGACGAGCTCCCCGTGTACTGCGCCCACTGCTCGGTGAACAACGAGATGCAACCCGTCGAGTGGGGCGGTGCCCCGACGAGCATCGAACACCCGCCCGAGCGCAAGGGTGAGCCGTGTGTCCACCACATCTACAAGGACGTCGGCGCGACCCCGGACGAGGCCTATCGCCGCATCGGCAAGCCGCGCTCAACGCCCGAAACGTGACATTCGGTATCCTCCGATGATCACGCAACGACGCCGCCGGACCGGCAGACGATGAAGCGCATCGGGATCCTGATCGTCGCGTACAACGCGGTCTCGACCCTCGCGCAGGTGCTCGACCGCATCCCGCGCGAATTCGTCCCGCGCATCACCGAGGTCCTGATGTGCGACGACCACAGCCAGGACTCGACGTATCTCGTCGGTCTTGGTTACCAGCAGCAGGTGCGGGACCTGCCACTCCGCGTCATCCGCCACCCCCGCAACCTCGGGTACGGCGGCAACCAGAAGGCCGGGTACCGCTGGGCTATAGAGCAAGGCCTGGACATCGTCGTGCTCCTGCACGGTGACGGGCAGTACGCGCCCGAGATCCTCCCGAACATCGTGGAGCCGCTCGAGCTCGACCAGTGCGATGCAGTCCTCGGCTCCCGGATGATGGAGCAAGGCGCGGCACGCAACGGGGGCATGCCGCTCTACAAGTACGTCGGGAACCGCATCCTGACTCGTTTCGAGAACGCGGTCGCGGGCGCCGAGCTCACCGAGTGGCACAGCGGCTATCGCGCCTACAGCGTGGACGCGCTGCGCTCGATCCCGTTCGAGCAGAACTCCAATGGGTTCGACTTCGACACCGAGATCATCCTCGAGCTGTTGGAGGCCGGAAAGCGGATCGCCGAGATCCCGATTCCGACGTACTACGGCGACGAGATCTGTTACGTGGACGGCCTGAAGTATGCGAAGGACGTGTCACGCAAGGTGCTCCGGTACCGGGCGCACAAGATGGGTTTCGGCTCGGGCGAGATGGCGTTCGCGAGCAGCGCGTACGAGCCGAAGCTGGATCCCGAGACGTCGCACGGCAGGGTGGCGGCCTGGCTGTCCCACCGCCCCTCGAGCCGCGTGCTCGATCTGGGATGTTCCGACGGCGCGTTGAGCGCCGAGCTGCGCGGGCACGGCCACGAGGTCACCGGCGTGGACGTCGAGGAGCATGCGGGCGTGCGCGGTCGTGTCGACGCGTTCGTGCCCGCCGATCTCGAGGACGGCATCCCCGACGCAGTCGGTGATGGCTTCGACGTGATCGTCGCGGCCGACGTCCTGGAGCACGTCCGGGAACCCGAGAAGCTGCTCGCCGACGGCGCGGATCGGCTCGCGCCCGGTGGTTCGATCGTCGCAAGCGTCCCGAACTTCGGACACTGGTACCCGCGCGTTCGAAGCACGATCGGCCGCTTCGACTACGACCGGAGAGGCATCCTCGACCGCGGCCATCTCCGCTTCTTCACCCTTTCGGGCTTCGAGCACCTCGTGGAGCGGACGGGGTTCTCGGTGCGTCGACGCGAGTTCCTCACGATCCCGATGGAGGTCGCCAACCGGGGCGGGAGCGGTCAGAACGGCGGCACGGGGGCGGCGTCCATCCGCGCGTTCAAGCGCGCTGACCGGTTCGGCACGCAGCTCCGCCCGGAGCTCTTCGCGTACCAATTCCTCTTCGAGCTCCAGCCCGTCAGCTCGTAGGGCCGACGACCCGCGTCAACCCCGTAGGAGGCGACCCGGCTTCGAGTCGACCGCGTCGGGAACGGGCTCGCCGTCGACACGGATGGGCGTCCCGTTCACGACGACGTGGGCCATACCGACCGGGGCATCGGCGACGAGCCGCTCACCGTCGGCAGGGAAGTCCCGCACGCGCCGGAGCGGACCAGGCGCCACCGTGTCGGGATCGAAGACGGCCAAATCGGCGGTCATGCCCTCGCGCACGTAGCCGCGGTCGCGGAGGTCGTACACGTCGGCCGGCTCGCCCGTGAGCTTGCGCACCCCCGCCTCCAACGGGAGCGCGCCGCGGTCGCGTACCCACTGACCGAGCAGGTCGGTCGACATGCACGCGTCGCACAGCTGACTGACGTGCGCGCCGGCGTCGGAGAGGCCGATCAGCATGCCGTCCTGTTGGAGCAACCATCCGATCGCGTCGTCGTCATCGTTCGCAAGGATGCTGCGGAAGCGCGTCTCGAGGTTTTCGGAGCACGCGAGGTCGAGGATGGCGTCGAGCGGCTGGACGCCGCGCTCGCGCGCCAGCGCGGCCACCGGCTTGTCGATCAGCTCCGGGTACTTCGCCGTCTCGCTGACCGAGAGCTTCTCCCAGTTCGGCTTGAAGAACCGGGGCTCGTCCAGCTCCTCCTGGGCCTTCTTCCGCCATTCGGGATCGCGGAACGCGGCCAGCTTCTCCTCGACGGTCTTGTCCATCAAGGCGGCGAAGATCGGGTTCATGTTGAACGTGAACGGCTCGGCCATGTTCATCGAGAACACGAGCGGGCGCACCGACACCTGCGGCCAGACGTCCGCTCCCGTCGAGCGTTCCTTGTGGTTCAGCTCGGCCATCCCCTCGTGCCACGGGTAGCCCTTGATCGTGAGCAACGCGGTCCACGTGAACGGCCGGCCGATCGTGCGCTGGAGCGTGTAGACGTCCTTGTGCTTGATCTTCTCGCCCGGCAGCAGCTCCACGACGCCCCGCCCCGCCTGATCCAGCGCGGTCATGATGACCTCGAGCTCGTGCACGTCGGCGATCCGGGACGGCACCGGGCGTCCACCGTCGCCCGAGTGCGTCGCCGACGAGCTCGATGCGAACCCGGCCGCGCCCGCCTCCACCGCTTCGCGGAGGACGGCCTGCATCTGCAGCAGCTCGTCGTCGGTGGCCTCGCGCTCGTACCCGTCGTCGCCCATCACCCAGAGCCGCAGCGCGGTGTGGCCGACGTACGCGGAGTAGTTGATGACGGTGCCGCGGCGCTCCACGGAGTCGAGGTACTCGGGAAAGGTCTCGAAGTCCCACGGCACGCCCGCCTCGAGCGTGGCCGGGCTCATGTCCTCGACGTGCTCCAGCGTGTGCACCATCAGGTTCCGATGGTCGGGCCGGCACGGGGCGATCGAGAAGCCGCAGTTGCCGGCGACGACGCTGGTCACGCCGTGCCAGGACGACGGGGTGAGCGCCGGGTCCCAGAACACCTGCGCGTCGTAGTGCGTGTGGATGTCGATGAACCCGGGGGTGACGACGTGCCCGGTGGCGTCGAGCGTGCGCTTCCCGTCGAGGTCGTCGCCGATCTCGCTGATGCGGTCGCCGGTGACGGCGACGTCCGCCCGCCTGCCCGGGGCGCCGGAGCCGTCGATCACGGTGCCGTTGCGGATGATGAGGTCTGCGCTCATGATGTCAGCCCTTTCGACAAGACAAGTCTGCCCCGACTCCGGTGTGGTCGGACAAGTAGACCAGCCCACCGGGCCCGTTCGCGGCTGGCTGGTCGGCGAAAAGCCCCGTCCCGAGCCCGTCCTTGTCGCGGTCCTTCGGCGTGTCGAACCTGGCCTTGCAGCTGCGCGACCCCTTCACGAACAGGAAGTCGATGCGCTCGGTCTCCTTGCTGGCCGGATTCTTGAGATCGTCGGTATTCATGTCCTGGCGACCGCTGGTGCACTGCACGCCGGTCGTCGGATCGCATTCGGGATTGCCGGCGGCAAGGTGCGAGTCCACCCAGCCGTCGGCGACGATCGACTGGTAGCGCTGCGACGTCGCCGTCACGTTGAAGTCGCCGGTGAGGACACGGATCGTCTTGCTCCCGCCGCCTTCGGACGCGATGGCCTTCGCCTGGATCGTCTGGCAAGCGGAGATCGTGACCTCGGCCGGGCACTCCGGCGGACAGTCGGCCGGATTGCACGGCTCGGGGTCGCCAGGCTCGGGGTCGCCGTCCTGATGGCTGACGACGAGGGCCAGCGGCCCGAGCTTCGAGCGCAGGTCGACGCGGTACGCGCTCCGGAAGTTGCCGGCGAGGACGGTGAGCTTCTGGCTCGTGACAGGCAGCGTGGTCAGGACCAGCTCGCGGTCGATGAGCGGCATGTTGTGCCACACGACCTCGTACTTGCATTGCTTCACCCACGGCGCGGCTGTGATCCGGTCGTACGTCCTCGGCGCGATCTCCTGCAGCGCCACGACCGGCGGGCACTTCGCGGCTTGGAGCTGCCGGCCCAGGAGCGCCACCCGGTCGTCGCCCTGACAGTCGTCGGGGGCGTTCGGGCAGACGATCCCGTGGAGGATGTTCATGGTCACGATGCGCAGGTCGTCCTTCGGCGCGACGCGGGGCGCGCTGCCGGCGGCGGCTGAGACGGCGGGCGTCGCCGCCGTGACGAGCATGGCGGCGACGAGCCCCACGAGCAGCTTCCGCACGATTCCCCCGATTTGCCGGTCGCCGTCGCAGGCTCCGGCTCCGTGTCTTCGGCCGCGGTCGCAAGCTCCCGCTTTGCAACGGCAGTCGGCAAAACCGCTGCCGTTGCGGGTGGCGGTCGGCGAAGCCGCCACCGCCGCCGTGGGACCCTATTACGCTCTGACACTCGTGTCAGGGAACGCGACTCGAGCCCTTCCCGGAGCGATGCGCGCCGCCGTCTACCGCGGGCCGCGCGACATCGTCGTGGAGGAGCGGCCGATCCCCGAGCTCGGCCCCCACGACGTCCTGCTCGAGGTGAGCCACTGCGGAGTGTGCGGCAG
>JBKOWN010000117.1:0-10552 GCA_046724435.1 Actinomycetota bacterium
GCCGAGAACGTGTGCTGTGCCGAGCGCCCGTAGGTGGGCCAGTCCCATTGTCCGGCCGGGCGTTCGGGAGGCGGGGTGTCGGCGACGGCGGGCTCGGCCAGGTGCCCGGCCACGGCGCACGCAACCAGGACCACGGTGACCAGGAGCAGCTCGACCCGTCGCCCGCCCCGCATCAGCTCTCCCCCGTGACGGCCGACGTGCGTGGGCGAATCTTACCGATTCCTACCTCTCCGCACTATTTGCCGGGTCCGGGGACCCCCCGAGTGGGTGCTTGAGCCTGCACCATTTCTCGCGGACACTCTTTTTGCCCCGCCACACCGTGTGGCGTGGTCATGAGACGGGAGGGTGGCGTGCTGCTGGCAGTTTCGACCCTGACCCCAGGGTGGACAACGATCCTCTACCTGATCGCCATCGTGCTCTTCCTGGCCGGGTTCTTCGGCTTCAAGGTCACCGCACAGCGGGTGCGCCTCGAGTCTCTGGGCCTGGCGGTGTTCGTGTTCGTGTTCTTCTGGAACGCGTGGGCTCAGGTCTAAGACGAGGAGCGAGCTCTCAGGAGTCGGCGTCGAGGCGTTCCCGGTAGCTCATCGGCAAGAGCTCCAGGAGCTGGCCGTCGGGATCGCGGATGAAGATCCCGGCACCGATGTTGGTGTCGGCGAGCACCTCGCCGCCGTACTCCGGAACCCGTGAGCACACCACGTCGACGTCGTCGACGGACACAGAGACGTGGGTGAGCCCGGGCTCGTTCATGGCGCGCTCCCGGGCCGGCACCGTCTCGGCTTCGAAGTGCAGGAGCTCGAGGACGAGCCCGTCACGGCGGAGGTAGAGGGCGGTCATGCCGAGCGGCTTCGGTAAGCGGAGGAGCGTGCTCGACGGATCGTCGGGAGGGTGCAGCTCGCGCTCGACCTCGAAGCCGAGCAGGTCCTCGTAGAACCGGCGCGACCGCGTCAGGTCGGACACGCAGTGCCCGACATGGTTGAACGCGACGCCATCCGCCACGGGCCAGAGGCTAGGCGGGTTGGAGCATCGTGCGATCGAGATCGGCGACGTGAGCCCGGCCGAGCAGGGTCATCGCGGTGACGAGCTCATGGCGGAGGATCTCGAGCACGCGGTGCACACCGGCGCGGCCGCCGACGCCGAGCCCGTAGCAGACCGGCCGGCCAACGAGGACGGCGTGGGCGCCGATCGCGAGCGCCTTCACGACGTCGCCGCCGCTGCGGACGCCACCGTCGAGCGCGACCTCCGCGTCGTCGCCGACCTCGTCGACGACCTCGAAGAGCTGATCCAGGGTTGCCGGCGCGCTGTCGAGCTGGCGTCCACCGTGGTTCGACACGTACACCGCAGCCGCCCCGGCCTCGACGGCGGCACGCGCGTCCTCCGCCGTGAGTACGCCTTTCACCGCGAAGGGCAAGGCTGTGCCCGCCATCACCTCGGCGAGGCGCGCCCACGTCCACGGTCGCTCGCGCTCCCCCGTGTCGTCGATGAACCCGGCGGCGCGCGCGGGGAAGTTCGCGATCTCGAGGCGCGCTCCCGGATGGCGCTGCTCGCGGCGCCGCACGCCCACCACGGGGACGTCGACGGTCACGCACAGTGCGGCATATCCGGCGTCGGCGGCGCGCTTGACGAGCTCGAGGAGGACGGCGCGTGGGTGACGCAGGCTGAGCTGGAAGACGCGCGCTGATTCCGGCGCACTGCTCGCCAGCGCCTCGAGTGTCTCCCCTGTCACTTCGGGAACGACTGCGAGCGTCCCGAGGCTCGCCGCGGCTCCGAGCACGGCGCGGTACCCGTCGGGGTGGAGGAGCGTGTCGCCGGCGAAGGGCGCCACGAGGATGGGCATGGCGAGTGGCATGCCCAGGAACGTCGTGGACGGGTCGGCCGCGGGCGCTCCCGTGAGCATCCGCGGCCGCAGGAGCCAGCGGGTGAACGCGAGCCGGTTCTCCTGCAGCGTCCGCTCGTCCTCCGCGCCGCCCTCGACATATGCGAGCACCTCGGGCGGCAGCGTGCGCCGCGCTTCGATGACGGCATCGTCCAGGACGACGAAGGGCGGCGGTTCAGGAGCCGGCGCGCTCATCGAGCCATGTCTGCGGGCCGTCGCCGGCAGCGGGACGGACTTCGTGCAGGAGCGGCTGTCCCGCGCGGTAGCGCTCGAGGTTCTCGACGAACAGATCGACGACGCGGCTATGGCGGGCGAGCCCGCCGGCCGACGAGTGCGGAGTGAGGACAACGCCGGGGTGGTCCCAGAAGGGGCTGTCGGCCGGCAACGGCTCGGTCGCGAACACGTCGAGGATCGCCGCTTCCGGCCGGCCCCGGTCGAGCGCGGCAAGGAGTGCCGTCTCGTCGACGAGCGCGCCGCGCGCGACGTTGACGAGCACGGAGCCCGGCGCCATCGCGGCGAGGAAGCGGTCGTCGACGAAGCCGATGGTCTCGGCCGTGGCGGGTGCCGCCAGTACGACGACGTCGCAACGTGGAAGCTCGTCGAGGAGCGCCTCACGCGACAGCATCTCGTGCACCGGCTCGCGGCCCGTGGGGTGGCGCCGGTGCCCGAGCACGCGCGCACCGAGCGCACGGGCCCGTTCGGCGACGGCGGAGCCGATGGAGCCGACGCCGATGACGAGCCACGTCGTGCCGAGCACCTCCCGGAACTCGTGAGGGCGCCACTCGCGCGCTGACCGCGCCGCTGCCCACTCGTCGGCACGCTGGAAGCGGGCGAGCACGGCCTGGATCACATACTCCGCGATCGGGATCGCGTTGACGTGCGCGCCTGTGATCCGCATGCCGAGCTCGAAGAGGCGGTCGTAGAGAGCGATGTAACCGGCCGCCGGCGATTGGAACCACTGGATCGACGTCGTCCCCAGCAGCAGCTCGAACCACGGGGCTGCGCCGCCGCGGAAGAAGAGGTCACCGGTCGCGCACGCCACCTCCGGCTGGACGGCGTCGGCATCGATCTCACGGCCGTCGATCGTGAGCCGGCCGTCGCGCCCCATGCGGACCTGCTCGACGGCAGGATCGACGCGGTCCATGCGCTGCTCGAGGAGGCGGTCGGCCGTCTCGGTGAGCAGAGCTTGCACGGGGAGTGAGCGTACGGGCTTGCGACGCGACCGCGCGCTTGCACCGCGCGGCGAGCCTCCTCCACGCTTGGTGTCCGCAAGACGCCGAGGACAGGGGAAGACATGCGGCCGGTCCACAAGGAGCTCGCTGCGCCCGTCGCGCGCGGAATGTTGGGCGCGGCGTCGGTCGACGGAGGTCCCACCGACGCGCAACTCGATGACGTGCGCCGAGACTTGTCGATCCCGGCCGGCAAGGCGTGACGCTCAGGTCGAGGCGCGCTCGCGGTACCGGTCGCGGATCAGCCGCTTGTAGATCTTGCCGTTGTCCTGACGCGGCAGCCGGTCGACGAACTCCACACGGCGCGGGCACTTGTAGTGCGCCAGCCGTTGGCGGCAGAACTCGACCAGCTCGTTCGCGAGGTCGCCGCTCGGCTCCGCGTCGGCGCGGAGCTCGATCACTGCGAGCACCTCCTCTCCCCACTCGGGATTCGGGACCCCGATGATGGCGGCGTCGGCGACCGCGGGATGGTCGAGCAAGACGGCGTCCACCTCGGCCGGGTAGATGTTGACCCCACCCGAGATGATGAGGTTGGCGCTGCGGTCAGTGAGGAACAGGAAGCCGTCGCCGTCGACGTAACCCATGTCGCCGAGAGTGAAGTGACGGTCCCGGTACGACGACTCGGTCTTGGAACGGTCCTTGAAGTACTCGAACGGGACCTCCGAGGCCTTGAACCACACCAGCCCGACCTCGCCCGGCGGCAACGGGTTGGCGTCCTCGTCCGCCACCACGACCTGGTCCTCGGGCACGGGCTTGCCGACGGTCCCCGGCTTCTGCAACCACGTGCGCGCATCCACCCAAGTGCCGAGGCCCTCGGTGGCGGCGTAGTACTCGTTCACGACCGGTCCCCACCACTCGATGAGCCGCTGCTTCACGCCGACCGGGCAAGGCGCCGCGCCGTGCAGCACGTTGCGCAACGACGAGACGTCGTACCGCGCGCGCACGTCGTCCGGCAGGACGAGCAGCTGATGGAACATCGTCGGGACCATGTGCGTGTGCGTGACGCGGTGTCGTTCGATCAACCGCAGCGCGTCCTCCGGGTCCCATGCCGGCATGACCACGACCGGGACGCCGGCGATCAACGGCGCGTTGAGCGAGAACAAGAGAGGCGCGGCGTGGTACAGCGGCCCGGTCAGCAAATGCACGTTGCCGTCGCGGTACGCGGCGCGCGCCAGCATCACCGCCGTCGAGAGCGACGCCTCGTCGCGGAACACCCCTTTCGGCCGGCCCGTCGTCCCCGACGTGTACAGCATCTGTGATCCGAGGGCGGGGTCGTCGAGATCGTCGGGGGGCTCCGCGTCCGCCGCGGCGTCGTAGTCCTGGAACCCCTCGAGCGACCCGGCGACGGCGAGGCGCACGTGCACTCGCGGCGCTGCCGCCGCAGCCCCGTCGGCCACGGCGGCGAAGCGGGCCTCGGCGATGAACGCGCGCGCCTCGCAGTCGTCGACGATGTAGCCGGCCTCGTCCTCGGTGAGGTGCCAGTTCACGGTCGTGAGCCGCAACCCCGACCGCTGGGTCGCCAACAGGACCTCCGCGAACTCGGCCCGGTTCGAGCACAGGAGCGCGACCGCATCGCCGCGCCGGAGGCCACGGCGGCTGAGGGCCCGCGCCAGCCGGTTGGCCCGCTCGTTCAACTCGCCGTAGGTGATGGTCCCCGCCGTCGTGATCAGGGCAGGGGTGTCGGGGCGGCGCCGGGCGTGCCATGCGACCGCCATCCCGCGGTCTGCGAAGGCCAACAGCTCGTCGAGCTCGGCGTCCACGCGCCCCCCTCATGCGGTGAATCCCGGCGGCCGTGACGATACTCCCGGGTACCGTCATGCGTGTGGGGAAGTCGGCGGACTACGTCTTCGGCGACACCGACGTCGCGGCGGGTCGACTCGACCTCGTCGCTGAGGCCTGGGCGTCGCCGAGTGCGGCCTTCCTGCGCGAGGACGTACGCAACCGGCCGAGGTTCGCTCTCGATCTCGGGTGCGGACCGGGGCACACGACGCGATTGGTGGCGTCCACGACCCGGGCGGCGAGAACGATCGGTCTCGACTCGTCGGAGGCGTTCATCGCCCGCGCTCGGGCGGACGCGCCCGAAGGGGTGACGTTTCTCCATCACGACGTGATGGACCTGCCGTTCCCTACCGGTCGGGCGAACCTCCTGTACGCCCGGTTCGTGCTGTCGCACATCCCGCGACCGGATCGCGTCGTGCGCGCGTGGATGAGCCAGCTCGAGCTCGGCGGTGTCCTCGCGCTCGACGAGGTGGAATGGATCCGCACCGACGATCCCGTGTTGCGCCGCTATCTCACGCTGCTCGCGGCGGTCCTCGAGGCTCGCGGGAGCTCACTCGCCGCCGGTCCGATCGCCGACAAGTTCGACGGGGGGCCCAGCGGCCGGAAGCGGACGAGCGTCGTGCGCACTCACCCCGTTCCAACCGCGCTCGCCGCCGAGCTGTTCGCGTTGAATTTCGCAACGTGGCGCGACGAGCCGTTCGTACGCGACAACCACAGCCCCGCCCATCTCGACCAGCTCGAGGCCGAGCTTCGAGAGCTCGCGCGCGAGAACAGCCGAGCCTCGATCACCTGGGGCATGCGCCAGACGACGTTCGAGCGGGGCGGCTGACTCTCGTCAGCGCATGTCGAACGCGACCTTGATCGCGGCGCTGCGGTCCTGGGTCGCCAGAGCAGCGAACGCGTCGCGCCACTCGTCGAGCACGAAGGTGTGGGTCAGCATGCCCGTGAGGTCGACGCGGCCCTCGCGTACGAGATCGAGGTACTGCTCGATGCCGTGCCTGCGCACGCCTTCGACCTCCTCCATCCCGAAAGCGTTCGACCCTACGAGCGAGAGCTCCTTGAAGTAAAGAGGTGTGTCCTCCCAGAACGTCGGGCCGTGCACGCCCGCCTTCACCAGCGTGCCGCGAGCCTTGAGGACGCGCGCGCCGACTTCGAACGTCTCCTGCTTGCCGATCGTGTCGTACACGACGTCGATCTCGCCCGGGTACGCCATCGGCAGCCCGTCACTCGGCTGGAGCACACCGCCGGACCACGCCGCCGCCTCTTCGATCACACGCGACGCGGGCTCATGGCCGACCACGGTGGCGCCGAGCTTGCGCGCCAGCGCCGCCTGTGCCTCGAAGCGGGCGACCACGAGCACCTCGACGTCGGGGTGCAGCGCCCGGAGGATCGCGGTGGCACACGTCCCGAGCGCACCGGCGCCGTAGACCATCACCTTGCCGCCCGGCACCGGCGGGTGCCGGGTCACCGAGTGCAGGCTGACCGCGAACGGGTCGGCGAAGACGGCGAGCTCGTCCGGCACCTCGTCGGGGACCTTGAACAGCTGCGTGTCGTGTGCGGGCATCAGCTGCGCGTACCCGCCGCTTGCGTCCTTCGACGTCCCCGTGTGGATGCCGGGCGCGATCGGCCCCACGCCGAAGCTCCAGCAGAGGCTGAGATCTCCGGCCTCGCACGCCGGGCAGATCGGGTCGACGCCGCGGGGCCGGCACGAGAGCCACGGGTTGAGCACGACTCGGTCCCCGACGTCGAGCCCCTCGGCCTCGGGCCCGAGCGCGACCACGTCGGCAACGACCTCGTGCCCGAGCACCTGCGGGAGCGAGAAGAAGCCCTTCATCGGGTTGTCGGGCGTCGCCACGTTCACCCAGTCCATGAACACCTGCTTGGCATCGGACCCGCAGATGCCCGTGAGCCTGGGACGGGTGACCACCCAGTCGGGCAGGAGGAACTCGGGGTCGGGGAGGTCGACGAGGCGCATAGGCGTCCGTGCGAGCCCGAGGAGCAGATGGTTGTCCTCGGCCGGCTCGGGTTGCGGCTCGGGCGCCACTCCGTACAGCAGACCTTGCATCCATTTCCCCCGCGTCGGCGACTGACGGCGACGTCAGCTTAGGGGTCGGCCCCGCTCGCCTACTGCCCGCTGCCGTAGGGGCGGGTGATGACCTCGAGGAGGTGACCGTCCGGGTCTTCGAAGTACACGCCGCGGCCGCCGTCGTTGCGGTTGATCGCGCCGGATCGGCTCTGGGACGGATCGGCCCAGTGATCGAGGCCTGCGTCACGGATCCGGCCGTAGATGTCGTCGAAGTCGTCCTCGCCGATCAGGAACGCGTAGTGCTGGGGCGTGATCTCGCCGTCCGTGTCGTGGAAGTCGAGCGAGACGCCGTTGTCGACGTCGACGATGAGGAACGGCCCGAAGCGCACCGGCGCGGACCGGCCGAGCATCTCGGCGAGGAACGTCGCGGACCGCTTCTTGTCGCGGCACCAGACGATGGTGTGGTTGAGCTGCACGGTCACGCCGCGATCGTACGTCGCGGCGAACACGCTCAGACACGTTCCGCCAGCTGCTGGTAGTCGACTGCGACACCGCCCGCGTCGGTGCCGAACTCGAATCGGCCGTACTCGTCGTCGGCGTACGCCCACCGGTCGTCGGCGAGACGCTCGTACCGCTGCAGGAGCGGTCGCACCGAGAGGGACGGCGTCTCGATGAACACCACTCGCACCTCGAGGTCGGCGCCGACTTTCGGTGCGATCCGCCGGGTCACGAACGCGTTCGTGAACGGATTTCCCGCGAGGTCGACATCCGTGCAGCCCTCCAACGAGGGGTCGGGCCGGCCGCCGCGCAACCACGACCCGGCGTCGTCAGACTCGAGCTCGAGGCTCCGCGTGCCGGCGGCATCCGTCACTTCGACGGTCGTGCGTTGGTGTCGCCATGAGTGGTCGAGCCCGACCGTGAAGCCAACCGCCCAGCGTTGGTCACCGTCGGCGCAGATCTCGTACCCCGCCGCCGAGACGTCGTCAGTCCCCTCGTCGAGCCGCACGAACACGAGCCCGTCGAGGTCGAGCCGCCGCCAGACGTACGTGGTGCTGCTCACTCGACGTCAAGCGTTGCTTGCATCTTGGCCACCAACGCACGGAACATCGGATAGTCGCCGGGCATCGCGTCGATCGACGGCTTCCACATCTCCCAGCGATCGATCAGCTTCGGGCCGAGCAAGAGCCGCAGGACGTCGAAGTTGACCGCACCGACTTGCTCGAGCGCGCCGAGCTGTTCGAAGTAGTCCAGCTCGCGATAGAGCACGAACGCCTCGGGCGCGTTGGCGTCGATGTAACGCTGGAACGCAGCGCTCAGCGCTTCCTTCGCCTTGAACTGGGCGGCCAGCCGGCGCGCCTCGACGAGACCGTCCTCGTCCCACCGACGCACAAAATCGGCCGTGATCTGCGATTGCGTGGCGTGGCGTGCCTCCCGGACCTGTCGTCCGGCCGCGACCGCCAACCCGACCGTGCTGAGCAGTCCGACTGCGCCGACCGCGGTTGCGATCGCCGTGACCTGCTCGGCCCAGTTCGGCACGGGCTCAGCCGCCGGGGCTGCGAAGCTGCGCAAGCGCTTCGGCCACCATCGCGTCGGTGATGCGGTCGTCCAGTTGCGCGGCGGCGGCCTCGACGGCCTCACGGGTACCGAGCGGGTCCTTGGCCCGGGCGCGCGCCATGCGATCCTCGCGGCTGAGCCACCGAGCGAGCTCCGCGGCCGACGCGCCCGAGAGCTCGGGCCTCTCCTCGAACAGATAGCGGAGCTGACCGACGACACGCGACACCGACGGCCCGTCGGGCACGGTCACCCGACTCCGCGGTCGCGGCCCTCCCAGTACGGGCCGCGGAGCTTGAACTTCTGGAGCTTGCCCGTGGCGGTGCGAGCAAGCTCGGAGCGGAATTCGATCGACGTGGGGCACTTGTAGTGGGCGAGGTGGTCGCGGGAGTACGCGATGAGCTCCTCCTCGCTCGCGTCGGCGCCGGGCGCGAGCACGACGAGCGCCTTCACCGTCTCGCCCCACGTCTCGTCGGGCACGCCGATCGCCGCCACCTCCGCGACGGCTGCGTGCGAGAAGAGGCAGTCCTCCACCTCGATCGACGACACGTTCTCGCCGCCCGAGATGATGACGTCCTTCTTCCGGTCGGAGATCGAGAGGTACTCGTCGTCGTCGATCACGCCGCCATCGCCGGTGTGGAACCAGCCGGCTGGGATCGCCTTGGTCGTCTCGTCCGGCTGTTCCCAGTAACCGTCCATGATGACGTTGCCGCGCGCGAGGACCTCGCCTTGGTCGTCGACGCGGAGCTGCACACCGAGCGTGGGCGCGCCGGCACGCCCCAACCGCTGTGCGCGCTCCCCAGGGGCAAGGTGGTCGTACTCGGCGCGGCTGCGGTTCATCGTGAGAAGGGGCGCGGTCTCGGTGAGCCCGTAGATCTGGATGAACTCCCAGCCGAGCTCGCTCTCGACCCGCTCGATGGTCCGGGTGGGCGGCGGTGCGCCCGCCACCACCATCCGGGTGCGGCCCCGACCCGGGATCTCTCCCTGCCACTGCGCGGCCGAGTCGAGCACCGCGTTCACGACGGCAGGAGCGCCGTTCAGCAGCGTGACGCCGTGCGCGTCGACGCGGCGGAGGATCTCCGCGCCGTCGATCTTGCGGATGACGACCTGACGCCCGCCCATGCCGGTGACCGCGTACGGCATGCCCCACCCGTTGCAATGGAACATCGGCAGGGTATGGAGGTAGACGTCGCGATCGTCAACGCCCGTCTGCCACCCGAAGATGGCGGCGTTGATCCAGCAGTTGCGGTGCGTGAGCTGCACGCCTTTGGGCCGGGCCGTCGTGCCGCTCGTGTAGTTGATCGTCGCGGTGGCATCCTCGTCGGGCTCCCACGGTTCGGGCTCGACGCCCTCACGGAACAGCTCCCGATCGGCTTCGGCGCCGATCACGAACCGGTGCTTCGCGCCGACCGTCGACAACGAGTCCTCGAGCTCGGGGTCGACGAGCAGCATCGTCGCGCCCGAGTGCTCGACGATGTACCCGACTTCGTCGGCGTTGAGCCGGAAGTTGACGGGCACGAGGATGCGGCCGAATCCGCTGACTCCGAAGAACGACACGAACAGTCGGGTCGCATTGGGCGACACGATCGCGACGCGCTCGCCGACGCCGATCCCGAAGTGGTCCAGGGCGGCGGCTTGGGCGCGCGCCAGCTCGCGCACGCGCCGGTAGGTCAGCTCGCCGAGCGGCGGAGCAGGCTGGTCGGGCTCGTCGACGATGCCGATCCGGTCGCCGTACACGAGTGCGGCCCGCACCAGGAAATCGTTGACCGTCAGCGGCACCTTCATGCTTGCCCCCTCGAACGCGCAGGTCGCGCGTCAGGATGCTAGCGACGCGCTAATCCGGACGCAGGGTGCGCAGCGGCGCGCCGTTGGTCCAAGCCGCCGCGTCGCCGGGGCGAAAGCGGCGCCCGGCACCTTCGTCGGCGATGCGCCGGCGCGCCAGCTGCTCGGCGGCGCGTCCGGGTGGCACACGCTCTGTGCGGGCGAGCTCGAAGACGCGGTGGACGGTGTCGGCGATCTGGGCGGTGCGCTTCGTGGCTCGGTCGCGGTCGTAGCCGACGAACTCCTCCGCGAGGTTGATGATCCCGCCGGCGT
>JBKOWN010000166.1:0-3765 GCA_046724435.1 Actinomycetota bacterium
GCACAACTCGCCCTCCGACCTGGCTCACATCATCTACTGCGACCGTCGGGGCGACGGGCCGCAGCGACCGCCGCACCCCCGACGAGTGGAACCTCGATGCATGGGCCGGGTGGTGTGGCGGGCGGCGCCTGGGTGACGGCGGGTGCGGTAGGTCGGGAGGGGAGGAGCGCGGCGGCGATCAGTGCGCCGACTAGGGCGACGGCGCCGAGGATGGGGTAGGTGCCGTGGAGGCTGTGGATGAAGGCGTCGCTCGCGGCGGCGCTCAGCTGGTGGGCGGGGCCGGCGAGGCCGGCGTGTTGGAGGTTCTGGGCCGCGACGAGGGCGCCGCCGACCGAGCCGTCGGCGGCGTTGACCGCTGGCGCGGGGAGGTGGTGAGGGATCGTTTGGTCGAGGCGGCTCGAGTACAGCGAGGCGGCGACGCTTCCCGTCACCGCGACGCCAAGGGCGGCGCCGAAGAGCCTGGTGGCGTCGTTGACCGCGGACCCGACGCCGGCCTTGGCGGTGGGGACGGCACCCATGATCGCTTCTGTTGCGGGCGCGGTGATGAGCCCGAGCCCGCCACCGCCCAGAATCATCTGTCCGGCGATGGTGAGGTAGGAGGTGCTTGCGTCGTTGGTGGCGACCCACAGCAGGGTGGCGCCCCATAGAGCGAGCCCGACAGCGACGACGGCCTTGTTGCCGGTACGGACCGCGAGCCTGGTGCCCATCAGGGAGGCGATGGCGATGGCGGTGGCCACGGGCAAGAGGCGGACGCCGGTGCCGAGGGGCGTGTAGCCCTGGATGAACTGGAAGTACTGGGTGATCAGGAACGTGAACCCGGCGAGGGTTAAAAACGCGATGGCAATGGAGCCGCTGGCAGCGGTGAAACGCGGGTTCCGGAACAGCCGGACGTCGAGCATGGGGCACGCCATGCGGCGCTCCACGTCGATGAACACGGCCAGGATGCCAAGGCCGGCAGCGATTGCGGCGACGGTGCGAGGGGAACCCCACCCCCAATGCGGGGCCTGGATGATGCTGAGGATGAGCATGCCCATGCCCAGGCTCGAGAGCGCCAGGCCGCGCCAGTCGAGGGGCGGGGCGGCGGGATCCCGCGATGTCGGCACGGTCAAGGCGACGAGCGCGGCGACGATGACGGCGATGGGCACCATGACGAGGAAGACGCTGCCCCACCAGAACTCTTCGAGGAGCCAGCCGCCGACGATGGGGCCGGTGGCGACGCCGACGCCGGTGGTGGCACCCCAGAGGCCGATGGCCTTGGCACGCTCCTTGCGCTCGGTGAAGACGTTCGAGATCAGCGAGAGCGTCGACGGGAAGATGGCGGCGGCGCCGACGCCCATGACCACTCGGGCCGCGATCAGTTGCTCGGAGGAGGTGGCGAGCGATCCGGCAAGGCTGCCAGCGCCAAAGACGCCCAGGCCGAGGAGCAGCATGCCTTTGCGCCCGACCCGGTCGCTGAGACTGCCGGCGGCGAGGATGAGCGCGGCGAACACCAGCGTGTAGGCGTCGACGACCCACTGCAGGCTCGTGGTCGTGGCCCCGAGCTCGCGCACCAGGCTCGGCAGCGCCACGTTCACGATCGTGACGTCGATGTTGATGACCAGCGCCGCCAGACACAGCGCCGCCAGGATCGGACCTTTCCGCGCCCCGACGACTTGCTGGGTGCCTTGGCGAGACCGGCCCGCCGCGTCCATCGCCTCGACATCCCCCGGCATGGGTCTCCTCTCGCGCGCCGCTCCTCACCGCCGCGTGCAGCGATCACGCCGGATCAAGCATGTGCCTGCCTGCTCATGCCGTCTTGAACGCAACGACTGGAAGCGCCGCGAATCCAGTGCGCGCGGCCGGAACAGCCCCGCGAGCCCCGTCCGTTCGGCCGACACTCTCCCGGGCTGCGTAGAGGTTGCGCGACGGCGCCTTCGGCGCACGGGGCGCGACGGCGACCTCACGGCGGTCGGGATACCGAACAGCGCGTATCAGGCTCACCAAGCGCATCCATGGAACAACGGACGGGGTTAGCAAGAGGCGTTCGCTGCGCACAAGGCGGACCGCATGATTCCAGTCGTTGCGTTCAAGACGCACGCTATGGGTCGGCCGATGCTGGGTGGGTGCGATGGCCGGACAGGGGATGAGCAACGGAGAGCACTGCGCCACTTGAATCACCGGCTGCGTGAGTACACAGAACGCGACTGCAACACGACGTCCACCAGTACCGCGACCGCGTGACAGGCACCAATTCCCAGAGCGAGACGGGAGGAGCACCCATGAACCAGACCCAAGCACCCCGGGCGGTCGAGGGCATCGAGGTGCCCGAGCCCGGCGACTGGCACCTGGACCCGGTGCACACCAGCCTCACGTTCACAGCCCGTCAGCTGATGGTGACCAAGGTGCAGGGCAAGTTCACCGGCGTCTCCGGCGCCATCCACATCTCGGAGAACCCGGCCGAATCCTCGGTCGAGGTCGAGATCGACCCCGCCAGCCTCGAGACCGGCAGCAAGCGGCGGGACGCGCACCTCCGCTCGCCGGCCTACTTGGGGGTCGAGCGCTACCCCAAGATCACGTTCCGGAGCACCAAGATCAAAGGGAGCTCACCCGCCCACTTCCTGGTCCGCGGTGATCTCACCGTCCACGGCGTCACCCGCCCCGTGACGCTCGACGTGGAGTACCACGGTTGGGCGCCCGACCCGCCGGGCGGCCGGCGAGCCTGCTTGTCGGCCACGACCGAGGTCAACCGCGCCGACTTCGGGGTCACGTGGACCGCCGCGCTCGAGGGCGGCGGCGTCGTGGTGGGCAAGAAGATCCGCCTCGAGCTCAAGGTCGAGGCCATCAAGCAGCCCCGACCGCGGGCGACGCTCACAACGCTCTGACCAGGGACGATGCGATCGCTCGCCGCGCCTTACAGCAGATACCCGGCCCCGTATCGACTGACCTTCCCCGCGAGCGCGCGGCCCGAATAGATCCCCATAATGGGGAGGCACGGCGGACGCATCCCCTTCTTCCCTGCGCCGTCGACGGCGTCGGTGCCAGGCCAGCAACCCCAAGGAACGCAGACTCGCTGGCCCGAATGTGGACGCCGTGACGGCACCGGCCGCCTCCTCTTCACCGCCGTCGAAGACCGAGCCTAGGTGCACTCACTTCTGGGCTGCGTCATCTTCGCCGATCGGCGCGCCCATCGCCCGGGCCCACTTGTGGAGCTGGTACCGCATCAGAGCGAGGAGCAAGACAAGCCCGAACACGGAGCCAGAGGCGAGCGCGGCGGCGGGTGCGTCGAACGCCGTCGCGACCGCCAGGCCCACCTCGGAGCCCGCCAGGACCGCCGTGATCACGCCCACCATGCCCGCGACGGTTCGGAACCCCTGCGCGTAGTAGCCGCGACTGAGCCCTTCACCGAAGAGGCGCTGATCCGGGCGGGCGCTGAGCAGGTACGGAGCAAGCTCCGGCGCTTTGTCGAAGTAGTAGGCGCGCAGGCGTGCGATGCGACGTGCGTATCCCAGGTCTTCGATGCCCGACTGCAATGTTCGCTCGAACGTCACGAGCCCGACGAACGCTAGTGTCGGCAACAGCACGAGCCCGAACGCGAAGAACGCGCCGCCCACCTTGGTAGCGGTCGCCACGAGCCCGAAGGCGATCAACCCGCCAGCGACGGACGCCAAGAACATGCTGGCCCGGCCGGTCGACTCCGCAATCGTCGCCGAACGGGCACCCTGCAATGTGAAGTGCTCGGTCGTGATGAACGAAACCGCCGACGCGCTGGGTTCGCTCGCAGCGTCA
>JBKOWN010000104.1:0-3230 GCA_046724435.1 Actinomycetota bacterium
CCTCGAGACGGAACCGCACAACCCGGTCGAGATCCACTCCGGCGGCCGCACCTGGCAGCGCCGCACCGAGCTCCTCCCGCGCGCCCGGCTCGACCGCCGCGCCTCCGAGCAGCGCCTCCCCGCCGAGCGCGCCGCCGCCGCAGAGCCCGACGTGTCAGCTGCTGCCGGTGGTTTGTCCCTGACGCGTCACCCGATGACCTGGGACTCGAGGTGGCGGTCCCCGCCGGTGCGCTTGGGGCTGTACATCAGGGCGTCGGCGTCGACGAACAGCTCCTCGATGCTCTCCGGCGCGCTGCGCCACATGACGAGCCCGGCCGTGACCGACCCCGGTTGGCCGTCACGAAGGACAAGTTCGCGCAGCTGGTTGCGCTGTAAAACGCCGGCGGCCGAGCGAGCGGGGGATCTCGCTCGGCCAAGCCGGCGGGGCGGATCTAGGTCGCGAGGCGGTAGCGGTGCACGGCGATCGGCGCCGCGATCGCAAGGATCGCGAGACACCACAGGATCGCCACCGTGAGGTCGTATGTCGTCGGGCCGCCGATCGTGAGGTCGCGGACGGCGGTGATCACAGCCGAAACGGGCTGGTGCTCAGCCCAGGGCTGAAGCCAGTCGGGCATCGACGCGACCGGCACGAACGCGTTGGACGCGAACACGAGCGGGGCCATCACCGGGAAGGCTGCCGCCTGCGCGGTCTCGGGGTCGCCGACGACGAGACCCACTGTCGCGAAGATCCACGACAAGGCGTAGCCGAACAGCAGGACGAGCAGCACCGCGCCGATCAACGGAATGATGCCCGTGTGTACACGCCATCCGACCGCAAACCCAACCGCGAACATGAGCGCGACCACAAAGACGTTCCGGACGAGGTCGGCGAGCGTTCGTCCGGCTAGGACGGCCGATCGGGCCATCGGCAACGACCGGAACCGTTCGACCAGTCCCTGTTGCATGTCGGCGGCAAGCCCGATCGAGGTGTTGAGCGCGCCGAACGTCACCGTCTGGACAAAGATCCCCGGCATGAGGAAGTCGACGTAGGGGACGCCCGGCACGTGGATCGCGCCTCCGAAGACGTAGCGGAACAACAGCACGAACACCACGGGCTGGATCGTCGAGAACACGAGGAGCTGGGGCACGCGGCGGTACGCAATGATGTTGCGCGCCATGACCGCGAACGTGTCGCTGACCGCGGTCGTGAACCGCCGCAGACCCCGAATGTCGAGGTCGGGGCTGAGGCCGATCGGGGTCACCGTGGTTGCAGTCATGCTGCACCTCGCGTCTCTTCCTCGGGCGCTTCCTCGGGCTCGACGCGCCGTCCCGTGAGCGCGAGGAACACGTCGTCGAGGCTGGGCTCTCGCACGGCGAGGGTCGCCGGCGCGAGCCCCTCACCGTCGAGCGTGCGCAGCGCATCGACGATCACGCGGGCGCCGTCGCACATCTCGAAACGCACTTCGGAGCCGTCGACATCCGGCTGCCTGACCGCGTAGTTCACCAAGAAGCCCTGGGCGCGGCGCGCCTCACCGGGGTCTGCGAACCCGACCTCGACCACCGTGCCGCCGAGCCTCGACTTCAGCTGGACCGGGGAGCCGGAGGCGATGACCTGGCCGTGGTCGATGACCACGAGGTCGTCCGCGAGGCGGTCGGCCTCCTCGAGGTACTGCGTCGTGAGGAGGATCGTGGCTCCTTCGGCCTGGAGGTTCTCGATGACGGCCCACAGCTGGTTGCGGCTGTACAGGTCGAGGCCCGTGGTCGGCTCGTCGAGGAACAGGACCGGCGGACGGTGGACGAGCGCGGCGGTGAGGTCGAGGCGCCGGCGCATGCCGCCCGAATACGTGCGGGCCGGCCGGTCGGCGGCGTCGATGAGATCGAATTGCTCGAGGAGCTCCGTCGCGCGGTCCTCGATCATCTGGCGCGGCAGGTGGGTGAGCCTGCCGATGAGACGCAGGTTCTCACGGCCCGTCAGGTTGCCGTCGACGGCCGCGAACTGGCCGGCGAGGCCGATACGGGCGCGTACCCGTTCCGGTTCGTTGGCGACATTCAGGCCCAGCACCGTCGCCTGGCCGCCGTCGGGTCGGAGCAGCGTCGTCAAGACCCGCACCGCGGTCGTCTTGCCGGCGCCGTTCGGGCCGAGCAGGCCGAAGACCGTCGCAGGTGGGACTTCGAAGTCGATTCCGTCGAGGGCGATGACGTCGCCGAAGCGCTTCTGCAGACCTTCGACGGCGATGGCTGTTTCAGGCATGGCCTCCAATTTCGCGCCGATGCTTGAATACGTCAAGGGTGGTATCTCTCAAGTGTCATAGGTCACAAACTATTGGAGTGGTTGAACTATCCCGCCCTCCGGGCGTATGCTCCTGGTGATGGCCCAGACCCGCCCCGCGAGCAAGGCGACGCTTGCGGCTGATGTGTGGCGGGAGATGTTCTCGTTCTTCTGGACCACCGGCTCCCGCAAGAACATCGTGCTGGTGAGCCAGGAGCTCGGCCTCACGCCCGGCCACGTAAAGGCGCTGCTCGAGCTCGAGCCCGGTCAGTCCCGGCCCATGGGCGCGCTCGCCGAGTCGCTCCACTGCGACGCGTCGAACGCAACCTGGCTGGTCGACCGGCTCGAGGAACGCAATCTCGTCGAACGGGGGACGGTGCCGACCGACCGGCGCGTGAAAACCGTCGTGCTCACGCCCCTCGGCGCCAAGACACGCGCCGCGGTGTTCGAGCGGCTGCACGAGCCTCCCCCGGAGCTTGTCGCGCTTGACCGCGAGGACCTCGAGGAGTTGCGCGCCGCCCTCGCCAAGCTCCCGAAGAGCGAACCTCCGTTCGGCGAATAGCGCGCGGACGCTAGGCTCAGATCATCATGAGGATCGTCGTGAACCGTGATCTGTGCGAGAGCAACGCGGTGTGCATGGACATCGAGCCGTCCGTGTTCGAGGTGGACGACGACGACGAGCTCCAGATCCTGAACGAGCACCCGGACGAGCCGCTCCGCCCCAAGATGGAGGAAGCCGTCCGCCGCTGCCCCAAGCAAGCCCTCTCGATCGAAGAGGACTGACGCCCGCGCTTACCACCGTTGTCACGAAAACGCGCTCATAAGGCGCGTCTTTGTGACAACCGACGCGGGTGGCGTTCAGATGGCGCGCTCGCGGCCTTCCCAGTACGGGTCGCGGAGCTTGCGCTTGTACAGCTTGCCGTTCGGGTCGCGCGGCATCTCGACGATGAAGTCGATCGAGCGCGGCGTCTTGAACCGCGCA
>JBKOWN010000070.1:0-54451 GCA_046724435.1 Actinomycetota bacterium
AGCCCGAGACGACCGAGGCGCCCGAGCTCGAGCCGGAGCCCGCCCCGACGCCCGCCCCGGCAGGGGTCCCCGCCGCGCAGCAGCCGCCAACGCGTCCGACGTCGCCTCGACCCGCCGGCGGCCCGGCGCCGAGAGCGCGCGCACCCCGTCCCCGCCAGCAACGACGCCGGAAGCGCCGCTAGTAGCCGCGGCGACGGCAAGCCGGAGCTTGCGACGGCGGCAAGTAGCCTTGATTCATGAGTAACACCGAGCCCCGGGTCGAGGTACGACCCGACCGGCGCTCGGTCCTGCCCTGGCGCCGGCACCACATCGACGTCGAGGTCGCGCCGCTTATCGACGCGTACCGCGACCGGCACCGGAAGGCGGACACCGCGCTGATCGAGCGCGCCTTCGAGGTCGCCCGGATCGCTCACGCCGACCAGGTGCGCCGATCCGGAGAGCCGTACATCGCCCATCCGCTCGGGGTCGCGATGATCCTCGCCGATCTCGGTCTAGACGACGTCACGATCGCGGCCGCGCTCCTCCACGACGCGGTCGAGGACACGACCATCACGGACGAGGACCTCCAGGAGCAGTTCGGGCCCGACGTTGCCGCGATCGTCGACGGGGTCACCAAGCTCGACCGGCTCCAGTTCGACTCGAAGGAGGCGCAGCAGGCCGCCACGCTCCGCAAGATGCTGGTGGCGATGGCCAAGGACATCCGGGTCCTGCTCATCAAGCTGGCGGACCGGCTCCACAACATGCGCACGATCTCGTCGCTGCCCGAGTCGAAGCAGCAGCGGATCGCCCAGGAGACGCTCGACATCTACGCGCCGCTCGCGCACCGCCTCGGCATCGCCGACGTGAAGTGGCAGCTCGAGGATCTCGCCTTCGACGTGTTGCATCCCAAGCGCTACGCCGAGATCGAGCAGATGGTCACGCTGCGCGCTCCCGAGCGCGAGGAGTACCTCGAACAGGTGCTGGCCGAGCTGCGCGCCCGCCTCGACGGGTTGCACATCGACGCCGAAGTGCGGGGCCGCCCGAAGAACTACTGGTCCATCTACGAGAAGATGGTCGTGCAGGGCAAGGAGTTTGACGACGTTCAGGATCTTCTCGGTGTGCGCGTCGTCGTGGATTCGGTGAAGGACTGTTACGCCGCGCTCGGATCCATCCACGCCATGTGGAAGCCGGTGCAGGGCCGGTTCAAGGACTACATCGCGATGCCGAAGTTCAACCTGTACCAGTCGTTGCACACCACGGTCGTCGGCCCGCAGGGGAAGCTCGTCGAGGTGCAGATCCGCACCGAGGAGATGCACCGTCGCGCCGAGTACGGCGTCGCCGCCCACTGGGGCTACAAGGAGAAGGACTCGCCCGCGCAGGACATGGTCTGGCTCGAACGGATGGTCGACTGGCAGCAGGAGACATCCGACCCGGGCGAGTTCATGCAGTCGCTGAAGATCGATCTCGAGCAGGACGAGGTATTCGTCTTCACGCCCAAGGGCAAGGTCATCACACTGGCCGCGGGCGCCACGCCCGTCGACTTCGCGTACACCATCCACACCGAGGTCGGACACCGTTGCATCGGCGCCAAGGTGAACGGCCGTCTCGTCCCACTCGACTCCGCCCTGGCATCGGGCGACACGGTCGAGATCTTCACGAGCAAGGTCGAAGGCGCGGGCCCGAGCCGCGACTGGCTCCAGTTCGTACAGACGCCTCGAGCGCGCAGCAAGATCCGCCAATGGTTCTCGCGGGAGCGACGCGAGGATGCGATCGAGACGGGACGCGACGAGCTCGTGAAGGCGCTCCGCAAGGACGGGCTCCCGGTCCAGAAGCTGGCACGCTCGTCGGCGCTCGCGCACGTCGTCGAGGCGATGAGCTACGCCGACCTCGACGCGCTGTACGCCGCGGTCGGCGAAGGGCACGTGTCGCCACGGACGGTCGTCCAGCGCGTCGAACGCGAGCTGCGTGGCGGCGAGGAGCAGCTTCCGGTCACTGTCCGCCGCCCACCGCGCAAACTGCGGCGGCGGACCGTCGGGGTTCATGTCGAGGGGCTCGACGACGTCATGGTGCGGCTCTCGCGATGCTGCACGCCCGTCCCCGGTGACGAGATCATGGGCTTCGTGACCCGCGGTCGGGGTGTCTCGGTGCATCGCACCGACTGCGCCAACGCGGCCAGTCTGGCGGCACAGGCGCCTCGGGTCATCGACGTCGGCTGGGACCACGACCAGCCCGCCACGTACGTCGTTTCGGTCGAAGTCGAGGCGCTCGACCGGTCGCGCCTGTTGCGTGACGTAGCCCAGGCGCTCGCGGAGCACCACGTGAACATCCTCTCCTGCACGTCGCAGACGTCGAGCGACCGGGTCGCCAAGCTGCGATTCGACTTCGAGCTCGCTGACCCGAGCCACCTCGAATCGCTCCTCGGTGCAGTGAAGAGGATCGACTCGGTGTACGACGCGTACCGGGTGCTGCCGGGGAAAGCGCGCGCCTAAGGGCCGCGGTCGGCCGCAAAGCGGCCGGTACGATGCCTCGGTGCCGAAGGACGCGCAACAGACTCCCCGCGGAACGCAGGACATCCTTCCGCCGGAGTCTTCGCGCTGGATCGAGGTCGTCCGGATCTTCGCGGAGCGCGCACGTCGGTTCTGCTACGACCTCGTCATCACCCCCGTCTTCGAGCACGTCGAAGTGTTCAACCGGCTGGGCGAATCAACCGACGTGTTGACGAAGGAGATGTACGAGTTCACCGACCGGGGGAACCGCCGGCTGGCATTGCGGCCCGAGGGGACTGCACCGGTCGTTCGTGCATACGTCCAGCACAAGAAGCACGGCCCGTGGAAGGTCTGGTACCTCGCGCCCCTGTTTCGTTACGAACGGTCGCAGAAGGGCCGCTACCGGCAGCACTGGCAGTTGGGCGTCGAGGTTCTGGGCTTGGACGACCCGGACGTCGACGTCGAGGTGATTGCGTTCGGGCACGGACTGCTCCGTGACCTGGGTGTGCTGCGGAGCACGACGCTGCTCCTGAACTCGATGGGTGACCGCGAGAGCCGAGCCCGGTACATCGACGTGCTGCGCCGATACCTGCTCGAGCACGGCTCGGATCTCGATGAGGAGTTCCGCGATCGGGCCAAGACGAATCCGTTACGGGTCCTCGACTCCAAGGACGGTGCGTGGCAGGACGTCGTCGAGCGCGCGCCTCAGCTCACCGAGTACCTGAGCGACGCGTCGCGGGTGCACTTCGAGCAGGTCCAGCGGGGCCTGGACGCGCTGGAGATCCACTACGAGCTGGCACCGAGGCTGGTGCGGGGCTTCGACTACTACACGAGTACCACGTTCGAGTTCGTGAGCGCCGCGCTCGACGCCGCGCAGAACGCCGTCCTCGGCGGCGGGAGGTACGACAACCTCACCGAAGAGATGGGCGGCCAGGCGACTGCCGGAATCGGGTTCGGCATGGGTATCGAGCGACTGCTGATCGCGGCGGACGAGTCGGGTGCCCTTCCGCGCGCCGAACCTCACCCCGATGTCTACGTCATCGACGAGCTCGCCGGTGGTCGCGAGGCGCTGACGCTGACCCAGGAGCTTCGTGAAGCGGGTCTCAGCGTCGAACGGTCCTATGGCAACCGCTCTGCATCCGCTCAGCGAAAGGCAGCCGAGCGGGCGCGGCCGTCGTTCATCGTGTTGCTCGCGGCCGAGCAATTCGGCCGGGGCGAGGTCGTAGTCCGGAGACCCCCAGGTCGCGAAGGGATCGCGGTTCCACGGGATCATCTTTCCGGCTGGCTTCGCGAGCACTGTGAGTTCGAGCGATGATGCGAACGCACCGGTGCGGCGACCTGCGCACCGAGCACATCGGCGAGAAGGTCAGCGTGTGCGGCTGGGTGGCGAGCCGTCGTGACCACGGGGGCGTTGTCTTCCTCGACGTCCGCGACGCCGCCGGGATCGTGCAGGTCGTCGTCGACCCGGACACTGCGGACGGAGCGGACCCGCACCAACTACGCGCCGAGTACGTGATCCGCGTCGACGGCGTCGTGCGCCACCGCCCGGAAGGAACCGTGAATCCGGAGCTGGCGACGGGGGATGTCGAGGTTGCCGCGACGCGGCTCGAGGTGCTCAACGCGGCGGAGCCGTCGCCGATCCCGCTCGAACGCGTCGAGGCCGACGAGGCGCTCCGCCTCAAGTACCGCTATCTCGACCTGCGGCGCGACCGCATGCAACGCAACCTGCGCCTCCGGGCGGTGGTGAACGACGCGATGCGACGCTCGATGATCGGGCAGGAGTTCGTCGAGGTCGAGACTCCGGCGCTCATTGCGTCGACCCCCGAAGGCGCGCGCGACTTCGTGGTGCCGTCGCGGCTTCAGCCGGGCTCGTTCTATGCGCTGCCGCAGAGCCCGCAGCTGTTCAAGCAGTTGCTGATGGTCGGCGGCCTCGACCGGTACTTCCAGATCGCCCGGTGCCTGCGCGACGAGGACCCGCGCGCGGATCGACAGTTCGAGTTCATGCAATACGACATGGAGATGAGCTTCGCCGACGGCGATGACGTGATGGCCGTCGTCACCGAGGCGGTGCAAGCCGCGGTCGAGGCCGCCCGCGGCGAGCGGGCACCCGTGTTCCGGCGCATGACCTGGCAGGAGTCGATGGACCGCTTCGGCGTCGACAAGCCGGACACCCGCTTCGACCTCGAGTTGGTCGACGTGACGGAGTGCTTCGAGGCGACCGAGTTCCGCGCCTTCCAGGCGGAGGTCGTGAAGGGCATCCGGCTGACGGGGGAGGCCGCGATGGGGCGCGGGCGCCTCGACGCACTCACCGAACGCGCGCAGCAGCTCGGTGCCGCCGGGCTCGTGTGGATGCGGGTGCAGGAGCACGGAGCGCTCGACTCGCCGGTGGCGAAGTTCCTCTCGGAGGCCGAGCAGCTGTGCGCCGTCGACGCGCTCGGCGCGACGCCGGGTGACCTGTTGCTCCTCGTCGCGGGCAGCTGGCGGGTCGCCGACGCGGTGCTCGGGCAGCTGCGGCTCGATCTCGGTCGACCACCCGTGTCGGAGGGCGGTCTCCAGTTCGTCTGGGTGGTCGACTTCCCGTTGTTCGAGGGCATCGACGACTACGGCCGGCCGATCCCGGCGCACCACCCGTTCACGATGCCGCACCCCGACGACCTCGAGCTGCTCGCCACTGCGACCGGGGACGAGCTCCTCCGGGCGCGATCGCTGTCGTACGACCTCGTGCTGAACGGTTGGGAGCTCGGCTCCGGCAGCGTCCGAATCCATTCCTCCGACGTGCAGCAACAGGTGTTCACGCTTCTCGGGATCACGCCCGAGCAGGCGCGTTCCCGCTTCGGGTTCCTGCTCGACGCGTTCCGGTACGGGGCGCCGCCACACGCCGGGTTCGCGATCGGGATCGACCGGTTCACCGCCGTGCTGGCCGGCGAGGAGAACATCCGCGAGGTCATCGCCTTCCCGAAGACCCAGTCCGGCGCCGATCCCCTCACGGGCGCCCCCACCCCCCTCGACCCCGCCCAACTCCGCGAGCTCGGCCTCGAGGTCCGCAAGCGCCGCTAGAGCCCGTTGTCACCAAAACGCGCCTCTGGGCCGCGTGTTGGTGACAACGGGCGTAGGTGTCACACGGTCCCGGCAAGCTCATGGGCCATGAGTGTCGAACAAGTGATCTCCGAGATCGCGCAGCTCCAATACGGGCTCACCGAAATCGGGCAACTCATCGCCGCTGGCATCAACCGTCATCATGTCGAGCATCGCCTGAAGAAGGGCCGCCTGCGGCGAGTGCGGTCCGGGGTCTTCGTCGTTGCCGGTGCGCCTCATTCGTTCGAGCAAGACGTTTTGGCGGCGGTATTGGCAGCCGGTTCCGACGCCGTTGCGTCGCATACAACCGCCGCGGTCTTGTGGGGCTTGCCTCTCGTCGAGCATGAGGTGCTCGAGGTCACCACCTCCCGCCGGCACTGGGCTCGCATGCCGGCGGTGCGAGCTCACCGAACAGTCGCCTTCCTCGGCTGCGAGCACACCGCATCGATCTCGCGTATCCGGAGTCCAAGATCGCGATCGAGATTGATGGGCGGGAGTACCACCGCAGCCGCAGCGCGTTCGACGACGACCGGAGCCGGGCAAATGACCTTGTCGTCGCGGGCTGGCAGGTTCTGCGCTTCACATCGAGCATGACCGAGGCGCAGGCGGTGGCGACGGTTGCCGCCGCGTTGTCACAGCAACGCAGCGCATAGACGCGTTTTGGTGACAGCGGCCGTAGGCTGAGCCGGTGACCGACGATCTGTTCGCTTCGGCGCGGGACGAGCGGCTCCACGAGCGCGCGCCGTTGGCGGCGCGGTTGCGGCCGCGCACGCTCGACGAGGTCGTCGGGCAGGAGCACCTGCTCGGGTCGGGGCGTCCGCTGCGGGTGCTGATCGAGGGCGACCGCCTGTCGTCGGTCGTGCTGTGGGGCCCGCCCGGCACGGGCAAGACCACGATCGCCCGGCTCATCGCCGGCGTCACCGCCAAGGCGTTCGAGCCGCTGTCGGCGGTGAGCGCGGGCGTCAAGGACGTCCGCGAGGTCGTCGAGAGAGCGCGCGATCGGCTGGGCGAGCTCGGACAGGGCACGATCCTCTTCCTCGACGAGGTGCACCGCTTCAACCGCACCCAGCAGGACGCGCTGCTCCCGCACGTCGAGGAAGGCCTGATCGTCCTCATCGGCGCGACGACGGAGAACCCCTACTTCTCCCTGACCGGGCCCCTGCTGTCACGATCCACGCTGTTCCGGCTCGACCCCCTCGAGCCCGACGACATCCGCACGCTGCTCGAGCGCGCGCTGACCGACCGCGAGCGCGGGCTCGGCGATGCCCATCTCTCCGTCGACGCGGACGCGCTCGACCACCTGATCGACCGATCGGAAGGCGACGCGCGCCACGCACTCACGTCGCTCGAGGTGGCCGGCGCGCTCGCCGCCGAAGACGACCGCAAGAACGTGACGCTCGCCGACGCCGAGGCCGCGCTGGCGCTGCGCGCTGTCCGGTACGGCGACGACGAGCACTATGACGTCTTGTCCGCGTTCATCAAGAGCATCCGTGGGTCGGACCCGGATGCCGGCCTGTATTGGCTCGCGCGCATGCTGGAAGCGGGGGAGGACCCGCGCCTCGTCGCCCGCCGGCTCGTGATCCTCGCGTCCGAGGACATCGGCATGGCCGATCCACAGTCGCTGCTCGTCGCCGACGCTGCCGCCCGCGCCGTCGAGTTCGTCGGCATGCCCGAAGCTCGTCTCAACCTGGCCCAGGCCGTTATCCACCTCGCGCTCGCGCCGAAGTCGAACTCCGTCATCGCAGGTATCGGCGCCGCGATCGAGGACGTGCGCGGCCAACCCGCGGGAGCCGTGCCGGTACACCTGCGGGACGCCAGTTACCCTGGCGCCCGCAAGCTCGGCCACGGGGAGGGTTACGTGTACCCGCACGACGCGCCGGCGGGGTGGGTCCCCCAGCAGTACCGGCCCAGCGAGGTGGAGGCCCGCGTGTACTACCGACCGGGCGCGCAGGGCCGCGAGGCCGAGTTGGGCGAGATCCTCGAGCGGCGGCGGACGCGCCGCGAAGCAGAGGGCGACCGCGACGACGACGTCGACACCGGAGAGACCTGACGTGGTCAAGCGTCTGTTCTGGCTGACGGTCGGCTTCTGGCTCGGCGTCGGCGTCACCATCCACGCGACCCGGACGCTTCGCCGCTCCGTCGAGCGGTACCTCCCGCCGGCGGCGGCCGAACGGCTCCGTGACCTGAACGCGGCGCTCGACCACCGGGCGGCGTTGATCAGGGCCCGGCGCGTGTCGCGAAGGGCCAGCTGAGCAGAAAGGTCCGGGCGGTACGCTGGGCGCGTGCCACCGACCACCGCCGACGAGCTACGCCGCGCCTTCCTCGACTTCTTCGTGGAGCGCGGCCACACGCGGGTCGAATCGGCCAGCCTGATCCCGCACGACCCGACACTGCTCTTCACGGTGGCGGGGATGGTCCCGTTCAAGCCGTACTTCACGGGCGACGAGAAGCCGCCGTACCCGCGGGCGACGTCCGTCCAGAAGTGCGTCCGCGCCGGTGGGAAGCACAACGACCTCGACGACATCGGCCGGACGAACCGGCACTTCAGCTTCTTCGAGATGCTCGGGAACTTCAGCTTCGGCGACTACTTCAAGGCCGAGGCCATCCCGTGGGCGTGGGAGTTCTACCGCGACGTGCTGCAGCTCGACCTCGAGCGGCTCTGGGTAACGGTCCACGAGACCGACGACGAGGCGGCGAGGATCTGGCGCGACGTCGTCGGCCTGCCCGCGGAGCGGATCCAGCGGATGGGCGACGCCAACTTCTGGCGCATGGCCGACACCGGCCCGTGCGGGCCTTCGTCGGAGATCTTCTGGGACCTCGGCGAAGAGTTCGGTGCCGGCGGAGGGCCGGCGAACGGGTCCGAGGACCGGTACATCGAGATCTGGAATCTCGTGTTCATGCAGTTCGACGCCCGGGCCGACGGGTCCCTGACGCCGCTCCCGAAGCCCAGCGTCGACACCGGCGCCGGCCTCGAGCGCAACCTGATGGTCCTGCAGGGCGTCGACTCGATCTTCGACATCGACGTCCTGCGGCCCATCATCCGAGCGGCGGAGAACGTCACGAGCACGAGCTACGGCAACCGCGCCGACGACGACCTGGCGCTGCGCATCCTCGCCGAGCACGCCCGCACGATGACGTTTCTCGTGAGCGACGGCGTGGTGCCGTCGAACGAGGAACGCGGGTACGTGCTGCGTCGCATCATCCGCCGGGCGGTGCGGTACGCATACCGGCTGGGCGCGCAGAACGTCGTCACCGGCGCGCTCGTCGACGCGACCGTCGAAGCCATGGGCGCGGCGTACCCCGACCTGGTCGCGCACCACGACGTGATCGTGAACGTCGTCACGCGCGAGGAGGAGCGGTTCCGTCAGACGCTCGAACGCGGCCTCGACCTCCTCGACGGCTTGCTCGCGGAAGGTGACGTCTCGGGCGAGCAGGCGTTCTTCCTCCACGACACGCTCGGCTTCCCGATCGACCTCACCCGCGAGATCGCCGAAGAGCGCGGTCGCCGTGTCGACTACGACGGGTTCCGCGCCCGCATGGACGAGCAGCGCGCTCGTGCCCGCGAGGCGGTCAAGGCCGAGGGCGGGAGGGAGTCCGCGCCCATCGAGCTGTACCGCGAGCTCATCGACGACTTCGGCGAGACCGAGTTCACCGGCCGCCACGAGTACGAGACGACCGACACCAAGGTGCTCGCCCTCGTCGTCGGGGGTGAGCGGCTCGCCCAAACCGGCGAGGCGGCGAAGGTCGACGTCGTTCTCGACCGCACGCCGTTCTACGCCGAGGCGGGCGGTCAGGTTGGTGACACCGGAACGCTCACGACGAGCGACGGCCGCACGCAGCTGCGTGTGACCGACACGCAGTACGGCATTCCCGGCGCACTCGTGCTGCACCGGGCGGAAGTCGTGCGCGGGGAGCTGGCCGAGGGTGACAGCGTCACCGCCGCGATCGACGCTGAGCGACGCGACCGGATCCGCCGCAATCACACCGCGACGCACATCCTGCACTGGGCGCTCCGTGAGGTGCTCGGGCCGGACGTGAAGCAGGCCGGCTCGCTCGTCGCGCCCGACCGGCTGCGATTCGACTTCAGCCACTTCAAGGCAGTGACGCCGGACGAGCTCGACCACATCGAAGCTCTCGCGAACCGCGAGATCATCACCGACGCGCCCGTCCGCCACTACGAGACGACCCGCGAGCACGCCGAGGCGATCGGAGCGATCGCGTTCTTCGGTGACAAATACGGAGACCTCGTGCGCGTGCTCGAAGCCGGTGACCACTCGGTCGAGCTGTGCGGCGGCACCCATGTCCATGCACTCGGGTTCATCGGGCCGATCAAGATCGTCAACGAACAATCGATTGGCGCGAACCTTCGGCGGATCGAGGCGGTGACGGGCGACGTGGCCATCGACCGCATCCACGACGAGGAGCGTCAGCTGCGCCGCGCCGCCGAGACCCTGAAGGTCGCGCCGGCCGAGCTGCCCGATCGCATCGAGCAGCTCCAGCAGCAGCTGAAGACGCTGCGGGACGAGGCTGAAGCCACCCGCGCCCGAGAGGCGGTGGTCGAGGCGACCGCCCTGGCGGCGAGCGCATCCGACGGCATCGTCGCCACCCGGCGCGACGGGCTCGACCCCGGCGAGCTCCGGCGTCTCGCCCTCGCCACCCGCGACGCCCTCGGCTCCGGGATCGTCGCGCTCGTGGGCCTGGCGCCCGACGAGAAGAAGGCGGGTATCGCGGTTGCGGTGACGAAGGAGCTCGTGGACCAGGGCATCTCGGCGGCCGACCTCGCGGCGAAGGCGGCCAAGGCGCTCGGCGGGGGGACGGCCAAGAACGCCGACGTCGTCTCCGGTGGCGGTCCCAACGTCGGCGAAGTCGACGAGGCCCTCGGCCTCGTCCGCCAGCAGGCCACCGAGGCCGTCGCCAGCGCGTCGCGCTGACGGCGGAGCGGGAGCACATGGGACGGGTCCTCGGCGTCGATCTCGGCTCGCGCCGCATCGGACTGGCGATCTCCGATCCCGATGGGCGGGTCGCGACCCCACACGCTGTGATCGAGCGAAGCGGTGATCCTGCGGTCGACCATCAGACGATCCTGGCCCAGGCGCGCGAAGCTGGCGCCTCCCGCGTCGTGGTCGGGCTCCCTCTCTCGCTCTCCGGCGACACCGGTCCTGCCGCGAGGGCGGTCCTCGGGGAGGTCGACGCGCTCCGGGCGCTGGCGGGCGAAGAAGTCACAGTGGAAACCCACGATGAAAGGCTCACGACGGTGATCGCCGAACAGGGCATGCGCGAGGCACGCGTGCCACGCCGCGCCCGCCGGCGGACCGTCGACTCCGCCGCCGCCACCGTGATGCTGCAGTCGTATCTCGAGGCGCGTTCGTGAGCCCGTTCGACGACGACGGACCGGAGCCGCCCCGCGGGGTGGACCGGGACGGTGGTCCGAAGCAGCCTCGGGTGCCCACACCGGCGCCGACGACCCAACCAGTACGTCAACGCCCGGAGGAGGACGACGACGAGCTCTGGGGCGAGAGCTTCGACGACGAGGAGCCGGCGCCGGCGGATGCCACCGTGCCCGACGACACCAGGAGGGTGCACACCCGCCGCCGTCGCCGGCGCACGCTCATCGCGCTGGCGATCGTGCTCGTGCCCATCCTCCTGGTCCTGGGCGCGGGTGGTTGGTTCCTGTACCAGCTGAACCCACCGGGGGGCGCGGGCAAGCGCGTCAACGTCGACATCCCGCGCCGAACCGGCAACGCCGCCATCGGCGACCTCCTGGAGAACAAGGGCGTGATCGGCTCCTCGCAGGCGTTCCAGATCTACGTCGGAGTCACTCGTGCCGGGCCGTTCCATCCCGGTCGCTACACGATGCGAGAGAACATCGGTGTCCGCGACGCCGTCGGGCTCCTCAAGTCCGGGCCGGCGAAGGGGCCTCAGTTCCGGCTCGTCGTGCCGCCCGGGCTCACGCTGGCCGAGGTCGCCGGCCGAATCGGCATGCTCCAGGGCCATAGCAGCGAGGCGTTCCTCCAGGTCGCGCAGTCGGGTGCTGTTCGCTCGAAGTACCAGCCGCCCGAGGTGACGTCGCTCGAAGGGCTGATCTTCCCCGACACCTATTTCGTCTCGAAGAACGAGACCGACCAGCAGATCCTCACGCGGCTCGTGTCGGCGTTCGATCGGAACGCCGACGCGATCGGGCTCTCGGGGCCGAACGCGGCCGGGCTGAGCCCGTACCAGACGGTCGTGGCGGCGTCGCTCATCGAGCGGGAGGCGAAGCTCGACGAGGACCGGCCGCTGATCTCGGCCGTGATCCACAACCGCCTTGCGGCAGGGAGGCCGCTGCAGATCGACGCCACCGTGTGCTTCGCGAAGGGTGGGTGCAACGCGTCACCGACCGCGGCCGATCTCGCACTCGACTCGCCATACAACACCTACAAGGTCGCGGGCTTGCCTCCCACACCCATCTCGAGCGTCACGGTGAAGTCGCTGGGGGCGGCCCAGAACCCGGCGCCGGTGCCCTACCTCTATTACGTGCTCAGCGACAAGAACGGGAAGCACAAGTTCGCAACCACCGAAGAGGAGCACAACCGGAACGTCGAGGAGGCCCGCCAGAAGGGCCTGCTGTGAATGGCGGACGCGCGATCACGGGCGCCACCCGCGTTGTCGCCGTGATCGGAGACCCCGTCGGGCATTCGAGGTCGCCGGCGATGCACAACGCCGCGTTCGACGCGTTGGGGCTCGACTGGGTGTATGTCGCGTTCCCCGTCCCTCGCGGTGGAGGCGGGGCCGCGGTCCGGGCGGTGGCGACGCTGGGCATCGCCGGCCTGAACGTCACCATGCCGCACAAGGACGACGCGGCGGCGGCGTGCGACGACCTGTCGTCCGAAGCGGCCGCGCTCGGGGCCGTCAACACGGTCGTGAACGGGGACGGGGCGCTCGCCGGTCACTCCACCGACGGTGGCGGCTTCCTGCGCGCCCTCGACGACGAGGGAATCACGGTCGCGGGCCGGCGCGTTCTCGTTCTCGGGGCCGGTGGCGCAGGGCGGGCGATCACGCACGCCGTCGGGCGCGTGGGAGCGCGTGTGACGGTCGCCGCCCGCCGTCCGGAGGCGGCACGCGACGCGGCCTCGCTGGCCCCCGGCGCGGTCGCCGTCCGCCTCGACGAGCTGTCCGTGGAGGGCTTCGAGGTTGTCGTGAACGCAACGCCGCTCGGGATGCACGGTGAGGCCCCGCCCTTCGACACGGCGCAGCTCCACGCGGGTCAGTTCGTCTTCGACATCGTGTATCCGAGCGAAACGCCGTTGTTGCGTGAGTCCCGCGCGCGCGGACTCCGAGCCGTTGGCGGTCTCGACATGCTCGTGCACCAGGGCGCGCTGTCCTTCACGCTGTGGACCGGCGTCACGCCACCGCTCGACGTCATGCGGGCCGCCGCGTCGGCCGACCCGTGACCGCGGTAGACGTGGCGGCGTGCGCCGTCGCCGGCCTCCTTGCCGGGCTCGGCCTCGAAGTCGTCGTCGAGCGGGTGCCGCGGCGGGAGCCGTTGAACGGGTGGAGCCGCCGTGACTTCAATCCGGCCCGGGCGGCGGTGCTCGCGGGAGTCACCGTCGCGCTCTTCGTCGGACTGGCCGTTCGGTACCACGATTCGTGGGTGCTGCCCGCGTTCCTTGCGCTCGCGGCCGGGCTCGTCGCGTTGTCGGTCATCGACCTCGAGCACTTCCTCTTGCCGAACCGGATCGTGTACCCGCTGGCGATCGCCACCGTGGCGCTCCTTGCTCTGGCCGCGGTCGGGGACGACGCCTGGGCTGCGTTCGCTCGCGCGGTCCTCGGTGGTGTGATCGCCATGGCGGCGCTGGGCGTGTTGCATCTCGTGTCGCCGCGCAGCATGGGCTTCGGCGACGTGAAGCTCGCCTTCGTGCTCGGACTCGTCCTCGGTTGGCTCGGCTGGAGCGAGCTCGTCCTCGGGCTGTTCTGCGGTTTCCTCGCCGGCGCGGTGGTCGGGCTCGCCCTCATCGTCCTTCGTCACCGCGGGCGAAAGGACCACTTGCCGTTCGGACCGTTTCTCGCGTTCGGGACGCTGGTCGTGCTGCTCTGGGGCGACGTCATCTTGCGCTGGTACCGCGGCTGACCGCACAACTTCCGCGGCTGCCGAACCGGCGGCCGATACGCTGAGCAGGGAAAACGGAGGCAAATTGCTGCGCTACCTGACCGCGGGGGAGTCGCACGGCCCGGCCCTGGCGGTCGTGGTCGAGGGGCTTCCTGCCGGCTTGCCCATCACCATCGACGAGATCGCGGCCGAGCTGGCGCGGCGCCGTCTCGGCTTCGGGCGCGGCCCCCGCATGCGGTTCGAGCGCGACGACGTCGAGTTCACCGGCGGCGTCCGGCACGGCCGCACGCTCGGATCCCCGGTGTCCCTCGTGATCCACAACACCGAGTGGCCGAAGTGGCAGGAGGAGATGTCGCCCGCGCCCGGCGTCACCGAGAAGCCACTGCGCCAGCCGCGGCCCGGGCACGCCGACCTCGTCGGCATGCAGAAGTACGGCTTCGACGACGCCCGCAACGTGCTCGAGCGGGCGAGCGCGCGCGAGACCGCGGCGCGCGTCGCCGCCGGGTCTCTCGCCAAGGCGCTGCTGTCGCACCTCGGAACCGAGGTCGTCAGCCACGTGATCCAGCTGGGCACCGTCCGAGCGGCGGAGGACCGGCGGCCCGTCCCCGCCGACCTGCCGCGCGTCGACGAGTCGCCCGTGCGCTGCTTCGATCCCGAGGCCGAAGCGGCGATGGTCACGGAGATCGAAGCGGCCGCGAAGGCGGGCGACTCCCTGGGTGGTGTGGTCGAGGTGCTCGGCTACGGCGTGCCACCCGGCCTCGGCTCGCACGTGCACTGGGATCGCCGCGTCGACGGCCTGATCGCTCAGGCGCTCATGAGCATCCAGGCCATGAAGGGTGTCGAGATCGGCGACGGATTCGCCGGCGTCGCGCGCCGGGGGAGCGAAGCGCACGACGAGATCCTGTGGAGCGAGGACGACGAGCGTTACGAGCGTGGGTCGAGCCGCGCCGGAGGCGTCGAGGGTGGGATGACGACGGGGAGTCCCCTCGTCGCGCGCGTCGGGATGAAGCCGCTGTCCACGCTCAATCGACCGGTCCTGCGCACCGTCGACGTCGAGACGAAAGAGGAGACGGTCTCGTTCAAGGAGCGAACGGACGTGACCGCGCTCCCGGCGTCCGGCGTCGTGGCCGAGACCATGGTCGCGCTGGTCCTCGCGTCGGAAGCCCTGCGCAAATTCGGCGGTGACTCCCTCGACGAGCTGCTGCGCAATCACGCCGGGTACGTCGCGTCGCTGCGAACGACATGAACGACGACGGCGCCCGCCGGCATCTCGTTCTGGTCGGGCTGATGGGAGCGGGCAAGAGCACCGCCGGCGCCGCCTGCGCCACCCGGCTCGCCCGACCGTTCGTGGACACGGACGACGTCGTCGAGGCGAACACCGGGATATCGGTCGCCGAGTTGTTCGCCCGCGACGGCGAAGCTCGGTTCCGTGAGCTCGAGCACCAGGCGGTGGTCGACGCGTGCGCGACGCCGGCCCCGGCGGTGATCGCATGCGGAGGCGGTGCCGTCGTCGACGCCGACAACCGCCGCCGCCTCCAGCGCTCGGGCTTCGTGGTGTGGCTCCAAGCCACGCCGGCGACGCTCATGGCGCGGGTCAAGACCGGCTCCGGGCGGCCGCTCCTCGACGGACGCGGCACCGCGACGCTCGAGCGGCTCGCGGTCGTGCGCGCGGCCGCCTACGAGGCCGCCGCCGACGCGTTGGTCGACACCGACGGCCTCACCGTTCACGAGGTCGTCGACGCCGTGCTCGAGGTGTACCGACGGTGAAGCGAGTCACCGTTCGACTCGACGCGCCCTACGACGTCATCGTTGGCTCGGGCGCGCTGAGTGAGCTCGGTGCGTTGCTCGCCGGTCGCCGCCGCGTCGCTGTGGTGAGTCAGGCAACGGTCGCCGAGCACCATGCCGACGCCGTGCGCCGCGCCGCCGGGAACACCGAGCTGTTCTTAATCGGAGAGGGGGAGCCGGCCAAGACGCTCGCCACCGTCGAACGGGTCGCCCGCGACCTCGCGGGTTGGGGCCTGCTGCGCGACGACGTCGTCGTCGCGCTCGGCGGTGGTGTCGTCGGCGACGTGGCTGGTTTCACCGCCGCCGTCTACCACCGAGGCGTGGCCGTCGTGCAGGTGCCGACGACATTGCTCGCGCAGATAGACGCCGCCGTCGGGGGCAAGACGGGCGTGAACCTGCCGGAAGGCAAGAACCTGATCGGGTCGTTCCACCAGCCGACCTCAGTCGTTGCCGACATCGACACGCTCCGCACCCTGCCGGAACGGGAATACCGGTCCGGGCTCGGGGAGGTGGCGAAGTACGCGTTGATCGCGCTGCTGAGCCGAGACCCCAGCGAGCTGACCGACCTCGTGGAAGCGGGCCCCGAGGTCATTCGTCGGCGCGACGTCGATGGACTGACGGAGCTCGTGTACCGCTGCGTCCAACTCAAGGCCGATGTCGTCGCGCGTGACCCCGAGGAGCACACCGGCGTGCGCGCCGTCCTGAACTACGGGCACACGCTCGCCCACGCCCTCGAGGCTTCGGGCGAGTACGGCGAGCTGCTGCACGGCGAGGCGGTCGCCGTCGGGTTGGTGTTCGCCGGCCGGCTGGCGGCCGCGCTGGGCCGCATCGACGCCGCGGCTGCCGAGCGGCACCGTCGAATCGTGTCCGCGCTCGGTCTGCCCGGCCGTGCGCCGGAGGGTGTCGAGGCGTCGAAACTGCTCGAGCTGATGCGTCGCGACAAGAAGGCGAGAGGCGGCCTCACCTTCGTCCTGCCGGGCCCGAGCGGGTTCGAGCGCGTCGACGACCCGCCCGCCCCCGCGCTCGAGAGCGCGTTCGAAGCCGTCGGCGTGGAAGGCTGAGCGCGCAATGGCGTCGATTCTGCTCGTGTCGGGCCCGAACCTGAACCTGCTCGGAGATCGCGAGCCCGAGATCTACGGGCACGACACGCTCGACGAGCTCGTCGGTGACGCGCGTGCGGTGGCGGAAGTGAACGGCCATTCGCTCGACCACGTCCAGTCCAATCACGAGGGCGACATCGTCGACGCGGTGCAGGACGCGCGCGAAGGGCACGCGGCGATCGTCATCAACCCGGGCGCGTTCACGCACTACTCGTACGCGATCGCAGATGCCCTCGCCGCGTTCGATGGGCCGAAGATCGAGCTTCATCTCTCGAACCCGTCCGCCCGCGAATCGTGGCGGCGTACTTCGGTCGTCGCTCCGGTCGTCACCGGGACGGTGGCAGGCTTCGGCCGTGTCGGGTACCGCCTCGCTCTCGAGGCAGCGGTCGCGCTCCTGAAGGACGCGGGGTGACCGCCGCGCTCGCGCAGCTGCCCCCGATGGACGTCGCGGCGCGCGCCGAACGGCTGCGCGGTCGCTTCGAGCCGGCTGGCATCGACGCCCTCCTCGTCACCCGGCTGCCGAACGTCACCTACCTCACGGGATTCACCGGCAGCGCGGCGATGGTCGTCGTGGAGCCGGACGCGCTCGTCTTCGTCACTGACGGTCGCTACGCCGAGCAGGCCGCCGAGCAGTTGACGGCGGCGGGCGTGGAGGCCCGCATCGAGGTGCGGGTGTCGCAGGCGGCGCAGCGCGAAGTGATGAGCGAGGCCGCCGGCGGCTATCGACGGCTGGGTCTGGAGGCGCACGGCGTCACGTGGGCGCAGCAACGGGCCTTCGCGGGCGAGTGGTTCCCCGACGGCGAGCTCGTGGCGACGGAGCACCTCGTGGAAGACCTGCGGCGCGTGAAGGAGCCGGCCGAGGTCGCACGCATCCAGGCCGCCTGCGCGATCGCGGACGACGCCCTCGCCGTGGTCGCACCGCGCCTCGCCGACCGGCCGACCGAACGGGACGTCGCGCTCTGGCTCGAGCTCGAGATGCGTGACCGCGGCGCGGCCGGCACGAGCTTCGACCCGATCGTCGCCTCCGGGCCCAACGGGGCCAAGCCCCACGCCCGTCCCTCGGATCGCTCGATCGAGGCGGGCGAGCCGGTCGTGATCGATTTCGGCTGCGTCGTCGACGGTTACTGCTCCGACATGACGCGCACGCTCAGCGTCGGCGACCCGGGGCGGGAGGCCCGACACGTGTACGAGGTCGTGCGTGACGCGCAGCAGTTCGGGCGGGACGCGGTGAGCGCGGGCGTCGATTGCGCTCGGGTCGACAAGGCGTGTCGCGACGTGATCGACGCTGCCGGTTGGGGCGATGCATTCGTGCACGGGACCGGACACGGTGTCGGCCTCGAGATCCACGAGGCGCCGCGGGTCGCCGCGACGGCCCGTGATACGTTGGCTTCCGGCTACGTCGTGACCGTCGAGCCCGGCGTCTACCTGCCCGGCGTGGGCGGAGTGCGCATCGAGGACACCGTGGTCGTCACCGACGATGGCGCGGACGTGCTCACCCGATTCTCCAAGGACTTCTTGTTGTGAGCGTCTCCACCAACGACCTGAAGAACGGCATGGCGCTCGATCTCCCCGAGGGCCTCGTCACTGTTGTCGAGTTCCAGCACGTCAAACCGGGCAAGGGCGGGGCGTTCGTCCGTACCAAGCTCAAGAACCTCCGTACCGGCGCGGTCGTCGACAAGACGTTCCGAGCCGACGAGAAGGTCCCACTCGCCGTCATCGACAAGCGTGAGATGCAATACCTGTACCGCGAGGGCAGCCAGTACGTGTTCATGGACAGCGACAGCTACGAGCAGCTGCCGGTGGACGCCGGCGAGCTCGGCCAAGCCGTCCGCTACCTGAAAGAAGGCGACACGGCCGTCCTGCCCACGTACCGGGAGCGCGTCATCGGGATCGAGCTGCCGGCCGCGGTCGAGCTCACGGTCACCCAGACCGAGCCGGGCGTGCAGGGCGATCGCGTGTCGGGCGCCCGCAAACCGGCGACGTTGGAGACGGGGCTCGTGGTGCAGGTGCCCCTGTTCGTCGAGCCGGGCGGGCGGATCAAGGTCGATACCCGAACGGGGGAGTACCTCGCCCGCGCGTGACGGGCGAGATCGGCGATGCCCACCAGACGCGAGGCTCGGGAGCGAGCCCTGAGCCTCTGCTATGAGGCCGACGTGCGCGGCCTCGACGCGGACGAGTTGCTCAGCGAGCTGCCGGCGCCGCCCGACGAGTACGCGGAGGCGATCGTGCGCGGGGTGGAGGCGCATCGCGACGAGGTCGACGTGATCCTGCGCAAGGTCTCCGAACACTGGGCGCTCGAGCGCATGCCGCTCGTGGATCGCGCCTTGCTCCGCATCGGCTGCTACGAGCTCGGCTGGCAGCCGCAGCTGCCGACCGGTGTCGTCATCAGCGAGGCCGTCGAGTTGGCGAAGCAGTATTCGACGAAGGACTCGGGTCGGTTCGTGAACGGGATGCTGGGCCGCATCGCCGAGGACCTACGGGGACAGGCGCCCGAGACGCCCGAGCAGCCGGCTTCATGAGCACCGCGCCCCTCGAGGTCGAGGAGCCGCTCACCGACGAGGCGATCGGGACCGACCGCCCGTGGATTGTGATCGTGTGGAACGACCCCGTGAACCTCATGAGCTACGTCGTCTACGTGTTCCAGAAGCTGTTCGGCTATTCCCGCGAGAAGGCCACGCGGCTCATGCTGCAGGTGCACCACGAAGGCAAGGCGGCGGTGTCGGAGGGGACGCGCGAGAAGGCCGAGGCCGACGTCGCCCGCCTGCACGCGCACGGGCTCTGGGCGACCATGGAGCACCCGTCGTGAGCCCGCAGGTCGACCGCCGCGGCGATGCGGTCGTGGTCACGCTCGAGTCGAACGAGGTGGAGCTCCTGCGCACGATCCCCGACGAAGTCCGCGGCGCGCTCGCGGAGCCCTCTTCCAAGGACGACCCGGTTCACAACCGGCTCTTCCCGTCCGCGTACCTGGATCCGACCGAGGAGAGCGCCGAGCAGGAGTGGCAGGAGCTCGTGCATCCCGAGCTGCTGCAATCGCGGCTCGCCGCTCTCGAGCTCGTCTCGGCGACGCTGGACCGCGCCACGACCAGGCGCGGTCACAGCGAGGTCGAGCTCGCCCCCGAAGAGGTCGATGCATGGCTGAGCGTCATCAACGACGCTCGCCTCACACTCGGCACCCGGCTGGGCGTCACCGAGGACGTCGAGGCCGAGACCCTCGATCCGTCCGACCCCGAGGCCGCTGCGCACGCCGTGTACGGCTGGCTCACCTGGTTCGAGAACGACCTCGTGGAGACCCTGCTCGGCTGATCGCAGGCACACAGCGGAATGCGCGGCGCAGTGATCCAGACCTAATCGTCGTCGCGCCAGGACACGCGATACGCGGTCACGGGGTCTGGCAGCCCCTTCAGCTCCACGAGGCCTGCATCGTCGAAGCGGAACTGCTTCCCGACGGACAATTCCCGCACCGCAACAGACGCCACGATCTCGCCCGCCGACGCGAAATCACAAAGCCGGGCCGCCAGTTGCACGGCCGCGCCGAACAGGTCGTCACTGTCATCTGTGACCGGCTCGCCAGCGCTGATGCCGATCTTGACATCGAGAGGAACCGCCCCCGACTGGTTGTGCTCACGGAAGCCTCGCTGCGCTCCGACCGCGAAGGCCACGGCCGAAGCGACGGAAGTGAACGCCGCCATGATTCCGTCGCCCGTGTGCTTGACCTCGCGCCCGGCATGGATCGCGAGCTCGTCGCGCACGATCTTGTTGTGAACGCGCAGGACCTCAAAGTGCCCGTCATCTCCGAGCCGGGAAGTTTGCTCGACGGACCCCGCGAGGTCGGTGAACAGGATCGCTCGCATCGCCGGCGCGGCGTACGGCGTCCCGAGCGAAAACTCCGGCCGACTGCCGAGCAACTCGTTCAGCGGCACGTTCGGAGTGATCTCGAGGATCGTCCCAGCCAGGAGACCATGCGCTTCCTGATGCACCTCCTCGAGAGCCTGCTTGCTCGGCCCTTCGGCGAGGCAGAACACCGAACCGTTGTCCGGATCGAACCAGTACGTGTGGAAACGCACGCCATGCTTCTCTTCAACTTCGACGTCCCGGGTGTGCGCGTCGGCGACCTCCTCCGGAGCGGCTCCGGGCAGGTCATGGCGGTCGATGTACTGAGGCACTGCGTGAGCATACGGTGGGCAGAGCGTGAGATGCCTTCGAGCCGGTCATGACCCCAACCGCCGAGAATGCGGTGTGACTTGACAGGCAGGGCTCTGTAGAGGGCCGCCTATCATGCGCGAATGGAAGCGGCCGCAGCTCGTTCGCCATCCAACCACCGCCTCGGTCTTGATGAGGATGAGGCCGAAGAGGTCATCCAGGTGGCGAGGGGCATTGCGACTGCAGTTGCGCCCGACGGTGGCTTGACCGATGTGCAGGCTGCGCTCCTCGAGGCGATCGCCAGCGCCCTTACTCAAGTCGAGGTCGACTACCACCACCTGGAGCCTCTGGGGCCCGAGGAGATGGCGGGTGTCCTGGAGGGCCGCGACCAGCGTTTCCGCCAGCGCATCATCCACCACATGGTCCTCGGGGAGCTCGTCCTGCGGCCGCTTCCGACAGAGGTGGCGTTGCGCGTGGCGAGATACGCGCAGGTGCTCGGGGTCGATGATCGGTTCGTGCGCGTCGCCCGCCGCTACGCGCAGGGGGCGTTCGGACTGGCATGGATGGACTTGCAGCGCAGCGGGTTCACCGAGCACGTTCGCCGAGCCGACACGGCCGAGCTCCGGTCGGCGGGGGAGGTGCCGGGCCCTTTTGCCGCGGCGGAACTCGATCCCGAGCTCGAGGCGCGCTGGGAAGCCTTGCGCGAGCTGCCTGAGGGATCGCTCGGTCGGGCCGTGTGGGAGTTGTATGACAGCCGGGGTTTCGCGCTGCCCGGCACCGCGACAGGCGCCTCCGCCTACCTCGCGCAGCACGATTTCGTCCACGTGCTCGCTGACTACGGGACCAACCTCAAGGGTGAGCTGGAGGTGTTCGCGTTCATCGGACGCGCCGACCCGGACCCCAAGGGATTCGCCTGGCTCGCGACGCTGATCGGGCTTTTCGAGACCGGCTACATCGCGGATACCGGCTTCTTCGAGCGGGACGTTCGGGAACGCAATATCCAGGCGCCCGGCATGCACCGCCGAATCGCAGATGCCATTCGGCGAGGCAAGGCTGTGAGCGAGAGCTACGGCACCGACCTCTTCGAAGTCGATTACCACGAAATAGCGAACTGGCCCGTTAGCGAGGCCCGCTCGGCGCTGCGCGTACCCGAGAAGTCGCCCGAAGCCCTCGTGAATGGCTCGGCGGGCGCCTTCGAGCGGGCTGGCATGTCAGAGCTGCAGCGAAGAATCGCGGACGAGCGTGCGCCGCGCGCACGGAAGAACTCGTGAACTTCACGCAGACGATCTCAGTCCGCTCCGACGACCCGGACGGTCTCGTGCAGCTCCTTGTGAACTGGGACAGGGAGCAAGCGGACACGGACATCATGGGGTACGTGGGGACTCATGTGCTCGCGGACCGCGACAACCAAGGCCACTACCTGATCATCGCCGAGTTCGCGGTCGTGGAACCCGATGTGTCGGCCGCCGAGGAAGCCGCGCGCAACAACGAGCGACCCGAGACCAAGGCTTGGGCGAGGAAGCTCCTCGAGGTCATCGAGGGTGAACCCGTGTATCACCACTACGACGAGCTCTACCGGACAGGCTGAGCTCAGCTTGGTGGGGCGAAGAACTCGAGTGCGACGCCGTCGGGGTCACGAAAGCTCACGCCTGAGCCGTACGTCGCGTCCTTGATCCCACCGTGCTGAATGCCGAGCTCGTCGAGGCGACGTTCCCACTGCTCGAGCTCCCCGCGGTTTGCGCAGCCGAAGCTGACGTGGTCGAGGCCAACCCGGTACTCGCTGAAGGTCTCGCCGGGTGGGGGCGTCTTGTGCTGGTGGACTCCGAAGAGCGTGCCGTTGCCGAGCATGTAGACGGTGTGATGGAAGTCGGGGTCCGTATCCTCGTCCAGCACCGGCTTCGCATCGAACAGCGCCTCGTACCACGGCACACTCACGGACAGGTCGCGCACGGTCACTGCCACGTGCGTCAGCGGTGGAAACTCTGCCACGAGTCACTCCTGTCGGCCGGCTCGACCGTAGTTCCTACACGATCCCGCGCCGTCTGTCGCCACCTGCCTTCGATGCCCGCACAGAGCGGCGATTCCATGAAGACGGCTCGGCGCGCACAGGTGCTAGCATGGCCAAGGCCGTGAAGGGGATCCTGCGAGGTTCCCACGGAGGATTGAGACGCCATGACCGCGCCCATCGCCGGCGGGGGGGACCTCCCGGGCGACGACGACAACCTAGGCACGAACCCAGTGGCCCCCTCCGGGGGCCATTTGTTTTCTCTGCGCGCGAAGGTCTTCGACGCCGACGACCTGCGCCGCGCCCACACCCGTATCGCCCACGAGATCGTCGAGCGGAATCACGGCGCGACCGACGTCGTGCTCATCGGCCTGTACACGCGGGGCGTCGCCGTCGCCCACCGCCTCGCCGAAGCGATCGAGCGGTTCGAGGGCGTGCACGTCCCTGTGGGCGCGATCGACGTGGCGTTCTACCGAGACGACATCGGCCTGCGGCGGATCCAACCGCTCGGCCCGACCGAGGTGCCCGTCGACGTCACCGGCCGGGTCGTGGTCCTGGTCGACGACGTGCTCTTCACCGGCCGGACCGCGCGAGCCGCACTCGAAGCGATCACCGAGCTCGGCCGTCCCCGGGCGGTGCAACTGGCGGTCCTCGTCGACCGGGGTCATCGCGAGCTCCCCATCCGCGCCGACTACGTGGGCAAGAACCTGCCCACCAAGGTCGCCGAGGACGTGCGGGTCCGCCTGCACGGGGTCGACGAGGGCGACGACGGGATCGACATCTGGGGGCCCGAGACGTGAACGACCTGCTCTCGATCGACGACCTCGGCGCCGACGGCATCGGCGAGCTGCTCGACCTGTCGGAGTCGTTCGTCGAGGTGACGCGGCGCGACATCCCCAAGATCCCGGCGCTGCGCGGGAAGACGGTCGTGACGCTCTTCTACGAGGACTCGACTCGCACCCGCCTGTCGTTCGAGACCGCCGCCAAGCGCCTGACGGCCGACACGATGTCGTTCACCGCGTCGAATTCCGCGGTCGGGAAGGGCGAGAGCCTCCTCGACACCGTCCGCACCATAGAGGCGATGGGCGTCGACGCGATCGTGGTGCGCCACGGGTGCGCCGGCGCGCCGCACCGGATCGCGTCGTGGATCGACGCCGCCGTCGTCAACGCCGGCGACGGCCGCCACGAGCACCCGACCCAGGCTCTGCTCGACCTCCTCACGCTGCGCCGCCGACTCGGCACCGACGCCTTCCGCGGGCTCCGGGTGGGCATCGTCGGCGACGTCCGTCACTCGCGCGTCGCCCGCAGCGGCGTGAAGGCGTTCGCTGCCGTCGGCGCCGACGTCACGGTGGTCGGACCGCCGACGCTGCTCCCCGAATCGCTCAAAGGCTGGCCGGCGCGCGCGACCACGGACCTGGACGACGCGCTGCCCGAGCTCGACGTCGTGTACCTGCTGCGCATCCAGCGCGAACGCCTCGGGTCCGCGCTCCTGCCGTCGCTACGCGAGTACACGAGCCGCTACGGGCTGAATGCGGCGCGCGCCGCGCGCCTCAAGCCGGACACGGTTGTCATGCACCCGGGCCCGATGAATCGCGGAGTCGAGATCGCGGCCGAGGTCGCCGACGGCCCCGCGTCGATCATCACGGAACAGGTCGCCAACGGGGTCGCCGTGCGAATGGCGGTCCTGTGGTCGCTGCTCGGCTCCGGAGGTCCGGTTGCCTGACCGTCCGGACGAGTTCGTGATCAGAGGCGGACGCGTCGTCGACGAAACCGGCGACCGCGTCGCGGACGTCCTCGTCCAAGGCGGCGTCGTGGCCGGCGTGGGACGGCGTGTCGAAGGCGCGCCCGTGCTCGATGCCGCCGGCTGCCTCGTCGTGCCCGGGCTCGTCGACCTGCACGCGCACCTGCGCGAGCCCGGCGACGAGGAGGCGGAGACGATCGAAACCGGCGCCCGCGCCGCCGCCCTCGGCGGCTTCACAGCCGTCGTCGCCATGCCGAACACCGAGCCGCCCCTCGACGACGCCGCTGTCGTCGCGTCGGTGCTCGCCTCGGGCCGCGAAGCCACGTGCGACGTCGCGTCGGCGGGCTGCATCACCAAGGGTCGTCGCGGCGAGGAGCTCGCGCCGATGGGGGAGCTGCACGCGCTCGGGGTCCGCATCTTCACCGACGACGGGACGTGTGTCGCCGATGCCGGCGTCATGCGGCGAGCCCTCGAGTACGCGGGTGCGCTGCCCGGCGCCCTGGTCGCCCAGCACGCCGAAGACCCGACACTCTCGGCCGGCGGCCACATGCACGAAGGCGCGTGGTCCAGCCGACTCGGGATCCCGGGCCGGCCGGAAGCGGCCGAGGCCGCCGTGGTCGCCCGCGACGTGTTGCTCGCCGAGCTCACGGGGACGCCCGTCCACTTCCTCCACCTGTCGACCGCCGCCGCCCTCGAACTCGTGCGCGAGGCGAAATCCCGGGGTGTCCCGGTTACGGCCGAGGTCGCGCCGCACCACTTCACGCTCACCGACGCCGAGTGCCGGACGTTCGACCCCGCGTTCAAGGTCCACCCGCCCCTCCGCACCGAGGCCGACGTGGCGGCGGTGAGGGCGGCGCTCGCCGACGGCACGATCGACGCCATCGCGACCGACCACGCGCCCCACGTGCCCGAGGCCAAGGAGCGCCCGTTCGAGGAGGCGCCGCCGGGGATGCTCGGCCTCGAGACCGCGTTCGCGCTCACGCTCAGCGAGCTCGTCGACCCGGGCGTGCTCGACCTCGTCGGCGCGCTGGCGTGCCTCTCGTGGCAGCCGGCGGCGATCGCGGGGCTCGACGCCCACGGAGGGCCGGTCGAGCCGGGCCGGCCCGCCAACCTCTGCGTCGTGGACCCCGCCGTCCGCTGGGTGGTCGACCCGACCCGGCTCGCCAGCCGGTCGCGCAACACACCCTACGCCGGCCGAAAGCTCACGGGCCGCGTACGTCACACGATCCTGCGTGGCGAGCCGGTCGTCGTCGACGGCATCGCGCAACGATGAGCCGCGACGCGCTCCTCGTGCTGTCCGACGGGGCCGTCTTCGAAGGCGAGGCCGTCGGCTACGTCCCCGAGTCGAGTGTTGCGACGGGCGAGGTCGTGTTCAACACCGCGCTCTCCGGTTACCAGGAGATCCTCACCGACCCCTCGTACGCAGGGCAGATGATCACCTTCACGTACCCGCACATCGGGAACTACGGCGTGAACCCCGACGACGTCGAGAGCCGCCGACCCTTCTGCGCCGGTGTCCTGGTCCGCGACCTGGCGCGCCGACCCAGCAACTGGCGCGCCACCGAGAGCCTGGACGAATTCCTGCACCGCCATCGCGTGCCCGGCATCGCCGGTATCGACACCCGGCGGCTCACGCGTCATCTCCGCGACGCGGGCGCGCTGCCGGGCGCGTTCGGAACCGACGAGTCCCTGGTGCGCGCGGCGGCGTCCGCGACGGCGACGACCGACGGGCGTGATCTCGTCGCCGGCGTCACGACCGAGCAGCCGTATACGGCCGGCGATCCCGACGCCATGTTCCATGTCGTCGCCTACGACTTCGGCATCAAAGCGACCATCCTGCGCCACCTCGCCGACGTGGGCTGTTTCCTCGAGATCGTTCCGGCCTCGACACCGGCCGCCGACGTGCTCGCCCGGCGGCCGGACGGCGTGTTCCTGTCCAACGGGCCCGGCGACCCTGCCGCGGTCGCCGGCGCGGCCGACACCGTCGCCGGGCTCCTCGGTGAGGTACCGGTGTTCGGCATCTGCCTCGGTCACCAGATCCTCGGGCTCGCGCTCGGCGCGCAGACGTACAAACTGCGCTTCGGTCATCACGGCGCCAACCATCCGGTGCGTCACGAGTCGACGGGCCGGGTCGAGATCACCAGCCAGAACCACAACTACGCCGTCGACCTCGACACGCTGCGCGGCGCCGCCGTCACGCACGTCAACCTCAACGACGGTGTCGTCGAGGGCTTCCGCGTGCTCGACGCGCCCGCGTTCGGGGTCCAGTACCACCCCGAGGCCGGCCCGGGCCCGCACGACGCGTCCTACCTGTTCGACTCGTTCACCAACCTCATGGCGGGCGCCGCAATGTCGGGAGCGGGGTAGGCCGGTGCCGCGACGCGACGACCTCGAGACGATCCTCATCGTCGGCAGCGGGCCCATCGTGATCGGTCAGGCGTGCGAGTTCGACTACTCGGGAACGCAGGCGTGCAAGGTGCTCCGGTCCGAGGGCTACCGGGTCGTCCTCGTGAACTCGAACCCGGCGACGATCATGACCGATCCCGAGTTCGCGGCGGCGACGTACGTCGAGCCGCTCGACGCGCCGACCCTCACGCGGGTTATCGAGCGGGAGCGTCCGGACGCGCTGCTCCCGACGCTCGGCGGCCAAACCGCGCTGAACCTCGCCGTCGAGTTGCACGACGCCGGCGTGCTCGACCGCTCGGGCGTCGAGCTCATCGGTGCCAGCGTCGACGCGATCCGCGTCGCCGAGAACCGCCACGAATTCAAGACCGCGATGGAGGAGATCGGGCTGGCAGTGCCGCGGTCGGGCCTCGCCACCACACTCGGCGACGCCATGGAGATCGCCGAGAACGTCCGCTACCCGCTCATCGTGCGCCCGTCGTTCATCCTCGGCGGCGGTGGCACCGGCGTTGCTCACTCGGCGGACGAGATGCGCGTCATCGCCGAACGCGGCCTGGCTGCGAGCCCGGTCACCGAGATCCTCATCGAGCAGTCGGTCGTGGGCTGGAAGGAGTTCGAGCTCGAGGTCATGCGCGACCACGCCGACAACGTCGTGGTCGTCTGCTCCATCGAGAACCTCGACCCGATGGGCGTGCATACGGGCGACTCCATCACGGTCGCTCCGGCGCAGACCCTGACCGACGTCGAGTACCAGCGGATGCGCGACGCCGCTTTCGCGTGCATCCGCCGCATCGGCGTCGACACGGGCGGTTCGAACATCCAGTTCGCGGTGAACCCGGCCGACGGGCGGCAGCAGATCATCGAGATGAACCCGCGCGTATCGCGATCGAGCGCGCTGGCGAGCAAGGCGACCGGGTTCCCGATCGCGAAGATCGCCGCCCGCCTCGCCGTCGGCTACCGCCTCGACGAGGTCATGAACGACATCACGGGCGAGACCCCGGCATCGTTCGAGCCCACCATCGACTACGTCGTCACCAAGATCCCGCGCTGGGCATTCGAGAAGCTGCCCGGCGCGACGGCCACGCTCGGGACGATGATGCAGTCGGTCGGCGAGGCGATGGCCATCGGCCGCACGTTCCCCGAGTCGGTCCAGAAGGCGATCCGGTCGCTCGAGACGGGACGCCTCGGCTTGAACTGCGACCCGGGCGAGGAGCCCCTCGCCCCCACGAGCGATGACGATCTCGTGCGCGCCGCCGCCGTGGCCACTCCCGACCGCCCGTTCGCGCTCGAAGCGGCACTCCGGCGCGGCGTGCCCGTCGACCGGCTCACCGCTGCGACCGGCATCGACCCCTGGTTTCTCGACGGGATCCTCCTGATCGTCGAGGAGCGGACGCGTCTCGCCAGCATCTCGCTCGGAGAGGCGACCCGTCGCGACTGGCGCCGGGCGAAGCGACTCGGATTCTCGGATGCACAGCTCGCATACCTCTGGCACTCCGACGAGGAGACCGTCCGCGCCGCACGCCTGAACGCGGGCGTCGGCGTCACCTACAAGACCGTCGACACGTGCGCGGCCGAGTTCGAGGCGAAGACGCCCTACCACTACGGGACGTACGAGGACGAGGACGAGGTCGCAGTGCTCGAGAAGCCGGCCGTCGTGATCCTCGGCAGCGGTCCCAATCGCATCGGCCAGGGTGTCGAGTTCGACTACTGCTGCGTGCACGCGGCGTTCGCGCTGTCGGACGCCGGCTACGAGACCGTCATGGTCAACTGCAACCCCGAGACGGTCTCGACCGACTATGACACCAGCGACCGGCTCTTCTTCGAGCCGCTCACGGGCGAGGACGTTGTCGCGATCTGTACGACGCTCGCCACGCGGGGCGAGCTCGCGGGCGTGATCGTCAGCCTCGGGGGGCAGACCCCGTTGAAGCTGGCGCGCACGCTTGCCGACGCCGGGGTCCCGATCTTGGGGACGAGCCCGGCGTCGATCGACCTCGCTGAGGACCGCGAGCGTTTCAACGCGCTGTGCACGCAGCTCGGCATCCCGCAACCCGAGGGCGGCACGGCGGCGTCCCCGGGCGACGCGCGGGCGGTGGCCGACGAGATCGGGTACCCGGTTCTGGTCCGCCCGTCCTACGTCCTCGGCGGGCGCGCCATGCAGATCGTGTACGACGCCGACGGGCTCGACGCCGCGATGGCGGAGCTGGCGGGTACCGGCAGCCTCGGCCGGGAGGGCGGCTTGAGCGCGACCCGCCCCGCCCTCATCGACCGGTTCCTCGAAGACGCGATCGAAGTCGATGTCGACGCGCTCCGAGATCGCGTCGGGGAGGTGGTCATCGGCGGGGTGATGGAGCACATCGAGGAGGCGGGCGTGCACTCCGGTGACTCGGCGTGCGGGATCCCGCCCCCGACGCTCGCCGCGCCCGTCATCGCGACGATCGAGGCGCAGACCCGAGCGCTCGCAGACGCGCTCGACGTGCGCGGCCTCCTCAACGTGCAGTACGCGGTCAAGGACGGCGAGGTCTCGGTCATCGAGGCCAACCCGCGAGCCAGCCGCACCGTCCCGTTCGTCAGCAAGGCCACAGGCGCCCCACTGGCGAAGCTCGCCGCCCGGGTGATGCTCGGCACGACGCTCGACGAGCTCCGGGACGAAGGCGTTCCCCTCCCGGCACCCGGCCGGAGCAACGGTACCCACGTAGCGGTGAAGGAAGCGGTGCTGCCGTTCGGGCGCTTTCCGGAGGTGGACACGCTGCTCGGCCCCGAGATGCGTTCGACGGGCGAGGTGATGGGTATCGACCGCACCTTCGGGCTGGCGTTCACCAAGAGCCAGGCGGCGGCCGGGAACCGGCTGCCGGAGCGAGGCACCGTGTTCTTCTCGCTGGCCGACCGCGACAAGCCTGCCGGGCTCGTCGCCGCCCGCCGCCTCGCCGAGCTCGGGTTCTCGCTGGTGGCGACGGCGGGAACCGCCGACGCGCTGCAGGCGAACGGCATTCGCGTCGACGCGGTCGTCGGGAAGCTGGGTGAGAGCGACGCGTCGGGCATGGACGCGGTCGAGCTCATCTCGTCGGGAAAGGTCGACCTCGTCATCAACACCCCGCGTGGGCGTCCGGCACGCCCCGGCGACGGCGATCACATCAGGCGCGCCGCCACCGCCCACCGCGTCTCCTGCGTCACCACGGTCGCCGCCGCTCTCGCGGTCGCGTCGGGCCTGGCCGAGTGGGCCGCGACCGAGCCTCAGGTGCGCTCCCTGCAGGAGTACCACCGGGACCACCAGCTCCGGCTCGAGGTGTGATGGCGCGCCTCCGTCGACGTCCCAAAGCCGCGGAGGTGGACACGCGCGTGCAGCTCGGGCCTGTCGAGCTGCCAAACCCGATCGTCGCCGCCTCGGGCACGTTCGGCCACGGCGACGAGCTGGCGCGCCAATGCGATCCGGCGCGTCTCGGCGCGGTGACGACGAAGTCGCTGGCGCCGTACGAGTGGCCCGGCAACCCCCCGCCCCGCTTGCACATGACCGCCGCCGGCATGCTCAACGCCGTCGGCCTGCAAGGTCCCGGCGTCGAGCACTGGGTGGACGACGACCTGCCTGCGCTGCGCGCTCGCGGCGCACGCGTCATCGCATCCGTGTGGGGCCGTTCCACGGAGGAGTTCGGTCGGGCCGCGAAACTGCTCACGCCGGCGCGAGAGGAGCTTGTCGCGGTCGAGGTCAATGTCAGCTGTCCGAACCTGGAGGACCGGTCGACGATGTTCGCGCACTCGGCAGCAACCACGGCCGGGGCGACGACCGCGGTGCTCGACGCCGACCTCGAGCTCCCGGTCTTCGTGAAGCTCTCGCCCAACGTCACCGACCTCCGCGAGATCGCCGCCGCCGCGTTGGGCGCGGGCGCCACCGGCCTCACGCTGGTCAACACCCTCCTCGGCCTCGTCGTGGACGCCGAGCACCGCCGTCCCGCCCTCGGTGCCGGCGGCGGCGGCCTGTCGGGCCCCGCCATCAAACCCGTCGCGCTCCGCGCCGTGCACGACGTCGCCCGCGCGTACCCCGGGGTGCCGATCATCGGGACCGGGGGCGTCACGACCGGGGTCGACGCCGTCGAGATGCTCCTCGCGGGAGCGAGCGCGGCCGGCGTGGGGACGGCCACCTTCCAGGACCCGCGTGCGTGCCTGCGCGTGCTCGACGACCTCGTCCGCTGGTGCGCGAGTCGTGGCGTCACGAGAGTCGCCGACCTCACGGGCGCGCTCGAGGATCCCTCGTGACCGACGTTCGCGACCGGCTCGCGCTCGCCCTCGACGTCGGTGGGGCGGCGGAGGCCGAGCGGGTCGCTCGCCGGTTGGCGCCCTGGTTCGGGATCGCCAAGGTGGGGCTGGAACTGTACGGCGAGGCCGGCCCCGACATCTTCGAACGGTTGCGCGCGCTCGGGCTGGCCATCTTCGCCGACCTGAAGCTCTACGACATCCCGACCACCGTCGAACGGGCGGCCCGCGTGCTGGGTCGCCGTGGTGTGGAGTTCCTGAACTTCCCGGCGGCGGGCGGCACCGCCATGCTCGAAGCGGGCGTCACGGGCCTCGCCGAGGGCGCACGGGAAGGTGGGCACCAGTCGCCGCGCGCGTTGGCCGTGACCGTCCTCACCAGCGAGACGGACGTCTCCGCCTTCGAGGCCCGGCTCGAAGCGGCGGCCATCGCCGGCTGCGACGGCGTCGTGTGCTCGGCGCACGAGATCGCGGCGGTGAAGGCACGCGCCGCGTGCCTCGCGACGATGGTGCCCGGCATTCGGCTCCCCGGAACGGCCCGGGACGACCAGGCCCGGGTGGCGACGCCGGCGGAAGCGTTCGGGCAGGGCGCGGACTGGCTCGTCATCGGTCGGGCGGTCACCGCCGCCGGCGACCCCGAGAACGCCGCCGACGCGATCACGCGCGACGCTGCCAGCCCCCTTGCGCGCCGAGCACACACGCGCTAACGCGCGATCGACGCGGCCGGTTGATCGCACAAGTCCGCTGCCTATACTGACGCCGTCCTCGGGCTGTGCGGCACTGCAGGGAGCGGACGTCCGTGACGGCCTGAACCAACCGAGCTCGTCTGCTCGCCCGAGTTGGAGGTCCGTTCCCGATGCCCCTCCCGCCCTCGCTCACCCCGGAGCAGCGCCAAGCTGCGCTCGAGAAAGCGGCCGTGGCCCGGCGCCAGCGCGCCGAGGTGAAGGAGAAGCTCAAGGCGAACTCGCTGACCCTGGCCGAGCTGTTCGAGCAGAGCGACGGCGACGAGACGCTCGCCAAGCTGAAGGTCGTGAGCGTCCTCGAGTCCCTGCCCGGCGTCGGCAAGGTACGGGCGCGCCGGCTCATGGAGGAGCTCGACATCAGCGAGAGCCGACGCCTGCGCGGTCTCGGTCGCAACCAGCGCGAAGCGCTGCTCAAGCGCTTCGGCTGATCGGCGGCACGCCCTGGGCGTCCTGCTGGTCCTCGCGGGCCCGTCCGGGGTCGGCAAGGGGACGATCGTTCGCAAGCTCCTGCAGCTCGAACCGCGCCTGTGGTTCTCGGTTTCGGCGACCACGCGGCCGCGCCGCGCCGGTGAGACCGACGGCAAGGACTACCTGTTTCTCGATCAACGGGAGTTCGAGCGGGTCCGTGACGAGGGCGGGTTCCTCGAGTGGTTCGAGGTGTACGGCGACCTGAAAGGCACGCCCCGAGCGCCGGTCGACGACCACTTGGCGGCCGGCGACGACGTCCTCCTCGAGGTGGACGTCCAGGGCGCCCTCGCCGTGCGCGAGAAGTACCCCAATGCGGTGCTCGTCTTCGTGAAGGCCCCAACGCGGGAGGACCAGCGGCGCCGGCTCCTCGAGCGCGGTCAGGACGACGCCGCCGCCATCGAGCGCCGCCTCGCCCAGGCCGAGGAGGAGGAGCGGGCGGCGGATCGTTTCGACGCCGTGGTCGTGAACGACGACGCTGATCGGGCTGCTCGGGAGGTCGCTGCTATCCTGGACTCTCACCGGGAGGGCGAACCGCCCCCCTGATCCCTGCCGGAAGGTCACGACCATGGCCGAACGACGCGCCTCGCTGATGGAGCCTCGGACCGAGAGCCTCCTGGACCGCGTCGACTCGAAGTTCACGCTGGTCACGCTGGCCGCCATGCGCGCCCGGGAGATCAACGACTACTACAACCAGCTCGGCGAGGGCCTCGGCAAGATCGTGCCCCCGCAGGTCACGTCGGTCTCGCGCAAGCCGCTGTCGATCTCGCTGGAGGAGATCGAGGCGGGCAAGATCCGCGCCATCCCGAAGCCTCCCGAGGAAGATGCCGAGGCAGAGGCCGAGGCCGCGTTGCTCACCGACGCCGAGGAACCCGACAAGGCCTAGCAGGCGCGGGCGACACCCATGGCCGGGCCGAATCCAGTCGATCCCCTCGTGGCTTTGCGCGGACGACGCGTGGTGCTCGGTGTCACGGGCGGGATCGCCGCCTACAAGGCCGTCGAGGTCTGCCGCCGGCTCGTGGACGCCGGCGCGTACGTCAGCCCCGTGCTCACCGACGACGCGCAGCGTTTCATCGGTGCGTTGACGTTCTCGGCGCTGGCATCGGAACCAGCGCGCACGTCACTCTTCGAGGGTCCCGATCCGATCCCGCACACGCGCCTCGGCCGAAGTGCGGACCTGATCGTCGTGGCGCCCGCCACCGCCAAGGTCATCGGCAAGTACACGCACGGCATCTCCGACGATCTCCTCACGGCCACGTTGCTGGCGACGAAGGCGCCCGTCCTGCTCGCCCCGGCGATGCACGCCGAGATGTGGGAGCACGCCGCCGTCCGGGAGAACCTCGCCGTGTTGCGCGCCCGGGGCGTGCACGTCATCGATCCCGAGGAAGGTCGACTCGCCGGTGGCGACTCCGGCCCTGGCCGCCTCGCCGAGCCCGAGCGCATCGTGGCCGCGGCCGCCGGCGTGCTCGCAGGCTCGGGCGACCTCGCCGGGCTGCGCGTGCTGGTCACGGCGGGAGGCACGCGCGAGCCGATCGACCCGGTGCGGTTCGTCGGGAACCGTTCGTCCGGCAAGATGGGGTACGCGGTGGCCGAGCGCGCCGCCCGACGGGGCGCCGCCGTCACACTCGTCACGACGATCGGGCGCCTCACTGATGCCTCCGGGGTCGCAATCGACCGGGTGAGCACCGCCGAGGACATGGCCCGGGCGGTCCTGTCGCGCTTCGCCGACTCGGACGTGGTGGTCATGGCGGCGGCGGTCGCCGACTTCCGACCCAAGGCTGTCGCGGACGAGAAGCTGAAGAAGCGCGACGGGGTGCCCGAGGTCGTGCTCGAGCCCACGCCCGACGTGCTCGCCGAGCTCGGTGAGCGCAAGCAGCCGGGGCAGCTGCTCGTCGGGTTCGCAGCCGAGACGGAGCACGTCGAGGAGCACGCGGCCGAGAAGATGATCGGCAAGCGCGTCGACATGATGGTGGCCAACGACGTGTCGGCCGCCGATTCGGGCTTCGAAGTCGACACGAACCGGGCAATCCTGCTGTACTCGACCGGTTCTCGGGAGGAGACGCCCCTGCTCGACAAGCACGAGCTGGCGGATCTCCTGCTCGATCGAGTCGCGGCGGTCCTTGCCGACGATCCCACAGGAGCGAAACGAGCGCGGTGACAGCGGCTTTGCCGACCGCACCGCAGGAGCCGGAGCTTGCGACGGCGACCAAGGAGGCAAAGGTGAGCCGTTTCATGTTCACGTCGGAGTCGGTCACCGAGGGCCATCCCGACAAGATGTGCGACCAGATCAGCGACGCCGTCCTGGACGGCATGTTCGAGCAGGACCCGTACAGCCGCGTCGCCTGCGAGAGCATGTGCACGACCGGCATGGCCATCGTCGCCGGCGAGATCAGCTCGAACGCGCATCTCGACATCCCGCGCCTGGTCCGGGACACGATTCGGGCGATCGGCTACACGGACGCGTCGTACGGCTTCGACGGCAACTCGTGTGCGGTGATCACCTCGATCGACGAGCAGTCGTCCGACATCGCGCAGGGCGTCGACAAGGCCTTCGAGCTCCGGACCGGTGACGGAGACCACTACGACGAGGTCGGCGCGGGCGACCAGGGCATGATGTTCGGCTACGCCAGCGACGAGACCGCCGACCTCATGCCGATGCCGATCTGGCTCGCGCACCGGCTCGCCGAGCGGCTCGCCGAGGTCCGGCGGGACGGCACGCTCCCGTTCGTACGACCCGACGGCAAGACGCAGGTGACGATCGAGTACGAGGACAACGTCCCGAAGCGGCTCTGCAACGTGCTTATCTCGACCCAGCACGAGCCCGGCCTCAGCATCGCCGGGACGCTCAAGCCGGCGTTGGTCGAGCACGTGGTGCGGCCGTTGCTGCCGGAGCAGTTCGCAGGTGACGAGTTCGACATGCTCGTCAACCCCACCGGGAGCTTCGAGAAGGGGGGCCCGCACGCCGACTGCGGCCTCACAGGACGCAAGATCATCGTCGACACCTACGGCGGCATGGCCCGGCACGGCGGCGGCGCGTTCAGCGGCAAGGACCCCACAAAAGTCGACCGGTCCGCCGCCTATGCGGTGCGGAACGTCGCCAAGAACGTGGTTGCCGCGGGCATCGCCAAGCGGTGCGAGGTGCAGGTCGCGTACGCGATCGGCGTGGCGCGTCCGGTCTCGGTGATGGTCGAGTCGTTCGGCACTTCCCAGATCGACCCGCGCAAGCTCGGTGCCCTGATCCAGGAGCACTTCGACCTGCGGCCGGCGGCGATCATCGAGCGGCTCGACCTGCGCCGCCCGATCTACCAGAAAACCGCCGCGTACGGGCACTTCGGTCGGCGCGAGCCCACGTTCACGTGGGAGCGGACCAACGAGGCCGAGATGCTTCGCAAAGCGGCGGAAGCGCTCGCATAGCCGAACCGCGGGTCTGCCGGGTCCAACCTGATCTCCCCGCCGTCGCGCGCGCGTTCGACTATCTCGTCCCAGAGGACGTCGCCCGCGTCGTCCGCGTCGGGACGATCGTGCGCGTCCCGCTGCACGGACGGCGCGTGCGCGGTTGGGTCGTCGCCGACGGGATCCAGCCCGAAGCGGAGCGCTCGGCGCTGCGGACCCTCGCCAAGGTGGTGTCGGCGGGCCCGCCGCCGGAGGTGCTCGAGCTGTGCCGGTGGGCGGCGTGGCGCTACGCCGGCCCGCTCCCGTTGCTGCTCCGGTCGGCGTCGCCGCCCAACGTGGTACCGCCTGCTCCGGACCCGGAGCTCCATACGGCGATCTTTCCTGCGCATGCCGCGCCGAACGGTGTCGACACCGCCGTCGTCGACGCGCTGCTGACCGCCGAACGCGGGCTGCTCGCGTGGCCACCGGCAGTGGGGCAGGAGATTGGTGGGACAATGGTTGCAGACGAGGCATCCACGATCGTCGTCGCGCCCGACTCGAGCCGCGTGCGCGGGCTGGTCGACGATCTGCGGCGATACGGCCGGGAAGTGATCGTGACACGCGGGAACGAACCCGACGCGCGCCGCACGGACACTTGGGATCGGGCCCGCGCCGGGGCGTGCGTCGTCGTCGGCGGACGGGTGGCGGTGCTCGCACCCGTTCCCGACCTCGCCGCGATCGTCGTCCTCGACGAGGGCGACGAAGCACTCAAGGAGGAACGCGCGCCGTCGTGGAACGCCCGGGAGCTCGCGCTCGAACGCGCCCGCCGCACCGGCAGCCGGTGCACGCTAGTGAGCCCGGCGCCGACGCTCGAGGCCGAGGCGTCGGCCGGCCCGCCGGCGCGCCCGACTCGTCCGTTCGAGCGCAATGGTTGGCCTCGCGTCGAAGTGATCGACCTGCGCGACGAGCCGCCCGGAAGGGGCTTGTTCTCCGACGCGCTCACCGCCGCGCTCCACGCAACGGTGGACCGCGGCGCCCGGGCGGTGTGTGTCGTGAACCGTAAGGGCCGCGCGCAGTTGCTCGTCTGCCGTCAATGCGGGCACATCGCGCAATGCGAGGTCTGCGGCGCGGCGGTCGCCGAGACGGAGACCGGCTTCGTCTGCCGGCGGTGCGGGACCGATCGGCCGCGCGTCTGCCTGCACTGCCACAGCACCCGCTTCTCCGGGCGCCGACCCGGCGTCACGCGTGTGCGCGAGGAAATGGCGGCGCTGATGTCACGCGTGACGGTGGCGGAGGTCGACGCCGCGACCGCTGCGCTCCCGCCGGCCGAGGTGCTCGTGGGAACGGAAGCGGTGCTCCATCGCGCCGACGCGGCGCCCGCGGGGATCGAGCTGGTGGCGTTCCTGGAGTTCGATCAGGAGCTGCTGGCGACGCGCTACCGGGCCGCCGAGCAGGCGCTCTGGCTGCTCGTCCGGGCCGGCCGCGTCGTCGGAGGCCGGCGGGGCGACGGTCGGGTCCTGGTGCAGACGCGGGTTCCCGAGCACGACGTGATCGAGGCCGCTCTCGCGGCCGACCCGACGATCGTCGCCGATGCCGAGCGCGCCCGGCGGCGCATCCTCGGTTTTCCGCCTTTCGGAGGGCTGGCGGAGTTGAGCGGCGCGCCCGACGCGGTGGACGTCGCGTGCGTCGCGTTACGGTCGGTCGACGCGGTGCAGCTGTTGGGCCCGATCGCCGTCGGGACGTCGTCCCGGGCGCTTCTGCAGGCGGAATCCGCAGACGCGCTCTGCGACGCGCTGGCCGAGATCGATCTGGCGCCTGCCCGCGAGCGCGGCCGGCTGCGGATCGACGTGGATCCGCTCCGCGTCTGACCTTCTTCGTGGCCCTTCGGGCTGAAGAAGGCGGCCGGTACACTCGACGCGGCGACAAAGGAGCACATTGGCGACGCATCCTGTCCGTCTTTTCGGGGATCCCGTCCTGAAGCAGCGTTCCCGCGAGGTCGAGAACGTCAACGGGAACCTGGTGGCGCTGGCCGAGACCATGTACGAGACGATGTACGAGGCCGTCGGCGTGGGCCTCGCCGCGCCGCAGATCGGCGTGCAACGGCGCATCTTCACCTACGACGTGGGCGAGGGCCCGCACACGATCATCAACCCCGAGATCGTCGCCGCCTCGGGCGAATGGACGTTCAACGAGGGGTGCCTTTCCGTCCCCGGCATGCACTTCGAGATCGTCCGGCCCAAAGTGGTCACGCTCCGGGGCATCGGCCTCGACGGGAGCGAGATCGAGATCGAGGCCGACGAGCAGTTGGCGCGGGTGTTCCAGCACGAGATCGATCACCTGGACGGCGTGCTGCTTCTCGACCGCCTCGAGCCGGACGAGCGCAAGCGCGCGCTGCGGGCGCTCCGCGAGCAGGACCTCGCGACCATCCCGCGGAGCGCGGGTCCGGCTCTCTGATCGCGGCGCGCCCACGGTGCGCCTCGTCTTCCTCGGCTCGCCCGCCGACGCGGTCGTGCCGCTGCGGGCCCTCGTCGACGCGGGCCACACCGTCGCCCTCGTGCTGACCCAACCCGACCGGCGGCGCAGCCGGGGGGGCGGCCACGATCCGAGCCCGGTGAAGCAGGCAGCGTCCGAGCTCGGGCTCCCGGTGCTCACCCCGGCGCGCGCCCGCGAAGCGATCGAGGACGTCACTGGGACGGGAGCGCAGCTCGGCGTCGTGGTCGCGTTCGGTCAGCTCCTTCCGCCCGCCTTCCTCGCGGCACTGCCGCACGGGTTCGTGAACCTGCACTACTCCCTCCTCCCGCGGTGGCGGGGCGCCGCCCCCGTCGAGCGCGCCATCCTCGCCGGCGACACCGAGACCGGCGTGTGTCTCATGCGCATCGACGAGGGCCTGGACACCGGCGGGATCTACGCGTCGGTGTCGAAGCCGATCCAGCCGGACGAGACCGCCGGCGAGCTGCGTGAACGCCTCACCGCGCTCGGGACCGGCCTGTTGCTCGAGCACCTCCCACGCGTGCCCGAGACCGAGCCGGTCCCGCAGGTGGGCGAGCCGACATACGCCGAGAAGCTCACGGTGGACGAGTTCCGCATCGACCCGTCGCGACCGGCCGTGGAGGCGGCGCGCGCCGTCCGAGCCGGAAACCCGCGACCCGGTGCGTGGATCGTTGTCGACGGGAAACGCGTGAAGGTCTGGCGCGCCCGGCCCGAGCCGGGGGAGGGCCAACCGGGAGTCGTGCGCTCCGGCGAGCTGGTGACCGCCGACGGCGTTCTCCGACTCGGCGAGGTGCAGCCCGAAGGCAAGCCGCGCATGACGGGTGAAGCGTGGATGGCGGGTGTGCGCGGGCGCACCATCCGGGTGGAGACGGTCGAAAGGTCGTGAGCAGCCGCGAGACGGCGTTCACGGCGCTCCTCAGCGTGGAGGACGGCGCGTACTCGAACGTCGTGCTCCCGGCGATGTTGCGTGACTCCGCCCTCGATACCCGGGATCGAGCGTTCGCGACCGACCTCGTGTACGGCACGCTCCGGCAACAACGCGCGCTCGACTACCTCCTCGGGCTGTCGGCCGATCGGCCGCTCGAGGATGTCGACACGCCGACTCGGGTCGCGTTGCGGCTCGGTGCGTACCAACTCACGCGCAACGTCCCCGCCCATGCCGCCGTGGGCGAGACCGTCGCCATCGCTCCTCGCCGGTCCCGCGGCTACGTGAATGCCGTGTTGCGCGCCTTGGCCGGCGTCGGTCCGAACTGGCCGTGGCCGGGCGGCGACGATGTCGCCGCGCTCGGCGTTCGGCTGTCGTACCCCGACTGGATCGTCGAGGCGCTCGTCGCGCAGTACGGACTCGCCGACGCTCGCGCGAGCCTTGAAGTCGCCAACGAGCCTCCGCCGGTCGCGTTGCGCGTCGCCCGGGAACGCGCCACCGTGCAAGGGGTAGCCGACGAGCTGCGCGCTGCCGGCGTGGAGGTCACGCGCGGGGCCCTCGCGGACGGCGCGCTTCTGGCCCGCGGCATCGGCGACCCGGCGCGCGTGCCGGCGGTCGCGGAAGGCCGGGCGACGCCGCAGGACGAGGCCAGTCAGGCCGTCGTGGACGAGCTCGATCCCCAACCCGGCGATACCGTCGTCGACGGGGCGGCGGCACCCGGCGGCAAGGCGACCGCCATTGCCGAGCGCGTGAGCGCACACGGGCGGGTCGTCGCATGCGACGTCCACTCGGGGCGCATCCGCCTCGTCGGTTCCGCGCGGGACCGGCTCGGGCTCGATGGGGTATTCCCGGTGGTCGCCGACGGCCGCGCGCTCCCGGTCCGGCCTGCGTGTGCCGATCGAGCACTCGTCGACGCGCCGTGCAGCGGCCTGGGCGTGCTCCGCCGGCGCGCTGAGTTGCGGTGGCGCGTCCGGCCCGGTGACCTCCCGCGGCTCGTGGAGCTCCAGCGCGACCTGCTGCGCAGCGCGGCGGAAGCGGTCAGACGGGGCGGTGTCCTCGTGTATTCCGTGTGCACGCTCACCGGCGACGAGACGAGCGGCGTGGACGCCTGGGCAGAGCGCGAGCTCCCGCAACTCGTCGCCGACCCGCCGCCGGGCGCGCCGTGGAGACTGCGCGGGCGCGGCGCGGTCCTGCTTCCGCACGACGCCGGCACGGATGGGATGTACGTCCTACGGCTCCGACACACCTAGGGTGATGCCATGACCGGGGCCAAGATCGCGCCGTCGATCCTCTCGGCGGACTTCGCCCAACTCGCCGACGACGTCGAACGTGTCGCCGCGGAGGCCGACCTCCTCCACGTCGATGTGATGGACGGGCACTTCGTTCCCAACCTCACGATCGGACCGCCGGTTGTGAAGTCGCTGCGTAAACGAACCGACCTCCACCTCGATTGCCACCTCATGGTCGACAACCCGGGTGAGCTCCTCGAGGACTTCGCCGACGCGGGCGCCGACGGCTGCACGGTGCACATCGAGCTCGGCGACCCGCGGCCGCTCTTTGCGAGTATGCGGGATCTGGGCCTGCGCGTCGGCCTCACGCACAACCCCGAGACACCGGTCGACGCCGTGCTGCCGTACCTCGAAGAGATCGACGTGTTGCTGTTCATGAGCGTGCACCCTGGCTTCGCCGGCCAGGCGTTCATCCCGTCCGTGCTCGACAAGCTCAAGGCCGCGCGCCGGGTCGTCGACGAGCGCGGGCTGCCGGTGGAGCTCGAGATCGACGGTGGGATCAACCGCGAGACCGCGCCGCGGGCGGCCGCCGCCGGCGCCGACATCCTCGTCGCCGGGAGCGCCATCTTCCACGCCGACGACCCCGCCGCTGCGGCGCGGCAGATCCGCGAGGCGGCGTGGCCCCCGCCGTCGTGATCGGGTGACCCTCCGGGCCAAGGTGCTGACGGTGTCCGACGGCGTCGCCGGGGGATCGCGTGAGGACAAGTCGGGTGTCGCCCTCGTCGCTCGCTTGCGCGACGCGGGCTACGAGGTGGCCGACCACCGCGTGAGCTCCGACGGTCGTGACGCGGTCGCCGGCGCGCTTCGTGAGTTGACCGCGGGCTTTGCCGGGCTCGTGGTGACGACGGGCGGCACCGGGTTCGGGCCGCGCGACCTCACGCCCGAGGGGACACGCGCCGCGATCGAGCGCGAGGCTCCGGGCCTGGCCGAGGCGATGCGGCGCGCGAGCGACGGGAACGACCGCTCGTTCGGGATGCTCTCGCGGGGGGTCTGCGGGACCGTAGGGGAGGCCCTGGTCTGCAATCTCCCTGGATCGTCGAGCGGGGCCGTCGAGTGTCTCGAGGCGGTCCTCCCCGCCTTGCCGCACGCCCTCGAGTTGCTGGCGGGCGAGCACCCCCATTGATCCTGAAATTGAAACGCGTTACACTTTCGCTCGGTTAGAGTTGACCCGCTAGTCAAGAAAAGCACGAAAACAGAGCAGAGCCCTCGGGGTTTGGGTGCAAGTCCCGACCGGCGGTAGCCGCAGGCAAGAGTTGCACGGCCTGCGGGAGCCCGCGAGCCCACGGTTGCCAGCCGTGCGGTTGACCCGGTGCGAAGCCGGGGCCGACGGTGAGAGTCCGGATGGGAGAGGGCGTTCGGCTGTGCGCCGCGCACGGCGTGCCGCCGCGGCGTCCCCGCGCCCGAGGTCTCGGCCGCGATCGAGAGATCACTGAGATCGAGGTGCGCCGGTGAGGGCCACGGACAGCGACCTGATCGCCCGGGCGGTGGACCTGGGCGAGCACGGCCGCCGGACCGCGTCCCCGAACCCCTGGGTCGGCTGTGTCGTCGTCGACGAGCAGGGTGCGATCGCCGGCGAGGGGTGGCACCGACGCCCAGGGACCCCACACGCCGAAGCCCACGCGCTCGAGGCGGCGGGGGAGCGGGCCCGCAACGGCACCGCCTACGTCACGCTCGAGCCCTGCGCCCACCAGGGGCGCACGCCGTCGTGCGCAGACGCCTTGATCGCGGCCGGCGCCCGTCGGGTCGTGGTCGCGCTCGAGGACCCGGACACACGGGTGTCCGGCCGGGGGCTGGCACGGCTCCGCGCCGCCGGGCTCGACGTCGAGGTCGGGCCGGGCGAGGCAGCAGCCCGCCGGTCGCTCGCGGCGTACCTGCACCACCGTCGCACCGGCCGGGCCTGGTGCCTGGTCAAGACGGCGATGAGCCTCGACGCCAAGACGGCGACGGCCGACGGCTCGTCGCGCTGGATCACCGGCGTCGCCGCACGCGCCGACGCCCATCGTCTGCGGGCCGAGTCTCAGGCGGTCGTGATCGGGGCCGGAACCGCGCTCGCCGACCATCCCTCGCTCACGGCTCGCGACGTCGACCCACCGGCCGCCGGCCAGCCGCTGCGCGTTCTCCTGGATGCCCGCGGCCGCGTCCCCGCATCCGGGCCCCTCTTCGACGTCGCGCTGGCGCCCACGCTGGTCGTCACCACCGAAGCCGCTCCGTCCGAGGCGGTGGACGCCTGGCGAGCCGCGGGCGCGAAGGTCGAGACCGTCCCGGCCGCCCCGGGAGGCGTCGACCTCGAAGCGACTCTCGACCTCCTCGGCCGCCGAGACGTCCTCCAGGCGATGGTCGAGGGTGGCGCGACCGTGCACCACGCGCTGCTCGCCGCCGGGTTGGTCGACCGGCTCGTCGCCTACGTCGCGCCGAAGGTTCTCGGTCCGGGAGCGCTTCCCGCGTTCGGTCCGCCCGATGTCGACACGATCGCCGACGCCGACGCGTGGCGGTTGCTGTCCGCGACGCCCATCGAGGACGACGTCCGCCTCGAGTACGAACCCGAGGACGGCTGACGTGTTCACGGGGATCATCGAGGAGCTCGGGAGTGTCCGCGCGATCGACCGCCGCGAAGGGGGAGCGCGCCTCGAGATCGCGGCCACGAAGGTCCTCGCCGACGCCCGCGCCGGCGACTCGATCGCGGTGAGCGGTTGCTGTCTGACCGTCGTCGATCGCGGCGACGGCTGGTGGGCTGCCGACGCCGTCATCGAGACTCTGGAGCGCACCACGCTCGGCTCGCTCGAACCGGACGACCCGGTGAACCTGGAACGACCGGTGCGTTTGTCCGACCATCTCGGCGGCCATCTCGTGCAGGGCCACGTCGACGCCGTCGGGCACGTCGCCGGCCGGACGCAGCTCGCGGACGGGTCGACGCGCTTCACGTTCTCGGCGCCACCCGACGTGCTCCGCTACGTGGTGGAGAAGGGCTCGATCGCGGTCGACGGGATCAGCCTCACGGCGGCCTCGCTCGGCGACGATGCCTTCGACGTAGCCGTCATCCCGCACACGCTCGCCGTCACGACGTTGGGGCACAAGCGTCCGGGCGCGGCGGTGAACCTCGAAGCCGACCTGGTCGCCAAGTACGTCGAGCGCCTCCTCGTACCCACCTCCCGCGAAGGGAATTGACGATGCCGTTCACCACGATCGAGAACGCGATCGACGCGATTGCGGGCGGCGAGGCCGTTGTCGTCGTCGACGACGCCAACCGCGAGAACGAGGGCGATCTGATCATCGCGGCGGAGAAGACGACGCCCGAGACGATGGGCTTCATGGTCCGCCACACCAGCGGCGTGATCTGCATGCCGCTCGAGGGCACCCGCCTCGACGAGTTGCAGCTGCCGATGATGGTCGCCGAGAACACGACCGCCTACCGCACCGCGTTCACGGTCTCGGTCGACGCGAAACTCGGCACGACCACGGGCATCTCCGCCGCCGACCGGGCGACGACCGTGCAGGCGCTCATCGACCCGGAGACCCGGCCCGATGACCTTGCCCGCCCCGGGCACATCTTCCCGCTGCGGTACCGGGAGGGAGGCGTGCTCAAGCGCGCCGGCCACACGGAAGCGGCCGTCGACCTCGCCCGCCTCGCCGGCCTCTCGCCCGCCGGCGTGCTGGCGGAGGTGGTCAACGACGACGGAACCATGGCCAGGCTGCCCGAGCTCGAACGCTTCGCCGCCGACCACGGCCTCGCGATGATCTCGATCGCCGACCTCATCCGGTATCGGCGCCATCGGGAGAAGCTCGTGCGCCGAATCTCGGAGGCGCGCATCCCGACCAAGTACGGCGAGTTCACCGCCTACGTGTTCGAGTCGCTGCTCGACGGCACCGAGCACATGGCGTTCGTGCGCGGTGAGGTCGCCGGGAAGTCGAACGTGCTCGTGCGCGTCCACTCCGAGTGCCTGACCGGTGACGTGTTCGGTTCGATTCGCTGTGACTGCGGCCTGCAGCTCGATTTGGCGCTCGAGCGCGTAGCGGAAGAGAACGAAGGGGTGATCGTCTACCTCCGCGGGCACGAGGGGCGGGGGATCGGGCTCGGCCACAAGCTGCGTGCATACACACTCCAGGATCAAGGCCGCGACACCGTCGAAGCCAACGTCGAGCTCGGCTTTCCCATCGACTCGCGCGAGTACGGCATCGGGTCACAGATCCTCGTCGACCTCGGCATCACCACGATGCGAGTCATGACGAACAACCCCGCGAAGTACGGAGGGCTCGAGGGCTACGGCCTCGAGATCGTCGAACGGGTCCCGCTCCGGTCCCGACCGACCGACGAGAACATCGCTTACCTGCGCGCCAAGCAGGAGAAGATGGGCCACCTCCTGGAAATCGAGGACGAGGGATTGGGCCGCTGTTAGCCTCGTATTGACGTTATGGGCACGTACTCGGAGTACGAAGGAAAGCTCGACGCCAGCGGCATGCGCTTGGCGGTCGTCGCGAGTCGCTTCAACGACGACGTCACCAAGCTGCTGCTCGACGGCGCGCGGCAGGAGCTCGGCGACCACGGGCTCGACCCCGACACGGTGCCGGTGGCCTGGGTCCCGGGTGCGTTCGAGATCCCGCTCGTGGCGAAGCGGCTCGGCGAGTCGGGTGAGTTCGACGCCGTCATCTGTATGGGCGCTGTGATCCGGGGTGACACACCGCACTTCGACTTCGTCGCCGGCGAGTGCGCGGCGGGAATCAACCGGGTCGCTCTCGACACGGGTGTTCCGATCGCCTTCGGCGTGCTCACCACGGATGACCTGGACCAGGCTCTCGCCCGCGCCGGGGGGACCGAGGGCAACAAGGGCGCCGAGGCGGCCGCCACCGCTGTCGAGATGGTCGATCTGCTGCGGCAGCTCGGGAAGCAGGCCTGAGCGTGCTGCGGGTGGTGCTCCCGAAGGGCTCACTCGAGCAGGCGACGATGCAGCTGTTCGAGGACGCCGACCTGGCGGTGAGTCGCAGCTCGGGCGTCGACTACCGGGCGTCGATCGACGACCCGCGCGTCGCCGATGTCCGGATCCTGCGGCCCCAGGAGATCCCCCGTTACGTCGCCGACGGGCTCTTCGACCTGGGCGTGACGGGTCGCGACTGGGTCGAGGAGACCGGAGCCGACGTCGTGACGCTGACGGAGCTGCACTACTCGAAAGCGACCGCTCGCCCCATCAACGTCGTGCTCGCGGTGGCAGCCGACGCGCCGTATCGAGCCGTCACCGACCTGCCCGCAGGGGTGCGCATCCACACCGAGTACCCCGAGCTGACCCGCCGCTTCTTCGAGAAGCACGGTGTCGACGCCGAGATCTCGTTGTCATACGGCGCGACCGAGGCCAAGGTGCCGGAGATCGCGGACGCGGTCGTCGAGATCACAGAGACGGGCCGCGCCTTGCGCGCTGCCGGGCTGAGGGTGCTCGACACGATCCTCGTGTCGCACACCGAGCTGATCACCAACCCCGAGGCGCACGCCGATCCGGAACGCCGCAAGGCGATGGAGCAGATCGAGACCCTCCTCACTGGTGCGCTCGAAGCGCGCGGCCGCGTGCTCGTGAAGCTCAACGTCGAGGAGGAGCGCCTCGACGATGTGATCGCGTTCCTCCCGGCGTTACGGTCCCCGACGGTGTCGAAGCTGGCGGGCGACGGGGGCTACGCGGTCGAGACCGTCGTTGCCAAGTCGGAGATCAACACGCTCATCCCCGCGCTGAAGGACCAGGGCGCCACCGGCATCATCGAGCTGCCGATCGCCAAGATCGTCCATTGACCCGACGCCCCCGCGGAAGAGTTCGCACGTTCGACGAGCGCCGCGGCTTGGGGGAGATCGAATCGGACGACGGGACGACGTTCTCGTTCCATTCCACCGCGATCGCGAACGGGGCGCGACGGATCTCGCCGGGGACGCCGGTCGAGTTCGACGTCGTCGCGGGGCTCCCCGGTCGTTGGGAAGCAGCCCGGATCGAGGAATGCGCTTAGCGCTTGCTGCGTTGGTGGGCGGGGCCGGCGAGGCGTGAGAGGTTGAAGCCGCTGTTGACCAGGGCGACGTGGGTGAACGCCTGCGGGAAGTTCCCGAGGTGCCGTCGCGACTCTGGGTCGTACTCCTCGGCGAGGAGGCCCACGTCGTTCGCGAGCCCGATCAACCGTTCGAACAGCGCTCGTCCCTCGTCGACGCGCCCCATCAGCGCGAGGTTGTCCGCCATCCAGAACGTGCACGGGAGGAACACGCCCTCGCCCGGTGGGAGTCCGTCGACGGCAACGTCGGTCGAGTACCGCCTCACGAAGCCGTCGGAGGTCAGCTCGCGCTGGATTGCTGCGACCGTGCCTTGCATCCGCTCGTCGGTCGCGGGGAGAAAGCCCACCAGCGGCATCATCAGCAGGGCGGCGTCGAGGTTGGACGAGCCGTAGGCCTGGACGAACGTCTTGCGGTCGGTGTCGTACGCCTTGGCGCACACCTCGGCGTGGATCTCGTCTCGGATTGCCGCGAACCGGGTGGCAGCGTCGATGTCGTCCTGGGTGCCGAACTCGTGCAACCCGCGGACAGCGCGGTCGAACGCGACCCACGCCATGACCTTCGAATGGGTGAAGTGCTGGCGGGGTCCGCGCACCTCCCAGATGCCCTCATCCGGCTGTTTCCAGGCGTCCTCGAGGAAATCGAGGAGGGCCAGGATCAAGTCGAGGGCGTGGAGGTCCCGGTCGACGATGGCGCCGCGACGGCTCTCATACAGCGCGTCGATGACCTCGCCGTACACGTCGAGCTGGAACTGCTCGGAAGCCGCGTTGCCGACGCGCACCGGCTTCGACCGCTGGTACCCGGGCAGCCAGGGAACCTCCCACTCCGTGAGCCGGCGCTCGCCGGCCGGGCCGTACATGATCTGCAGCTCGTCGGGCTCACCGGCGGTGGCGCGCAGGAGCCACCCGCGCCACGCCTTCGCCTCCGCCTCGTACCCGGCGTGCAGAAGGCAGAGAAGCGTGAACGTGGCATCACGAAGCCAGCAGAACCTGTAGTCCCAGTTGCGGACGCCGCCGATCCACTCTGGCAGCGAGGTGGTGGGCGCGGCCACGATCCCGCCCGTCGGGGCATACGTGAGCGCTTTGAGCGTGATGACCGACCGCTGCACCGCTTCGGGGTAGTCGCCGTCGTAGGTCCACTTCTTCGACCAGTTGTGCCACCACGATTCGGTCCGGCTCAAAGACCAGGCCGTGTTCCGCGGACGTGGCACGTCTCGATGCGACGGGTACCACGCGAGGCTGAAGGGAACACGCTGGCCGGCACGGACGGTGAAGTCGGCGACGGTCGAGTGCCCGACGCCTCTCGTTTCGACCGGTGCCCGCAGCACGAGGGCGTCGGGCCCCGCCACGGCCACCAGCGCGCCTCCGATGTTGCGCACCCAGGGGATGGTGTGCCCGTAGTCGAACCGAATCGTCAGGTGCATCTGCATCGGCACCTCACCGCGCAGCCCCTCGACGATCCTGACCACGTCGACCGTCTGATCACGAATCGGCATGAAGTCGATGATCCGCACTGCGCCTTCCGGCGTCTCGAACTCGGTCTCGAGCACCAGCGTGTGATCGCGGTACCGCCGGCGAGTTGCGCGCCCGCCGGCGGCAGGTGCGAGCAACCAGTGCCCGTAGTTCTCGTCGCCCAGGAGAGCTGCGAAGCAGGCGCCGCTGTCGAAACGCGGCGCGCACATCCAGTCGACCGAGCCGTCGTCGCCGATGAGCGCGGCGGTCTGGGTGTCTCCGACCATGGCGTACTGCTCGATGCGCGACGGCACAGGATCCCTTCAGGTTGCAGTCGCAGGCTCCTGCTCCTGCGCCGACGGTCGGCAGAGCCGCCGCCGACGCGGTTGACGCTATCCGCTCTCGTCGCCTGTTTGGTCGCCACCCGACTCTGCGCGCCGGCTGATCTCGACGTACGCGAGACGCAGTTGCGCCAACGCTTCCCGGAGCGGCTCTTGATGCCGGCCGAGTCGACCCTCCAAGCCTTCGACGAGCGCAGCGACGCCGTCGATGGCGAGCCGAGCCTCGTCGAGGTCGGGCGCTGTGCCTTCCTCGGCCGAGAGGTGCAGCAGGGCGAGCTCCCACAGCCCGATCGCGTGGTTCGCGATGATGTCCTCCACCGGCGTCTGCGCGAGTTGCTCGCGCAGCTCGCGCAGCTGCTCTCGGGCCGCCTCGTCGTCGGGCCCGCCGCCGCCGGGCGGGGCACCGCCCTGGGGCGCTTCCGGTTCGTGCTCTCCGCCCGGCGTCCAGATGCTGCTCACGCTGATATCCTTGCCTCTTCACATCCGAGCTGGGAAGTGGGACCGGCGTTTGCCGCTTTCCCCACCCGGCCGGCCTTCCCCGCAGTGGGTGGGGCCGAGCCCGGGTTCGTTGTCACGGCCGCCCCAGCGGTCGAGCGATGGCGGACTTCCCGAGTCCGCCATCTTCGCGTTGCACACCGAGGTGCGTGCCGAGGTTGCCGCGAGGCGGACTCAGTCGAGCAGCGCGAGCAGCGAGGTGATCACATAGCCACAGACGACGCCAGGATCAACGACCGGATTCGAGCACGCGAGGTCCTGCTCATCGGGGCCGGAGGTGAGCAACTCGGGGTCAAGCCTCTGCCGGAGGCGCTCGCGATCGCCCGTGAGGAAGAGCTCGATCTCGTCGAGGTTGCGCCGAACGCCAATCCACCCGTTTGCCGGATCATGAACTACGGCCGGTACAAGTACGAGCAGGAACAACGGCGCAAGGAATCACGACGCAAGGCCACGAACGTCGTCGTCAAAGAGATGAAGTTCCGGCCGAAGATCGACGAGCACGACTACGTGACGAAGATGAAGCACGTCGAGCGGTTCCTGGCGGAGGGCTCGAAGGTCAAGCTGACGATCATGTTTCGTGGGCGGGAGGTCTTCCACCCGGAGTTGGGATTGCGGATCCTGGAGCGTGTCGCCGGTCAGGTGAGCGAGATCGCGACCGTGGAGTCGGCACCTCGTCAGGACGGTCGCAACATGACGATGGTGCTGAACCCGGTCAAGCGCCCGGCCCGGGCCAGAGCGGCCGCGGCGCCGCCGCCCTCGACGGGGAACGGCAGCGAAGGAGAGCAATGATGCCGAAGATGAAGACACACCGGGGGGCCGCCAAGCGGTACCGGGTCACGGGTTCGGGCAAGATCCGGCGCCGCAAGGCGTTTCGCTCGCACCTGCTCGAGAAGAAGTCGAGCCGGCGTACTCGCCGTCTCGGTCGAGGGGCGGAGGTCACCGGCGCCGACCGCAAGCACGTCGAACGTCTGCTGGGCCGGTAGAGACCGCGGCGCGCTCAACCGCCGCGCACGCAGGAGGCAGCCACGATGGCCAGGGTCAAGCGTTCCGTCCAGGGCAAGAAGCACCGCCACGCCGTGCTCGAGAAGGCCTCGGGCTACTCCGGCGCGAAGAGCCGCGGGTTCCGGAAGGCCAACGAGCAGGTCATGCGCTCGCTTCGGTACGCTTACCGCGACCGGCGCGCGCAAGGGCGAGTTCCGGCGGCTCTGGATCGTCCGGATCAACGCCGCGTGCCGGCAGCACGACATCTCGTACTCGCGCTTCGTGGCGGGGTTGAAGGCTGCCGACATCGACGTCGACCGCAAGATCCTCGCCGACCTCGCGGTACACGACTCGGCTGCGTTCGGCGCGCTGGTCGCGGTTGCTCGCGAGGCGCTGCAAGCAGCCTGAGGAGCCCGTGCCGGCGCTGGGTCCCCGGCACCATCGAGTCCGGCGGCTTCGCGACCTCATTCGCGACCCGCGCGCTCGCCGCGCGGAGCGCGCCTTCGTCGTCGAGGGCCCGCGTGTGTTGGCAGCAGCGCTCGATCGCGGCGCCGAGCTCGAGAGCGCGTACGTCGGACCCGGAGCAGATCGCGCCTTTGCGCCGCTGGTCGAGCGGCTGCGCGACCTCGACATCCCGATCGAGGAGCTGAAGGAGGGCGTGCTCGAGCGGATCGGCGACACTGTGACCCCGCAGCCCGTGCTCGCGGTCGCAGTGATGCCCGGACCCGACCTCGACGACCTGCGCGCAGACGGACTCGTGCTCGTGGCGGTGACGGTGCGCGACCCGGGGAACGCGGGCACGTTGCTGCGCAGCGGGGAGGCCGCCGGGGCGGCGGGAGTACTGTTCTGCGGCAATTCGGTGGACCCGCACGCCCCGAAAGTGGTGCGATCGTCGGGCGGAGCGGTGTTCGGAATCCCCGTAGTGGAGGCGGACGACCCGGTGAAGGTGCTCGACGCGCTCGGCCGGCACGGCCGGCGCCGCCTCGCGGCCGTCGCCGCCGGTGGCGAGCACTTCGAATGCGTCGATCTCACCGGATCGATCGCGCTCGTGCTCGGGAACGAGGCATCAGGGCTCCCGACCGAGCTCGCAGCGAACCTCGACGGACGGGTGACCATCCCGGTCGAACCGCCCGCCGAGTCGCTCAACGTGGGGATGGCCGGCACCGTGCTCGCCTTCGAGGCGGCCCGCCAGCGGCGAGTGGCGCGGTGAACCTGGCGGAAGCCCAGGAGCTACTCGAACGCGCCGAGGCCGAAGCGGCGACGGCGGCCGAGGCCGCGGCCGAGCTCGACGAGCTCGTCGAGTTGGAGCGTCGGTACGTCGGGCGGAAGTCGCCGGCGGCACAGGTGACCGAGGCGATCAAGGCACTCGCATCCGAAGATCGTCGGCCGGCAGGAAAGGCCGTCTCCGACTACAAGGCAGCCATCGCCGACGTGCTCGAACGCCGGCGCGGAGCCATCGCCGCAAGCGAAGCAGCGGGCGGCCCCGGAGGCGAGCGTCTCGACCTCACCGCCGGAGGGCACGGCCGAGCTCGCGGGCACCTGCATCTCGTCACGCAGGTACAGCGCGAGCTGGAGGACATCTTCGCCGGGCTCGGATACCGCGTCGCCGAGGGCCCCGAGGTCGAGGACGACTGGCACAACTTCGAGGCGCTCAACATCCCGCCCGCACACCCCGCACGCTCCATGCAGGACACGCTGTACGTGCGGCTGGGTCGCGACGAGCAGGTGTTGCTGCGGACCCACACCTCGCCGGTCCAGATCCGCACGATGGAAGCGAACGAACCGCCCATCTACGTCGTCGCGCCCGGGCGCACGTACCGCAACGAGACGCCCGGGCCGCGCAACTCGCCCGTGTTCCACCAGATGGAGTGCCTCGCCGTCGACCGCGGCATCACCCTGGCCGACCTGTTCGGCACGATCGAGGTGTTCGTGAAGCGCTTGTTCGACGACGAGTCCATCCGCACCCGTTTCCGCTCCGACTACTTCCCCTATACGGAGCCGTCCGCAGAGCTGGCGGTGAGCTGCATCTTCTGCCACGGCGAGGGATGTCGTGTCTGCTCCTTCACGGGCTGGATCGAGCTCGGCGGCTGCGGCATGGTCGACCCGAACGTGTTCGAGGCCGTCGGCTACGACCCGGAGGAGTGGCAGGGGTTCGCGTTCGGCTTCGGGCTCGAGCGGATCGCCATGATCCGTTACGGCATCGACGAGATCCGGACGTTCTTCGAGGGCGACGTGCGCTTCTTGGCGCAGTACTGAGGCACTGATGCGCGCGCCGTTGTCCTGGATCCAGGAGTTCACGCCGGTCGAGGCGTCGACGGACGAGCTGGTCTCGGCGCTCAATCAGGTCGGCCTGGAGGTCGAGGGCGTCGAAGAGCCCGGCCGCGAAGTGCGCGGAGTGATCGCGGCGCGGGTGCTCGACGTCGTGAAGCATCCGAAGGCCGACAAGCTGACACTCGTCGACGTCGACTTCGGGAGCAACTCCACCCGAGTCGTGTGCGGTGCCGAGAATGTGGCCGCGGGCGACGTCGTCCCGTACGCGCCGGCCGGTGCGCGTCTTCCGGAGCCGTTCGGGATACTCGAACGTAGGACCATCCGGGGCGTCGCCTCGGATTGCATGCTCCTCGCTCCGGACGAGCTCGGCCTCGGCGACGACCACCAGGGCATCGTCCACCTCGACGAGTCGACGAAGCCGGGCACGGACGTGCGCGAGCTCCTCGGGCTCGACGACGTCATCTTCGACTTGTCGATCACGCCCAACCGGCCGGACGCCATGTGCATCGTCGGTGTGGCACGCGAGCTCGCCGCCCACTTCGGGCTCCCGCTCGAAGTCCCCGAGGCCCATGCAGCCACGGACCCCGCGATCCGCGCCGAGATCACGGTGCGCGTCGACGCGCCCGGTCGCTGTCCCCGCTACCTCGCCCGGGTCGCCCAGGTGACGATGGGCCCGTCCCCGTCGTGGATGGCGCAACGGCTCGTCAAAGCGGGCATGCGACCGATCAGCAACGTCGTCGACGTCACCAACTACGTGCTGCTCGAGCGGAACCAGCCGCTCCATGCGTTCGATCTCGGGCGACTCGCAGGCCGAGGGATCCTCGTGCGGCTCGCCGCACGGGGCGAGCACATCACGACACTCGACGGTGTGGACCGCGCGCTCATCGACGAGGACCTCCTCATCTGCGACGCCGGCGGCGCGCCGCAGGCCATCGCGGGGATCATGGGCGGCGGCACCTCGGAAGTCTCCGACAGCACGTCGGAGATCTTGCTCGAGGCGGCGTACTTCGAGCGGATGGGCATTGCCCGGACGTCGAAGCGCCTGAAGCTGCGCTCGGAGTCGAGCGCCCGGTTCGAACGCGGCATCGATCCCAACGGGGTCGCCGATCACGCCGAGCGAGCCATGGAGCTCTTCGCCGAGGTCGCCGAGGCGCGGGTTTCGGCCGAGGCCATCGACGAATACCCCGCGCCCATCGAGCGCGCTCGCATCCACGTGCGCACGAGCAAGGTCAACGGGCTCCTCGGCACCGACCTCCGCGACACCGAGATCCTCGACGCGCTCCGGCCGCTGGGCATCGAGGTGAACGGTGGTGACGACGACATCACTGCAATTGCCCCGACCTTCCGGCCCGACCTCGAGCGCGAGATCGACATCGTCGAAGAGGTGGCGCGCCGCGTCGGGTTCGCGTCGATCGGGCGCACGGTGGCGAGGCCCCGCGAGCAGGTCGGTGGCCTCACGCAGCGGCAACGTGAGCGGCGCCTCGTCGCCGACGCGCTCGTCGGCGCCGGACTGTCCGAAGCCGTCACCATCCCGCTCGTGGCGCCGGCCGATCTCGAGCGCGCGGGCGCGCCGCTCGACCGTCTCGTCGAGGCCGCCAACCCGCTGCGCGCCGAGGAGTCCGTCCTGCGCACGCGGATCCTTCCCGGGCTGCTCCGCGCCGTCGCGCACAACCACGCCCACGGTCTTACGGACGTCGGTCTTTTCGAGGCCGGCCGTGTGTTTCTCGCGCCCCTCGACCAGGGAGCACTGTTGCCGGACGAGCCGACCCACCTCGCCGTCGCGCTTTCGGGCACCGTGCGACGGCGGCCGGTCGAAGCCGATCGTGCCGTCGATCCCTTCGACGCGCTCGACGCGCTGCACCGGGTCTTCGACGCGCTCGAGATCGCCGACGGCGGCGCCGAGATGGCGGTGCGACCCGGCTTCGAGCCCACTCGTGCCGCCGCTGTACTCGTTGACGGGTACGAGGTCGGAGTCGTCGGGGAGCTCGATCCGGTGCTGCTCCGCGCCCTCGAGCTGATCCCGCCGGTCGTCGGGTTCGAGGTCGACCTCGATCGGCTACTCGACGGCCGGCGCCGCGACCGTACGTATCGGCCGCCTTCGCCGTACCCGCCGTCGACGATCGACCTCGCGTTCGTCGTGAGCGAGGACGTGGCGGCGGGCGCGGTCGCCGCGACACTGCGCGCCGCCGGCGGTGACGTCCTCGAGGAGGTCCGGCTGTTCGACGTCTTCCGGTCGGACGCGCTCGGCGACGGGCGGAAGAGCCTCGCCCTCGCGCTGCGCTTCCGAGCGCCGGATCGGACCCTCACCGACGACGAGGTGGGGGAGATCCGCCGGCGGTGCGTCGACGCCGTCGTCCGCGAGCACCACGCCGAGCTGCGAGGTTGACGTCCGTGGCGTTCGTCCACCGCGTCCGACCGCGCTATGCCGAGGTCGACGCCCAGGGCGTGGTGTTCAACGCCCACTGGCTGACGTACTTCGACGAGGCCTGCACCCGATGGTTCGAGACCATGGGGTTCGACCCGAAGGAGGCGTTCTTCCGGGATTTCGACGTCATGCTGGTGAAGGCCGTCCT
>JBKOWN010000099.1:0-4901 GCA_046724435.1 Actinomycetota bacterium
CTGCTGTACGGCGGCGCCGGGCAGTCGAACTACGTGGCGGCGAAGGCGGGCGTGGCAGCGTTCACCGACGCGGTGGCGACGGAGATGGCTCCCTACGGGGTCACCGCCAACACGATCATGCCGTCGGCACGGACACGGCTCGCCAACATCGGCTGGCGCATCGATCGCGCCCAGGCCGAGGAAGAGGCGTTCGACCCCACCGACCCCGTCCACGTCGCCGAGATGGTCTGTTACCTCGCGTCGCCGGCGGCCGGGTGGCTGTCCGGGCAGTGCTTCCAGGTGCGGGGCGGGATGGTCGAGCACGTGCGCACGTGGGAGATCGACACCCAGGCCGAACGCCACGACCGGGGCTGGACCGCCGCCGACCTCGCGGCCGAGATCCCCCGCCTGTTCGGCGCCGGCGCCAAGCGCGCCGATCCGCCCCCCAGGGAGTGGCAGGAGCAGTACCGGAAGGGCCGCTCCGTCCCGAAGGGGAGGGTTACGTGAGCGCGTTGCCGAGCGGCTGGCCGCCGCGCTCGAGCGCCTGCACGTCGAAGAAGATCGGCAGCAGGTACTTGACGTAGAAGGCGCGGGTGGTGATGTCGCCGGTGACGAGGTCGTCGTACTCCTTGATGCGGACGCGGTCGTCCTTCTCCTGGTACCGCTTGACCTGCTCGAGCTTCTCGTCGACTTCTTCACGGGTCGCGAACAGGAGCCCGAGGTGGTCGTAGCCGGGCGACTGGATCGGCTTGTCGCTCTCGGCGAGCAGGATGAACTGCTGCGCCTCCTCGGACAGGAGGATGTGGCACAGCTGGCCGACGACCTCGGCGTCGACGCCGGTCCATCCGAACACGCTCCCGTAGAAGGCGTCGATCTCTTCGCGGAGCTCGGTCGTGAGCGTCCCGCGCGGGAACGTCAGCTCCATGTGGTTGAACCGCATCGTCGGCATCGCGCCCCCCGGACTCTGTTCTTTCCACAAGTGGTCAGACGAGTCTACGTTTGTTGCCCATGGCCCATCGCCTGCGCGCTGTTGACCTCGGTTTCCTGGCGACCGCGCCCCATCGGTTCGTCTTCGAAGCCAACCTCCCTGCGTCGCAAGAGCTTGTGTTCGGCGCGATCAGCGACGATCCGTCGACGTGGACCTGGTGGCCCGGGCACGAAGGAGGCGCGTACGAGTCCCCGCCTCCCCACGGCGTCGGCTCGCGTCGTGAGATGCACATGGGCGGTTCCCAGTACCGCGAGACGATCCTGGCGTGGGACGAGCCGACGCGCTGGGCGTACCGCGTCGACGAGAGCGCCGATGCGCTGATCGACGCGCTGGTCGAGGAGTGGGTGGTCGAGGGCAACGGCGATCGGAGCACCGTGCGCTGGACCTTCGCCGTCCAGCCCGGCGCCGACATGGAAGCGGCGATCCCGGCGGCCAAGACGATGATCGGCGACATGTTCGACCAGGCGATGGCGAACCTCTCCGCCCGGGTCTCCGCGGTGCGAGGCTGACGTCGTGGCCGCAACCGTCGCCGGGTACAGCCACGTCGCGATCTCGGTCACCGACCTCGACGAGGCGCGGGACTTCTACTGCGGCCTGCTCGGCTTCGAGGTGCTGCCGCGACCGGACTTCGGATTCCCCGGCCTGTGGCTGCGTGTCGGCTCCCTGCAACTGCACCTGGGAGTGGTCGACGAAGCGCCGTCGGCCGGGCCCGGCTTCCCCCATTTCGCGCTGTACGTGCCGACCGAGCAGTTCGACGCCACGATCGAGTCGGTGCGGGCCGCGGACGTGAAGATGCTCGGCGAGCCGTCGTCGCGCGTCGACTTCGGGACGCCGGTGCGGGCCGCGTTCATCAACGACCCGTCCGGCAACGTGATCGAGCTCACCGACGTCGGGCCGCTCACTCGAACCTGACGCGAACGGTCTTGGTACCCGAGCAGGCGACCGTTCCCTTCTTCGACGGCGTCACCCGCACGAACTTGCCGTTCTTCACCTGGAGGATCACGCCGCAACCGCTGACCTTCCGGCCTCCGACGTCGGTCGGGCCGAGCATGCCGTCGGCGGTGAAGTCGTGGACCTTCGCCGCCTCCTCGAGGAACCGGGCGCGGGTCAGGCCGTTGTTGCCGTCGGCCTTCACGACGTTGTTGGCCACGTCACGGAAGAAGAGCCCCGCCGTCCACGCCTGGGCACCGAAGCCGTCGGCGTTGTCCTTCCCGACATTCTTGAGGTAGTTGTCCACCGACTTGTTCTGCTTCGCGTCCTCGAAGGGGACGAAGAACAACGAGACGTACTGACCCTCGACGGCGCTCCCGCCCTCGGAGAGCAGCCTCCGGTCGTAGCACTGGAGCGCGCAGTCCCACACCTTCACGGTGTTCACACCCTGGGTCTGCGCCTCCTTCCGCAAGAACACATCCGCCTTGTAGTCGACGAGGTTCTGGGCGTAGGTGCTGCCCTTGGCCTTGATGTCCTGGACGATCGGCGTGTACGCCGCCTGCGGCGAGAGACCGGAGACCTTGGGCTCGCCGTCGGACTTGATGCCGTAGTCGCCGTTGACCTTCACGATCGGCAGCCCCGAGTTGACCGTCGACTTGAGGTCGCCGGCGAGCAGGAAAGGACCGTGCAGTCCCTTCTTGCGCTTCGTGAAGTACTTGGGCGGGCCCGCGCTGACCGTGACCCGCTTCTCCGCCGCGTCCTTGGTCGCGCAGTCGAGCCCGACCACGATGACGGGAAACGAGATGGGCGAGCACTGGTGCTCGATCTCGGTCTGGAGCACGGGCACGTCGGGCAGCCCCGTGGCCTTGCCGGCCTTGTCGACGCAGCTCGTCATGGGCTGGATGTTGTTCATGAACAGCGCCGTCGTGCCGACGATGGCGAAGTCCTGCTGGCATGCCTGGACGAGCGCGTTGCGGGCCTCGTCCGAGCTGAGCTTCGAATCGATGAAGTCGACCTGGACCTTCCGCCCTCCGGCCAGACCTCCGTTGGCGTTGACGAACTTGGCGAACGCGTTGACGCCGTTCACCGAGCCCTGGAAGAGCCCGGGCCGGGCCGGGTTGTCGACGTCGGCGATCACCGCGATCCGGATCGTGTCGCCGGTGACGCCGATCTCACTGTCGGGCGACTGCTGCTGTTGTTGCGACCGCGCGACCGCCGCCGTCGGGAGCAGTGTCCCGATGAGCCCGACCGCGCCAGCCAGCATGACGCACCGCGTTCCCTTCACGGCCTACCCCCTTGTCGACCGTCAGGTGGCGTGCATTATGTCCGGTTTCCCGACGGCCGTCAGGGCAGGGGCATCCGATCCGTCAACGAATAGGCGGCACCCACTGGAGGCCCTTGTAGTTCTCAATACCCCGCCGGTTCATGTACGCGTGTACTCCGCCGAGTTCTCGTTCAGTCGCGTCGATCACGCGAGATCGAAGCGATCGAGGTTCATGACCTTGTCCCACGCCGCTACGAAGTCACGCACGAACTGCTCCTTCGCGTCTTCAGCTGCGTAGATCTCCGCGATGCCTCGGAGCGGGGAGTTGTAACCAAAGACGAGGTCGGCGGCGGTGGCAGTCCACTTCACCTCGCCCGTCGCGCGATCGCGACCCTCGTACACGTTCTCGTCCGAGGCGGACGCCTTCCACTCCGTGTCCATGTCGACCAGGTTCACGAAGAAGTCGGTGGTCAGCGTCTCGGGCCGGTCCGTGAACACGCCGTGCCGGGATTGCCCGACGTTGGCGTTCAGGGCCCGCATGCCGCCGACGAGGACGGTCATCTCGGGAGCGGTGAGCGTCAACAGATTGGCCCGGTCCAGCAGCAGGGTCTCCCCCGGCAACTTCTCCCCGGATTGGACGTAGTTACGGAACCCGTCCGCGTACGGTTCGAGCACGCCAACCGATTCCACATCGGTCTGCTCCTGCGAGGCATCCGTGCGCCCCGGCGCGAACGGGACCGTGACGGCGTACCCCGCGTTCTTCGCCGCTTGTTCGACGGCCGCACACCCGCCCAGGACGATCACGTCAGCGAGCGAGACCTTCTTGCCGCCGGACTGTGAGCTGTTGAAGTCCTGCTGGATCCCCTCGAGGGTCGGCAGCACCTTGGCCAGCTCCGCCGGGTTGTTGACCTCCCAGTCCTTTTGCGGAGCAAGGCGGATCCGGGCCCCGTTGGCCCCGCCCCGCTTGTCGGTGCCGCGGAAGCTCGCCGCCGACGCCCACGCGGTGGACACCAGCTGAGAGATGGACAGCCCCGAAGCGAGGATGTTGCCCTTGAGGGCATCGATGTCCGCCGCGCCGATCAGCTCGTGATCGACCCCGGGGACAGGGTCCTGCCACAGCTGCGGCTCCGCAACCCACGGCCCGAGGTAGCGCGAGAGGGGACCCATGTCGCGGTGCAACAGCTTGTACCACGCCTTGGCGAATGCTTCCTCGAGCTGGTCCGGGTTTTCGTAGAAGCGCTTCGCGATCGGCCCGTAGGTGGGATCCAGCTTGAGCCCCAAGTCCGTCGTGAGCATCATCGGCGCGTGCCGCTTCGACGGATCATGGGCATCCGGAACGGTGCCCTGAGCTTCGGGATTCTTGGGAGTCCACTGCTTCGCACCGGCAGGGCTCTCTGTCAGCTCGTAGTCGTACTTGAACAGGTTGTCGAGAAACCCGTTGTCCCACTTCGTTGGCTCGTTGGTCCACGCGCCCTCCAGCCCGCTGGTGAGCGTGTCATCGCCCTTGCCGCTGCCGAAGGTGTTCCTCCAGCCGAGGCCCTGCTCCTCGATCGGGGCACCCTCCGGTTCCGGACCGACGTACTCGTCGCTGACGGCGCCATGAGCCTTGCCGACCGTGTGGCCGCCGACGATGAGCGCAACCGTCTCTTCGTCGTTCATCGCCATGCGACGGAAGGTCTCCCGAATGTCGCTGGCGGCAGCCAACGGATCCGGTTTGCCACCGGGCCCCTCCGGGTTCAC
>JBKOWN010000075.1:0-7659 GCA_046724435.1 Actinomycetota bacterium
GTTGGAGCTCGACAAGAGCGACGCCGTGTTCGGCTCGCGGATGATGGAGCCCGGTGCCGCGCGCCGCGGTGGCATGCCCCTGTACAAGTACGTTGGCAACAAGGTCCTCACGAGGATCGAGAACGCGGCGGTCGGAACCGACCTCAGCGAATGGCACAGTGGGTACCGCGCGTACAGCGTGCCCGCACTCGAAAGCGTCGCGTTCCACGAGAACTCGAACGGCTTGGACTTCGACACCCAGATCATCGTGCAGCTGCACGAAGCGGGGAAGCAGATCCTCGAGACCCCGATCCCGACGTACTACGGCGACGAGATCTCGTACGTGCGAGGCGTCAAGTACGCCCGCGACGTGGTCCGCGCGACGTTGCGCTACCGGCTGCAGAAGATGGGGCTCGGGGGCCGGGAGACCTCGGTGACCGGCGCGGTGCACGCGTCCGAGGACGCAGATCAGGGCGCGCACGCTCGGGTCGTCGAATGGCTCACTTCCCGTCAGCCGACCCGCATCCTCGACCTCGGGTCGTCCGACGAGTGGTTCGCGCGACGGCTCGAACTCGGCGGGCACGCGGTGACCAGCGTCGATCGCGGGGACCAGCCCGCGCTCGACCTCTCGGCTTACTTCGGCGAGGACTTCGACATCGTCGTCGCGACAGAGGTTCTCGAGCGGGTCAAGGACTCCGAGCGGCTGCTGAGCGACGCACGCCAATGCCTACGTCCCGGTGGGACGATCATCGTGAGCGTGCCGAACTTCGCTCACTGGTACCCGCGGAGTCGCGTCGCGATGGGCCGCTTCGACTACGAGCGTCGCGGTGGGCTCGAGCGCGATCACGTTCGTTTCTTCACCCGCGGCAGCTTCGAGCGCTTGGTTGTGAAGAACGGCTTTACGATCCGCCGACGCGACGCGATCGAGCTGCCGCTCGAGCGCGTTCGGCGCGCAGGGGCCGATGCCGGTGCGTTCGAGCGAGCCTTCGAGCCCGTGAATCGCGTCGGCGTGACGCTGTATCCCTCCCTGTTCGCGTACGATCTCCTGTTCGAGCTCGAGCCGGTGCCAGAGGTGGAGCCGGCGGCGGCGCCCTGATACGTCGTGAGCGCAGAAGCCCCGAGTGCCGAGCTGCGGCGCTCCTACCTCGACCTCATGAAGCAGTGCCTGACTCGCGCGCTCGTGCTTGGCGAGGGCTGGACACCAGGGCGGCGACGCCGGATGGTCGCACTGCTCATAGAGCTCCTTGCCACTCGCGGGCTCACGATCGTGAGCGAAGTGCCGGAGGACGACCGCGCGCCAGGCCCTCCGGCGGGCCGTGTCCCCTCCCCGCTCGAGCGGATGCTGAAGCGGCGCGGCCTTCGCGCCGTGCGTGACGAGCGGGACCGACCGAGGGTATTGCGGGAGCGACGTGGCGCGACAGGGCGCGGTCTGCTCGATCGCGTGCGTCGGTTCGACACGCGGCTCGCGATGCGGGAGCGCGAGTTGGGTCTCGATTGGCCGCGCGACGCGGAAACCATGATCGGGCTTCGTCGGCTCGAAAACGTCGAAGTGTGTCTGTCGAACGTGATCGAGGACGGCGTACCCGGAGATGTGATCGAAGCGGGTGCGTGGCGCGGCGGAACGGCCATCTTCATGCGCGCCGTCCTGGCCGCCTACGGCGACGCGGACAGGACGGTGTGGGTCGCCGATTCGTTCCAGGGTCTGCCGAAGCCCGATCCGATCCGACATCCGGCCGATCGAGGTCTCGACTACACCATGCACCCCGAGCTGTCGGTCGGGGTCGAAGAGGTGCGGCAGAACTTCGCGCGCTATGGCCTCCTCGACGAGCGGGTCCAGTTCCTCGTGGGTTGGTTCAAGGACACGCTCCCGAGCGCTCCGATCGACGATCTCGCGCTCCTCCGTCTCGACGCGGATCTCTACGAATCGACGCTGGACGCACTGACCTGTCTGTATCCGAAGCTGTCACCCGGCGGCTACTGCATCGTCGACGACTACGGACTGCTCGAGGCGTGTCGCTGTGCGGTGCACGACTACCGAAACCACCACGGGATCACTGAGCCCATCCACGCGGTGGACTGGACTGGCGTGTACTGGCGACGCGAGCGTTGAGCGACACGCGCGACGGAACGCGCGTCGAGCCCGTTTGTATACTCCCAACCCCGTGAACCCGAGCTTCGTGCCGGTAGGAACGTTCTGACGCTCGTCGCCGGGTTGACCGCCGGCTTGTCCCCAGGCGCCTACGTCGCGGGAGTCCTAGCGGTCGCGGTCGTCGTCGCGACGTTGGGATGGGGAGCGTGGCAGCTCCGGCGTTCGCTCCTCCCGGCCTGGTCGGGACCGGCAGCACGGCTCGCCGAGGTCGTCATCGCGCTCGCAGCGCTGATCGGGCTGGCCCAGCTCCTCGGGACGTTCGGACTGTTCACGCGCGGTCCGATGCTCATCGCGTACGTCGGCGGCGGTCTGGCGATGGGACTCGTCGGCAAACGCCTGACGCTGTCGCGCGAGATCGAGCATTTGCAAGACCACCCTCACCCGACGAGCGGTGCGGGACGGCGGGGAGCGCGCTCGCATCGCGTCGAGGTCGTGGGCGCGATCCTGGCCGGCGGGCTCGTGGCGGCGCAGTGGGCGACGCACGTCGCCGTCGCGTACGGGAAGGGGATGACGCAGCCCGACACGCTCTGGTACCACGCCACCTTCGCGGCGCGCTTCCTGCAGACCGGCCGGCTCACGGGTTTGCACGACACCGGCCTGTCGGATCTCGCGACGCCGCTGCACACCTTCCTGCCTCTGAACGGCAGCCTCGTCCAGGCGATCGTGATGCTCCCGTTCGGGGACGACTTCCTCTCACCGCTCGTGAACATCGCATGGGCCGGGTTGGCGTTGCTGGCGGCGTGGTGCCTGGGGCGCCGCTACGGCGTGACCGCGTTGATGCTGCTCGCCACGATTCTCTTGCTCGGCCTGCCGACGCTGGCGGGGACGCAGCCCGGGCAGGCCGCCAACGACGTCGGGTCGGTGGCGTTGTTCTTCGCCGCGGTCGCGCTCTTGTTCGAGGGCGAGCTGGCACCGGCACCGACGACCCTGGCCGGCATCGCCGCCGGCCTCGCGCTCGGCATCAAGCTCACGGTGCTCGCGCCGCTGGTCATCCTGACGATCGGTGTCGTGGTGGTCGCGATCCGGGCGCGGCGCGTTCGTGCCGCGCTGCTGTGGGGCGGAGCGATCGTGGTGTTCGGCGGGTACTGGCTCGTGCGGAACTGGATCATCTTCGGCAATCCCGTGCCATGGACGAAGGTTCATCTCGGTCCGATCACGCTCTCGGCGCAGATCCCGACTCGCCCCCCGCTGGCCGAGGTGCTGCGCACGTGGGCGACGTGGGACGTGTTCATCTTCCCCGGGTTCTCGAAGTCGCTCGGGCGGGGCTGGCCGGTGATCCTGGCGCTGGCGCTGGGCGGTGCGGTGGTGGCGATCGTGTGGGGGCGTGCCCTCCTGGAGCGCTTCGCCGGCGGAGCCGTGATCGTCGGCGTGGTGGCCGTGGCGTACATCCAGTACGGAAGCGACTTCGGAGGCGCAGCCTTCGTCTTCATGGTGCGTTACCTCGCGCCGTCACTCGTGCTCGGGTTCGCGCTGTTGACGATCGCCGCCGGCCGAATTGGCGTACCCGTTCGCCGCCTCGTCCTCGCAGTCCTGATCGGGATCGTGGTGCTCGACGCCACCGCGCCACACCTCGAGAACATCCCCTCGTGGCCTCCCGGGCAGCGGCTCACGGCCGTACTCGTCGGCTTGGGTGTCGTCGCGGTCGCGGGAGCGATCGCCGCCCTACCGCGCATCTCGCTCGGGACGAGGACCCTGGCGATCGGCGCGACGCTGCTCGTCATCCTCGTGGTCGGCGGCGGATGGCTCGTCCAACGGAGCTATTTCGACAACCGCTACGTCGACGCCGGCCTGCCGCACGACCGGCTCAACGCGATGTTCCATGACGTGCACAACAAGAAGGTCGCCCTGTTCGGCACGGAGCACTTCTATCCGTTCTTCGGGGTCGATCTGTCGAACCGAGTGTCTCGAGAGCCGGGGCCGTCAATTGGTTCGCCCGCGGAGCGCTGCCGAGGGTGGCGTCGACTGATCGACGCCGGCGGGTACGACTACGTGGTCGTCGCCCACGACCTGTTCGCGATCTCGCCGGACGACGAGTGGATTGCCGTCGATCCGGCGGCCACCGAGGTGCTCAACTCCGGCGACGCAACTGTGTATCGCGTCCACGGATCCTTCGACCCCGGCACCTGCTCGTGACCTCCGGGCTCTCGGCCGGCGCATACATCGCCGGATCCGTCTCTCTCGTCGCCGCGGTCGCGGTGCTCGGCTGGGGCACGTGGCGCCTCCGCGCCGCGATTCTCCCGCACTGGGACGGTGCTCGAGCGCGGCTCGCCGAGGCGGTCATCGCGCTCGCGGTCGTGATCGCTCTCGCGCAGATCCTGGGGACGTTCGGCGCGTTTCGCAGGTTCCCGATGTTGGCCCTCACGCTTCTCGCGGGACTCGCTCTGGGAATCATCGGGACCCGGATCACCTCGTCGCGCGCTGCCGGCGCGGGGGAGCGTCCGCCCCGGTCGCGGCCGGAGGAGATCGTCGCCGTCACGCTCGCAAGCGCGCTGGTCGCCGCGCAGTGGGCGACCCATGTCGCGTTCACGTACGGCCGGGGCATGACCCATCCCGACACGGTCTGGTATCACGCGCCGTTCGCGGCGCGCTTCGTCGAGAGCGGCAGCCTGACCGGTCTGCCCGACCGGTCCGACGTCCTGCAGTCCTATTACCCGCTCAACTCGAGCCTCGTGCACGCGCTCGTCGAGCTCCCGTTCCGGAGCGACCTCCTCGCGCCGATGGTGAACATCGGCTGGGCGGCGCTCGCTCTGCTGGCTGCCTGGTGCCTCGGCAGACGTCGGGGCGTCGGGCCTCTGTGTGTGCTCGGCGCTGTCCTCATCCTCGGGACGCCGATGCTGGCCGGGACCCAGCCGGGGCAGGCGTCGAACGACGTCGCCTGCTCCGGGCTCCTCCTCGCCGCCGTCGCGCTGCTCCTGGAGGAGGAGCTCTCGCCCGTGCCCACGGCGCTGGCCGGCATCGCCGCCGGCCTGGCGATCGGCACCAAGCTGACGGTGCTGGCCCCCGTCGCGGTGCTCACGATCGGCGTCATCGTCCTCGCCGTGCGCGCCCGTCGCGCCGCGCCGGCGATCCTGTGGTCGGCGGGCGTGGCGCTCTTCGGGTCGTACTGGTACGTGCGCAACATCGTCGACGCGCACAACCCCTTGCCGTGGTTCAAGCTCGGTCTCGGTCCGCTGTCGCTGCCGCGCAGCGTCGTGGACGAGGGCGACACGATCGCCCAGCATCTCGGGGACAGCCTCTCGTGGTGGCGGTTCCTCGTGTTCCCCGGCATGACGCAGGCGCTCGGCCGGGCGTGGCCGCTGATCCTCGTGATCGGTCTCGTGAGCGTGGTGCTCGCGGTTTTCAATCGGCGATCGGGACTCGAGCGCCTGGTCGGACTGGCTGTTCTCGCGGGCGTCGTCGCGTACGTCTTCACGCCGGAGAGCGCCGGGCTGAACTTCAGCTTCAACGTCCGGTACCTGACGCCGGCATTGCTCGTCAGCTTCGTGCTGCTGCCGCTTCGGCTCGATGCGGTCCGCCCGATCTTGCGACGCGCGACCTGGCTCCTGATGCTGGCCCTCATCGCGTTGAACGCGACCGCGCGTCACGTCGAGCGCGTCCCGGCATGGCCGTCGGGCCAGATCCTCGTGGGCGTGCTCGTGGGCGTGGTCGTTGTCGCGGTCGTCGCGCTGCTCGTCTGGGGCCCACGTCTGCAGGTCACGCTGCGCACCGGCGGCGTCGCGATCGCGGTCGTGCTCGCGCTGGTGGTCGTCGCCGGTTGGCCCCTACAACGCCACTACTTCGAGCGTCGGTACGTCCACGCCGGCCTCCCCGGCGATCCGATCGCCAACTACTTTCGCAACGTCCGGGACTCCGACGTGATCGTCTTCGGCACGCTGGAGACCTATCCGATGGACGGGATCGATCTCTCGAATCGCATCACCGTCGGCCAGGGACCCACCACGAAGGTGAACGAGAACCCGTGTCTCCAGTGGCCGGACGTCCTCGCCGGGAAGTATCGGTACGTCGTGTACGAGAGGCTGCCCCGCGGCAAAAGCGTCCTCTATCCCGTGACGCCTCCTCGCGAATGGTTCACCCAAGACCCGCGCGCCACGCAGGTCTTTCGGCATGGCGGAAGTGTCGTGTACCGAGTGAATGGCTCGCTCCATCCTGACGGCTGCTGACACGGCGGCGCCGAGCGGGCGCACTCATGACTCGCTGGCGCGCACAGCCACGGGTGGGTGGGTGCGCGCGCTCGGGCTCGTCGTGGCGCTCGGTCTCGTCATCAGGCTCGTCTATACCTATGTGCACGGTGACAATCTCGCCGCGCTCGGAATCGACGCCGGCTACTACCACAACGCCGCAAATCTGCTCGCGGACGGGAAGTGGTTCGTGTCGCCGGTCGGGCTGTTCAACTTCTACGGCGTCGGCCAGGCGGCCACCCACCCGCCCGCCTACCAGGTCCTGCTCGGGATCGTGTCCGCGCTGGGCATGCGCAGCGTCCTCTTCCACCAACTGTGGTCGTGTGTCATCGGTGGCGCTGCCGTCGCGCTCGTCGGCTTCACGGGTCTCGAGGTCGCGGGCCGGCGCGTGGGCCTGCTGGCCGCGGCGATCGCGGCCATCGTCCCGACCTTCTGGGTGAACGACGCGCTCCTCATGTCGGAGTCGCTCGTGCTGGCGGTCGTCGCCCTCGTGCTGTTGCTCGCGTACCGGTTCTGCCGCCGGCCGACCCTCGTCTCGGCCGCGGCGCTGGGTGTCGCGACGGGGATCACGGTGCTGACCCGCGCCGAGTTGGTGCTCCTCGTGCCGCTCCTGCTTGTTCCGCTCGTCGTCCTGGCCGCGCGCCCGGCGTGGCGTCAGGGCGTCCGATTGCTCGTCGCCGCCGGCCTCGCCGCGCTGATCGTGGTAACCCCCTGGGTCGTCTACAACCTCACTCGCTTCGACGAGCCGGTGGCGATCTCGACCGGGCTGGGTCAGACCGTGTTGGCCGCGAACTGCCCCCAGACGTACTTCGGCCCCGAGATCGGGTACTGGGCGGTCGACTGTGTACTGAGTCCGAGGAAGCCGATCCGCGCCATCGGCGACGAATCGGTCCAAGAGGCGGCGTACCGGCGGGTCGGCGTCGACTACGCGACCGGCCACGCCGTACGCTTGCCGTTCGTCGTGTACGCCCGCCTCGGCCGCACGTTCGGCTTCTACGCCCCCGTCGACCAGCTCCGGGTGGACGAGCGCGACAACCGCCGCGAGCTCCCAATCTCGATCGCGGGCCTCGCGACATTCTACGTGCTGGCCGGGCTCTCGATCGGCGGGGTCCCGGTGCTGCGGCGGCGAAGAGTGCCCGTCTTTCCGGTCCTGGCGCCCATCGTCGCGGTGGTCATCGCGGTCGCGTTGACGTACGGACAAACGCGCTTTCGCACCCCAGCCGAGATCTCGATGGCCCTGCTCGCAGCCGTCACCATCGACGCAGTCCTCCGCCGACGAGCACAACCGTGGGTGTGAAGGTGACTACGACGGGGGCGAGAGGTACACGGAATACGCGTCACCCCGTTCGTGGA
>JBKOWN010000156.1:0-9962 GCA_046724435.1 Actinomycetota bacterium
CAGCGGGAGGGGCCACACCGGCTCGCCGACCGCGTCGGCCGCCGCCTGAACCTGCTCGTTCCACGCGTCGTCGTTCCCCATCAGCCCGGCGATCTTGTCGCCCAGCGCCACCATGGCCGCGCCGGTGAGCGTGGCGACGTCAACAACCGCGTCGGGCTTGTCCTCGGCCGCCAGCGCGAGCGCGTCGGCGAGGATCAGCCGGCCCTCGGCGTCGGTGTTGAGCACCTCGACGGTCTTGCCGTTGCGGATCTTGAGCACGTCGCCGGGTCGGATCGCAGTCCCGCTGGGCATGTTCTCCACCATTGGCACGTACGCGGTCACCTTGGCCTTGACGTCGAGGTCCTTCAGCACCGACATCGCCGCCAGCACCGCCGCCGCGCCCGACATGTCGATCTTCATGGTCTCCATGCCGCTGGACGTCTTCAGTGACAGGCCGCCGGAGTCGAACACCACTCCCTTGCCCACGAACGCGACAGAACCCTTCTTGCCCGGTGGCGAGTAGGTCGCCTTGACGAGGCGAGGCGGGTTGCCCGAGCCCTGACCGACGCCCACGACGCCGCCAAGCCCTTCGGCCTTGAGCTCTGCCTCGGTCATGACCTTCACCGTGACGCCCTTGCCGCGCAGGAGCTTCTTCGCCGCGTCGGCGAACGCAGCCGGTGACTTGGCACCCGACGGCTCGTTCACCATGTCGCGCGCCCAGGTGACAGCGGCCGACACCGTCGCGCCGCGTTCGAGCGCGGCTTCGACGCGCGCGTTCGCGCGGCCGACGACAACGACCTTCGCCAGCCGCGTCGCGTCGCCGTTGCCCTTGTACTTGAGGAACTGGTACGAGCCGAGCACGAATCCCTCGGCGAGTGCTTGCGCGGCGGCCGCGCGTTCGATCCCGGCCGCGTCGGCGAGGTCCACGAGCGTCGTCGCCACCGACGTCGCCTTCGTCGCCTTGCGGGCGACGGCGGCGGCGGCGCGCCGCACGCCGTCCGTGGTGACCTCGTCGAACGCGCCCACCCCCACGAGCATCGCGGCGGCAGCGCGGAGCCGACCCCGGGTCGGCACCGCCAAGGTCTGGCCCGGCTTGCCGTCGAAGTCGGCCTCCGCCATGAACGCGGCAAGCTCGCCGTCGATGGCGGCGTCGACCGCCTCTGCTCCGGGCCCGAGCGCGCGACCGGCGCCGACGGGCACAGCGAGCAGGTCGGCCTGGACGCGATCGACCGGCGAAGCAGAGAGGGTGAACGTGAGCGACACTGGGGCCTCCTGGTCGGTGCTCAGTTCCGGCCGTTGGTGCGGACGGGACGAAAGCCGTGCTCCTGCCAGCGTGCCAGCGTGTAGACGAGGTCGGCGAGTCGATTGAGGTAGGGGACGACCTGACTGTCGTCGAGCCAGCCGGCATCTCGGGCTGCCACCGCCTGCCGCTCGGCGCGGCGAACGACGGCCCGGGCCACGTCGAGCGCGGCGGCGAGCTCGTTCTCGCCCGGGAGCACGAACTCCTGCGGGGGATCGAAGCGGGTCGTGACGTCGTCGATGACCGGTTCGAGGGCGGCGACCATCTGGGGCGTCACACACGACACACCGGGCTCGAGCCGGTCGCGCTTACCCGGCTCGGTCGCCAGCTCGGCTCCGGCGACGAACAGCTCGCGCTGGAGGCGGAGCAGCAGCTCGTGGAGCTCCGTCCCCGCTTCCGTCATGGCCCGGGCGACGCCGAGCGCGGAGACGGCCTCGTCGACGTCGCCGTAGGCCGCCGGGCCGGGTGCGTCCTTCCCGATTCGGCCGCCGTGAAACAGCCCGGTGGTGCCGTCGTCGCCTTTGCGCGTGTATACCTTCCGCGGCGCGTGGGTCATCCGCCGAAGCGTAGAGGACTCCCACAAGTACGCTGTCGGGCGATGTCTGTCGCCTCCAAGCGGCCGGCGACGACGCCCGGAGCCGAGGCGCCGGTGCCCGGGCGCCGGCGTTCGCTCGTCCGCACCTACGTGCGCGAGGCGCGCCCGAAGCAGTGGGTGAAGAACCTCCTGGTGTTCGCGGCGCCCGGCGCGGCGGGGGTGCTCACCGAGCCCGCCCAGCTCGGGCGCACCTTGATCGCGTTCGCCGCCTTCTGCTTCGCCGCCAGCGGCACCTACTTCCTCAACGACGCGTTGGACGCGGAGGCGGACCGCCAGCATCCCCAGAAGCGGTACCGCCCGGTCGCAGCGGGGCTCATCTCGACCCTGCAGGCCAAGGTCACGGCAGTCGTGCTGATCGTGCTGGCGCTGGCCATCTCGGCGCCACTCAACGGCGGCCGGCTGCTCGTCGTGGTCGCCGCGTACGTGGTGGTCACGGTGTCCTACTCGCTGTGGCTCAAGCACGAGCCCGTCCTCGACCTCGGCTGCGTCGCGGCCGGCTTCGGCCTCCGGGCGATCGCGGGCGGCTACGCCACCGACGTCCGGCTGTCGAACTTCTTCCTCATCGTGGTCGGCGCCGGTTCCCTGTTCATCGTCGCCGGCAAGCGTCACGCCGAGCTCACCGAGCTGGGCGAGTCGTCTTCCGGGCACCGCCAGACGCTCGGCGAGTACTCGGACTCCTTCCTCAATTACGTGCGTGCCGTCACGTCGGGCGTCGCGATCACCGGGTACGCGCTCTGGATATTCGAGCGAGCCGCCGAGGTGGGCAACACGTTCTGGTTCCGCCTCTCGATCGTCCCGTTCGTGCTCGCGATCCTGCGGTACGCGCTGACCGTCGAGCAGGGAGGCGGCGGCGCGCCCGAGGAAGTCGTGCTACGCGACCGCATGCTCCAGCTCCTCGGCTTGGTGTGGCTGGCGATCTTCGCGATCGGCGTCTATGCCGGCTGAACCAGAGACGCCCGAGCGGCGGCAGCTACTGACGGGATGGGGGCGTACCGCGCCCTCCGCCGCCACTGTCATCGCGCCCGACACCGTCGAGGACGTCGAGGACGTCCTCGAACAGCCGGGTCGGCGTGGCGCGATCGCCCGCGGCCTGGGACGCAGCTACGGCGACGCGGCACAGAACGCGGGCGGCTCCGTGATCGATGCCACGACGCTCGACCGGGTGATCGATCTCGACCTCGACCGCGGCGTGATCCGTGTCGAGGCCGGCGCGAGCCTCGACACCCTGCTGCGCCTGCTCGTGCCACGCGGATGGTTCGTGCCCGTGTCCCCGGGGACGCGCTACGTCACGGTCGGAGGAGCATTCGCGGCGGACATACACGGCAAGAACCATCACGTCGACGGCAGCTTCGCCAACCACGTCGAGCGCATCACGCTACGCACGCCGAAGGGTGTGCACGACGTAGGGCCCGGCGACGACCCCGAACTGTTCTGGGCGACCGCCGGTGCGATGGGCCTGACTGGGGTCGTGACCGAGATGACTTTCAGGCTCATCCCGATCGAGACCGCGTACGTGACCGTGGACACCGAGCGGGCGTCAGACCTCGACGACGCCATGGCGAGGTTCCGGAGCGGCGACGAGGCGTACCGCTACTCCGTGGCGTGGATCGATTGCATGGCCGGCGGTTCGGCGCTGGGCCGGTGTGTGTTGCTGCGAGGCGACCACGCTCCGCTGGAGCATCTACCGCCGAAGCGGCGGAGCACGGCGCGCCGGTACGAGCCCCATACACGCCTCGCGGCGCCGGCATGGGTTCCGAACGGTCTCGTGAACCGATTCACCATGCGCATGTTCAACGAGCTGTGGTTCCGGCACTACCCCCGGGAACGGCGCGGTCACGTGGAATCGCTGAGTTCCTTCTTCCATCCGCTCGACGGCGTCCGCGACTGGAACCGCGTGTACGGCGGCCGGGGGTTCGTCCAGTACCAGTACGTCGTGCCGGACGCGGAGTACGAGACGGTGCGGCGCACGATCGAGAAGCTGAGTGGCGCGCAGTGCCCGTCGTTCCTCGCCGTGCTCAAGCGGTTCGGGCCCGGCAATCCCGGCCCGCTTTCGTTCCCGACGCCGGGATGGTCCCTCGCGCTCGACATCCCGGCAGCGCCGCGTGGTCTCGCCCCCCTCCTCGACGAGCTCGACCGCCTCGTCGCCGACGCCGGCGGGCGCGTCTACTTCGCCAAGGACTCTCGAGTGCGTCCCGACCTCGTCCCGCGCATGTACCCGCACCTGGACCGGCTGCGCGCGGTCAAGGCGCGCGTCGACCCCTCGAACATCCTCCAGTCCGACCTCGCCCGCCGCATCGGGCTGCTGTGACGCGGGCGTGAAGGACTCGCTCGGCTCGGTCCAGTCCGTGCTCGTCCTCGGCGGCGGCTCGGAGATTGGGCTGGCCACGATGCGCGAGCTCGTCGCGCGGCGGGCGACCACGGTGGTGCTCGCGGCGCGGCAGCCCGACGCCCTTGATGCCGAAGTCAAGGAGCTCCGGGAGATCGCCGGCGACCGCCGGGACGTGACGATCGAAGCCGTGCCCTTCGACGCCGACGCAGTCGACACGCACGACGCGTTCGTCGACGGGGTGTTCGACCGGTTCGGCGACTTCGACGTGGTGCTGATCGCGTTCGGGGTCCTCGGCGAGCAGAGCCGGGCCGAGCGCGACGGCGCCGTCGCCGTCGAGATGGCCCGCGTGAACTACCTCGATCCGGTTGGCGTCGCCGTCCCGGTGGCGAACCGGCTCCGAGCGCAGGGTCACGGGACCATCGTCGTGCTGTCGTCGGCGGCCGGCGTGCGGGCCCGCCGGTCGAATTTCGTCTACGGGTCGACGAAGGCGGGCCTCGACGCTTTCTTCCAGGGTCTCGGCGACGCGCTCGTGGGCACGGGGGCGTCGGTGATGATCGTGCGGCCGGGATTCGTCCACACCAAGATGACCGAGGGTCTCGAGCCGACGCCGCTGGCGACGAGCCCGGAAGCAGTGGCGGAGGCGATCATCCGGGGCCTCGAGCGAGGCACCGAGATCGTCTGGGTCCCCCCGGCACTGCGCTGGGTGATGGCGGCGCTCGGGAGCGTTCCCCGGCCGCTCTTCCGCAAGCTCCCGATCTGACGATGGGCGAGCCGCCGCGCCGCGACGAGCGCGTCATCGCGGCCTTCGACTTCGACAAGACGATCTCGACGCGCGACAACGTGGTTCCGTTCATCCGTGCCCTCCTCGGGCGGCCGCGGCTGACCCGGGCGCTGCTGGCGATCAGCCCGCAGCTCGTCCGAGCGGCGCTGGACGACCAGCAGCGGGACGCGGCGAAGGTCGCGCTGGTGCGGCACACGCTCACGGGCTGCGACGCCGGCCGAGTTGCCGAGGTGGCAGCCGATTTCGCCGACGAGGTCGTCGCGCGACACCTGCGGCCGGACGTGGTCGAACGGGTCGCGTGGCACCGGAACCAACGGCACGAGCTGGTGATCCTGTCGGCGTCGTTCACGAGCTACCTCGATCCGATCGCCGCCCGGCTCGGCTTTGCCGCCGTGCTCGCCACGGAGCTCGCCGTCGGAGACGACGGACGGCTGACGGGCGAGCTCGTCCGACCCAACGTACGCGGGGCCGAGAAGGTCCGGCGCCTCGACGAGTGGCTCGGAGCCGGGCCTGCGTTCGTGTGGGCCTACGGCGACAGCTCCGGCGATCGCGAGCTGTTGGCGCGCGCCGACCAGGGAGTCCGGGTCGGCGGACGCCGCGGGTCCTACTGAGGCCAGAAGAGCTTCACGTAGTAACGCGTGAACGGGAGATAGTTGTACAACGCATTACCCGGGCACTCCGTCGAGGAGACATCTCGGTGCCCGAGGATGTCGGCCGCTTCATCGTCTAACGGGTTCGCGCCGTGGATATAGAGCTTCCACCGGATGAGGTTCTGCAGGGTGCCCAGCGCTCCGTCCGATGGAAACACGGAGCTGAACGTCCCGAGCATCGCGATGCCCGTCGTACCGGCGTTCCATCCGAGTGAATGTGCGCCGACGACCGGTTGGTCGATCCCACCCAGCCGACCCTCGAACGGCGTCCCGTAGTTGTCGACGATGAAGTTGTAGGCGATGTCGCAATAACCCAGCGTTTGGACGTGGTACGCCCAAATCCCGCGCATGATCGCGACGCTGTCACCCGGGCCGTAGAAATTGCTGTTCACCGTGTGGTGCACGATCGCCGTGCCGACATACGCGTACTCGGGCCCGCCCGGGCACGCGTCCCAGTTCCACGGGAGGTCGGGCGCCCAGGTCGATCGGGCGACGATCGCGTCCGGGATCGGCTGTGCCGAACCGCCGCCTCCGTCCGTCGTCGGCGTGCAGGCCGATCCGACGAGCACGACGACGGCGATGACCACTGCCAGACCCCGTCGCCGGCGCACGATGAAGGCCACCGCGACCGTCGCCAGCGCCGCCGCGGCCAACCCCTGGCCGAGGCCCAGTCCCTGCTGCGCCGGCTCCGTCGTGGTCGTGGTCGTGCTCGTGCTCGACGACGGCGGGCTTCCGCTGTTGCCACCCGCAGGCGCTGACGGCGGCGGCTCGCGGGGCGGCGGTGCGGGCTGGGTCTTGTTCACGCCGGTCGACTCGACGTTCTTCCCCGGCTCCTTGCCCGTCGTCGAGTCGATGACGTGCAGCGTCACGTCCTGCGCCGAGCCGTCGTCGAGTCGCACCCGCACGCCGGTTGCGTTCTTTCCCACCCAGACGGGCTCGCTCACGTGCTTCGAATCCGGCGTCGCCCCGCCGGCCCACGCGTCCTGCGAACCGGGGTCGGGTCCGTTGTCGAACACCTGGGTGTCGGCCGCTTTGCGCCATTCACCGTTCCCGTTGCGGACCTCGAACGTGTACTTCGCGCCCTGGTCACCATTCCATTGGACGGCCACGAGATTGGCGTCCGTCCCGACCTGCCCTTCCCACCCGGCGTCGACCGGGCCCGCGTTCGCCGTCAGATCGACGCTGTCGACCTTCGGCGTCGGCGGCACGGGCGGCCCTTGCCCCTGCTGTCCGAACGCGGCCGCGGTGAGCACGACCACCGATGCGGCGGCGATCGCGACTCCGGCGACGAGCTGGGTGCGCCGGGACCGGATGCGGATCCGCCGCATCCGTCGGGTCTTGCGGTCCATCGAGCTGCCCCCGGGCGTTGGAGATGTGCGCGGTGAGGTTAGTGTGGTTTGTGTGGGCAGTGGGGCAGGATTGCCACTCTACGTGGTGGATCGTCACGCAGCGCGTCAAGCCGAAGGCGAACTCCCCGGGCGCTGACGGTCGACGAGCGGCTGCGGTTGGCCGGCTCGGGCACCCGGAAGCAGCCGCGCTCGCGCGTCACGCATGGACGTGCCGACGTCAAAGTCACGGTCGCGGGCGCGCGCCGCGCGACACGGCGCTCGCGACGAACGCGAAGAAACTGACACGCAAGCCGCGAGAGACGCTCCGGTAGCCTGTCCCCGATGTCCGATTTCCTGGCGGCCCTACGTGATCGCGTCCTGATCTTCGACGGCGCGTTCGGGACGTGGGTGCAGGACCAGGATCTCGGACCCGACGACTTCGGCGGCCCCGAGCTCGAGGGTTGCAACGAGCACGTGGTGCTCACCCGCCCCGACGTCATCGCCGAGATGCACCGTGAGTTCTTCGACGTGGGGGTCGACGCGGTCGAGACGGCGACGTTCGGGTCGTTCCCCGTCGTCCTGTCCGAGTACGGGATCCCCGAGAAGACCTACGAGCTCAACGAGGCGGCAGCCCGTATCGCCAAGGAGGTCGCCTCCGGCTACGCCACGCCGGACCGTCCCCGCTGGGTGGTCGGCTCCATCGGTCCCGGCACGAAGCTGCCGTCGCTCGGGGCGATCTCGTTCGCGGAGCTACGCGACGGCTACGAGACACAGGTCGACGGCCTGCTCGCCGGCGGCGTCGACGTGCTCCTCGTCGAGACGGTGTACGACCTGCTCCAGGGCAAGGCCGCCGTCATCGCGGCCCGGCGGGCGATGGCGAAGGCGGGCCGCGAAGTGCCGCTGATGGTGCAGGTCACCGTGGAGCTGACCGGCCGCATGCTCGTCGGCACGGAGATCGGCGCCGCGCTCACCACGCTCGAAGCGTTGCGCCCCGACGTGATCGGTCTCAACTGCGCCACGGGCCCCAACGAGATGACCGAGCACCTCCGGCACCTGTCGCAGCACGCGCGAACGTTCCTGTCGGCGCTGCCGAACGCCGGCCTCCCGTCCGTGGTCGACGGACGCACGCACTACGACCTCACGCCCGACGAGCTCGCCGAGGCGCACGACCGGTTCACGAGCGAATTCGGCGTCAACATCGTGGGTGGCTGCTGCGGCACCACGCCCGAGCACCTGCGTCGCGTGGTCGAGACCATCGGGAACCGCGCTCCCCTCGAACGCCACCCCGTTCACGAGCCCGGGTGCGCGTCGATCTACAGCCAGGTGCCGTTCCACCAGGAGACGTCGTTCCTCGTCGTCGGCGAGCGCACCAACACGAACGGCTCGAAGAAGTTCCGCGAGTCGATGCTCGAAGAGGATTGGGAGACCTGCGTGCAGATGGCGCGCGAGCAGGTCAAGGAAGGCTCGCACGTGCTCGATGTCTGCGTCGACTACGTCGGACGCGACGGCACGACCGACATGGACGAGATCGCGTCCCGGTTCGCGACCCAGGCTTCGATCCCGCTCGTGTTCGACTCGACCGAACCGCAGGTGATGGAGGCCGGCCTGCAGCACTTCGGCGGCAAACCGATACTCAACTCGGCGAACCTCGAGGACGGCGACGGCGAAGGCGCTCGCCTCGACCGGGTGTTCAAGCTCGCGCGCGAGTACGGCGCTGCCGTCGTCTGCATGACGATCGACGAGGAGGGCCAGGCCCGCACGACGGATTGGAAGTTCCGCATCGCCGAGCGGATCTACGAGATGGCCACCGAGCGGTACGGCATCGAGCCGACCGACCTGATCTTCGACTGCCTCACGTTCCCGCTCTCGACCGGCCAGGACGACCTCCGCCGCGACGGCATCGAGACCATGGAGGCCATCAAGCGGGTGAAGGCGGAGCTGCCGGGCGCGTCCACGATCCTCGGCGTGTCGAACGTGAGCTTCGGCCTCAAGCCCGCCGCCCGTCATGTGCTGAACAGCGTGTTCCTCCACGAGTGCGTCCAGGCCGGCCTCGACGCGGCCATCGTGCACGCGGCCCGCATCATGCCGATGCACAAGATCGACGACCGCGTCCAGGACGTCGCGCTCGACCTCGTGTACGACCGTCGCCGCGACGATTACGACCCGCTGACCGAGTTCATGGCGCTGTTCGAGGGCGTCGAGGCGAGCGCGGTCGAGCAGGAGGACCGCTCGGGATGGCCGGTCGAGGAACGCCTCAAGCACCGCATCATCGACGGCGACCGGGACGGCATCGAGGCCGACCTCGACGAGTCGCTCACGACGCGCCCTGCGTTGTCGGTCATCAATGACGTGCTGCTCGACGGCATGAAGGTCGTCGGCGACCTGTTCGCGTCGGGCGACATGCAGCTGCCCTTCGTGCTCCAGAGCGCGGAGACCATGAAGACGGCGGTCGCGTTCCTCGAGCCGCACATGGAGAAGGCCGATTCCGGCGGCAAGGGGCGGGTGGTGATCGGCACGGTGAAGGGCGACGTGCACGACATCGGCAAGAACCTCGTCGACATCATCCTCACCAACAACGGCTACGAGGTCGTCAACCTCGGGACCAAGGTGCCGCTCACGGAGTTCGTCGACAAGGCCACCGAAGTAGAAGCCGACGCCATCGGCATGAGCGGACTGCTCGTGAAGAGCACGATCATCATGCGCGAGAACCTCGAGGAGTTGAACGACCGCGGCCTCGACCGCATCCCCGTGCTGCTCGGCGGCGCCGCGCTCACACGCAACTACGTCGAGCGCGACCTGCGAGAGGTCTACAAGGGCCGGGTCTTCTACGGGAAGGACGCCTTCGAGGGGCTCCGGACCATGGACACCCTCGTCGAGGGCAGGCGAACCGGGCAGCTCGACCCGGACTTCGGCCGAGCCCTCGAGGGCCGGGCGCTCCCACCGCGCAAGTCGCAGCGCGCCGCCGAGGAAGCGGCCGACGTCCCGACGCGCTCGGACGTC
>JBKOWN010000133.1:0-7688 GCA_046724435.1 Actinomycetota bacterium
CGAGCCCGCCGCCTTCCCGCCGCCGGTGCCGGCGCGTCGTCGCATCCAGTGGGGGCTGCCCGCGGTGGTGCTGGCGTGGGTAGTCGGCATCCTCGCCGCCGGCATCGCGGCCGCCATCGTCGGCGCAGCCGCGAACGTCCCCGCCGACCGGTTCAACGACGACGTCGGCATTCTCCTCGCATCCGTGATCGGGCAGGCGATCGGCGTCATCGGGACGCTCGAGATCGTGGCCGTGGCGAGGGGACGCGGGAGCCTGGCGGCGGACTTCGGTCTCGTCGCGCGCCCTCCGGCGAACAGCTGGGGGCGGGCGGTGATGTGGCTCCTCGCCGGCGTCGCGCTCCAAGTTGCGATCCTGCCGTTCCTGCAGATCATCGTCGAAGTGCACGGGAAGGCGGAGACCCAGGACGTCGTGGAGGAGTTCAAGCAGGCGCGGGGCCCCGCGCTCGTCCTGTTCGCCGTGATCGTCGTCACCGTCGCCCCGGTCGCCGAGGAGCTGCTTTTCCGCGGGGCTCTGCTTCGCGCCCTGCAGCGCCACATGACACCCGCGTGGGCCGCATTCGTGTCCGCGCTGGCGTTCGCGGCCGTCCACCCGCTCTTGAGCCCGTCGATCGGGTCGGTGATCGCGATCCCAGGCCTGTTCGCGCTCGGTCTCCTGTCCGCCGCGGTCGCCATCCGCACCGGCAACCTCTCGGCGTCGATCCTGCTCCACGCCGGGTTCAATCTCCTCACGGCCGTGTCGGTGCTCGTGGCGCGCTGACGCGGCGCCGCGACCCCGTCCTCGTAGGCTGAGCGGATGGTCGCGACGCGCCCGGCGCCAGCCGACGCGCCCGGCAGCCGGCTCGATGCGGCCGCGCAGCCGCCGGCGCGCACACGCCGGCCGTGGTGGGACCGGCTCGAGATCTGGACGGGCGCGGCGATCGTGGTCGGGTGCTGCCTGTTCGTCCTGTTCCAGCTGCAACCCGACCTGCTGCTCCGCAACACGACGCCGACCGGCGGTGACACAGGGGCCCACGTCTGGTGGCCGGCGTATCTCCGCGACCACCTGCTGCCCCAAGGCCGGATAGCAGGATGGGCGCCGGACTGGTTCGCGGGATTCCCGGCCGGTCAGTTCTACTTCCCGTTCCCGGCCCTGCTGATCGTCGCCTTCGACGCGGTCCTCCCCTACAACATCGCCTTCAAGCTCGTCACCGCGTTGGGCCCGATCGCACTTCCTGCGGCTGCGTATGCGTTCGGCCGCGGCCTCCGCGCGCCGCGTCCCGCGCCGGCACTGTTCGCAGTGGGCGCGACGGTTCTCCTCTTCTTCAAGGGCGCGCCAGGCGCCGGTGCAGAGGCGATGCGTGTCTCCGACAACCAGCACATCATGGGCGGGAACCTGGCGAGCAACTTCGCCGGCGAGTTCTCGTTCACCTTGGCCCTCGCGCTGGCCTTGTTCTTTCTCGGCGCCTTCGCATACTCGCTCGAGCGCCGTCGACGAATGTGGTTGCCGGCCGTCCTTTTCGCCGCCGTCGTGATGAGCCACCTCGTCGTAGGCATGTTCGCCGTCATCGGCGCGCTCGTCCTGTGGCTGGCCCGCCGCCCGAACCGCAGCTTCCCGACCGCAGCAGCCATCGGCGGCGTCGGCGCGCTCCTGACCGCGATCTGGACGTTCCCGTTGCTGGCGACGCTCGGCTACACGACGGACATGGGCTACGAGCCCATCCGCGAGTTCCGCCTGTACATGTTCCCCTGGTATCCGGCGTACGTGCTGTGGATCGTGCCACTCGTCGTTGCCGCCATCATCGGCGGGATCCGCGCCCGCCGGCGCGTCACCATCGAGCTCGCGGCGCTCACCGCGGTGATGGGCCTGGCGTTCCGGTTCTGGGAGGGCCTCACCGACCTCTTCCACAGCACGCCGGTCTGGAACCTGCGGCTCCTGCCGTTCTGGTACTTGCTGCTCGTGTTGCTGGCGATGCTGGGCGCCGCCGAGCTCATCAGGGGCGCGGGCGTCCTGTTGGCGGGCGTGTCGCGCCCGTTCTCGGAGCCGGAGCCTCTGCCGGTAGGGGCTTCGAGCGGCGCATCATCGGAGACGCCGGGCGCGACCGAGGACGGCGACGTCGCGAGCTCGAATCCTGATCGGCAACGCGATCGAAGCATCGTCCGGGCGGTGACGATCGCGATTCTGTCCGTGCTCTTGGCGCTGGTCGCGATCTGGCGTGTCTACGTGACGACGGATTTCCTCACGTTCTGGGCCAAGTGGAACTACAGCGGCTACGAGCACACCGGCGCCGAGTCGGACACGAAGGTTTACCCGGAGTTCAAGAGCCTCGTGAGCACGCTCGATCGGCTGCCGCCCGGGCGCGCGATGTGGGAGGGAGGCGCGGCGATCGGCGTTTACGGGACGCCTCTCGCGCTCATGCTCCTGCCTTACTTCACCGATGGTCGTATCGCGTCGATGGAAGGCCTGTACTACGAGTCGTCGGCGACGACGCCGTACCACTTCTTGACGGTGTCGACACTGAGCGCACCGGGCAATGCCAGCAACCCACAACGCAACCTGCCCTACCGAACACTTGCCGAGTTCGACGTGGGCGTGAAGTACATGCAGACACTGGGCGCGCGGTATTACATGGCCTACTCGGACCAGACCAAGGCACTGGCGGACCAATCGAGTCAGCTCGTACCCGTGGCAACCACGCCCGATACCGACGGGCAGGCGCCGCTGGGTTGGAGGATCTACGAGGTGCGGAACGCGCCCGTCGTCGAGCCGCTCGCCGTGCAACCCGCAGTCGTCCCCGGCGTGTCGACCCGGGACTGGCAGGACCAGGTCGGCGTGCCGTGGTGGGACGCACCGACGCGGACGCCCGCCGCCGCCCGCGACCTGTCGCTGCTCGACCGGCCGCTCGTCGCCGACGGGCCGTCGGGCTGGACGCGGGCGCGCCCGCCGGGCGCGTCACGCGCCGACGCGCCCGACCCGACGCTGCCTGCGGCCAAGGGGGTACCGGCCGAGACGCTCCCTCGGGTCGAGGTCAGCCGCGTGCACACCACGGATCACTCGGTGTCGTTCCGGGTGTCGCGAACCGGCGTCCCGGTGCTGGTCAAGACGTCGTACTTCCCGAACTGGAGCGCGAGCGGCGCCGACGGGCCCTGGCGCGCGACCCCCAACTTCATGGTGGTGGTGCCGACGAGCCACGAGGTCCGGCTGGACTATTCGACCACCACGCCCGAGTACCTGGGCCGGGTCGGGACCGCCGCCGGCGTGTTCGGCGTCGCGGGGCTGGCGCTCTGGCCGTGGTGGCGCAAGCAGCGGAAGGCGCGCCGCGCCGCGACGAACGGACCGGGAGGCGACGCCGGGTACCCTGCGACCGAGTGAGCGACGACAGACTCGACGCGACTTTCAAGGCCTACGACATCCGCGGGCTGTACCCGGACGACCTCGACGACGACCTCGCCCGCCGGGTCGGGAACGCGTTCGTCGCGTTCACGGGCACCGGGCTGGTGCTGGTGGGGCGGGACATGCGGCCGTCGTCGGAGCCGCTCGCGACCGCGTTCGCCGACGGCGCCACCCTGGCCGGCGCCGACGTCGTCGACATCGGGCTGGTCTCGACCGACCTGGTGTACTTCGCGTCGGGCCGGCTCGATGCGCCGGCGGCGATGTTCACAGCCAGCCACAACCCAGCCCAGTACAACGGCATCAAGCTGTGCCGGGCGGGCGCCGCCCCCGTCGGCCAGGACACCGGGCTCACCGAGATCCGGGCGACCGTCGCGAGCGGGCTCCTCGAACGGGCCGCCGAGCGGGGACGGGTCGAGCAACGCGACTTGCTTCCCGAGTACGTCGAGCACGTCCACTCGTTCGTCGACCTCGACGCACTGCGCCCGCTGCGCGTCGTGGCCGACACGGCCAACGGGATGGGCGGCGCCGTCGTCCCGGCCGTGTTTGCCGACCTGCCGTTCGATCTGTCGATCCTCTATCCCGAGCTCGACGGGACGTTCCCGAACCATCCGGCCGACCCGATCCAGCCCGAGAACCTCAAGGACCTCCAGCGTTCCGTGCTCGACGCCGGCGCCGACATCGGGCTGGCGTTCGACGGCGACGCCGACCGCGTCTTCCTCGTCGACGACCGGGCCCAACCGCTGTCGGGCTCGATCACCACGGCCATGCTCGCCAAGGGGATCCTCGAACGGCACCCAGGGGAGACGATCGTGCACAACCTCATCTGCTCGAAGGTCGTGCCCGAGATCGTGCGCGAGATGGGCGGGACGCCCGTCCGCACCCGGGTCGGTCATTCGTTCATCAAGCAGGTGATGGCCGAGACCGGGGCCATCTTCGGCGGCGAGCATTCGGCGCACTACTACTTCCGGGACAACTTCCGTGCCGACTCCGGCATCATCGCCGCGATGGTCGTGCTCGAGCAGCTGTCGCGCGCTGACATACCCCTGTCCGAGCTCCGGCGCCCCTTCGACAGGTACGTCGACTCGGGTGAGATCAACACGAGGGTCGACGTCCCGGCCGCGGTCATCGAGCGGGTGGCGGCGGCGTACCGCGGCGCCCACCAGGACCGGCTCGACGGGCTGACGGTCGATCTGGGCGACTGGTGGTTCAACCTGCGGCCGAGCAACACCGAGCCGTTGCTGCGCCTCAACCTCGAGGCGCGCGACGCCGACAGCTGCGAGGCGCACACCGCCGAGGTGCTCGCGCTCGTGCGCGGGGAATAGCGTCGGGCGGGCTCGCCACGGAGCCCGTTGCCGAGCGAGACCAAAGGAGATGTCGTGGCCCTGGACGTCAAGCTGCTCGAGATCCTCGCGTGCCCCGAGGACAAGGGCCCGCTCCTCTATTTCGAGGACGAGAGCTCGCTGTACAACCCGCGCCTCAAGCGGCGCTACGCCGTGCGCGATGACATCCCGATCATGCTCATCGACGAGGCCGAGGCCGTCGACGACGCCGAGCACGACCGGCTGCTGAAGAAGGCGGAAGCCGAGGGGATCAAGCCGACGTTCGAGGCCTAGGCGTGGCTGACTCGCTGGGGTTCCTCGACGCGGTCGGTGGCCTGCCCGAACAACTCGCCGACGCCCGCCGCAGCGCCGGAGACGCCCTGGACCGGGTCGCTCTCCCGTCTGCGGAGGAAGTCGACCACATCGCGGTGCTCGGCATGGGCGGGTCGGGGATCGCCGGCGACGTGCTCGCGGCCGTGGGCAACTCGACGCTCTCCGCTCCGGTCGTCGTCTTGAAGCAGATCCGCACGCCGCGGTTCATCGGGCCCCGCACGCTCGCGTTCGCGGTCTCGTACTCGGGCGACACCGACGAGACGCTCCACATGGCCGCCGGCGCCCTCGACGCCGGCGCGCGTGTCGTGGCCGTGAGCCGAGGCGGGGAGTTGGAGGCCATGGCGCGGGCGCGTGGCGCGGTGCACGTGCCGTGTCCGGCCGGGTACCTGCCGCGTGCTGCGATCGGCGCCCTCCTGGCGCCGCTGTTCGTCGCGCTGGAGCGCGTGGGCCTCCTTCGCGACGCGGGAGAGTGGCTGGACGCGGCCGGGCGGCAGCTCTCGACCCGGCGCGAGAAGTGCCGCCCGGACGTCGAGGCGCCCGCGAACCCGGCCCGCGAGATCGCCCGGAGGATCGGGACCACGATCCCGATCTTCTACGGCGGCGGCGCCCTCGGAGCCGTCGCCGCGCAACGCTGGAAGTGCGACGTGAACGAGAACGCGAAGGCGCCCGCATTCTGGAACGCCTATCCCGAGCTCGACCACAACGAGATCTGCGGCTGGGGTCAGCACGGCGACGTGACGCGGCAACTGTTCACACTCGTCGAGTTGCGGCACGACTTCGAACACGAGCAGGTCGGGCGACGGTTCGAGCTCACGCGCGCGCTGATCGAGGAGACGCTCGCCCAGGTGCTCGAGGTGCGCGCCGCCGGGGAGGGAAGGCTGGCCCAGGTGCTCGACCTCATGTACGTCGGGGACTGGGCGAGCTGCTACCTGGCGCTCGACCACGACGTCGACCCCGGCCCGATCGACACGATTTTCCAATTGAAGGACGCCCTCGGTGAGAGCTGACACGCTCTGCCGCGGGCTCGAGGCGTAATCTGATCAGATGGTCGCGACGCGCCCCGCGCCGGCCGGCGCGTCCAGCGACGCTGAGCACCGCACGACGCCGTCCGCTCCCGATCGATTGCAGTTGTGGCGTCGCGTCGAGACCTGGGTCTGTGTGGGCGTGGTTGTCGTGTGCTGCGTGTTCCTGCTGTTCCAACTGCAGCCGCACCTGCTGTTCCGCAACACGACGGCAACAGGCGGTGACACCGGCGCGCACGTGTGGTGGCCCGCGTACCTGCGGGATCATCTCCTGCCCCAGTGGCGCATCGCCGGATGGGCGCCCGACTGGTATGCGGGCTTTCCCGCGGGGCAGTTCTACTTTCCCTTCCCGGCCCTCCTGACGGTCGCGCTCGACACGCTTCTGCCGTACAACATCGCGTTCAAGCTCGTGACCGCGCTCGGGGCGATCGCCCTCCCTGCCGCCGCGTACGCCTTCGGGCGCGGCCTCCGCGCTCCGAGTCCCGCTCCGGCGCTGTTCGCCGTGGGCACAACGATCTTCCTCTTCTTCAAGGGTGATCCCGGAACGGGCACGGCCGCGATCCAGATCGCGGGCAACCAGCACATCATGGGCGGGAACCTCGCCAGTACCCTCGCCGGTGAGTACTCGTTCTCCCTGGCGCTCGCGCTCGGGTTGTTCTTCCTGGGCGCGTTCGCGTACTCGCTCGAACATCGGCGCCGTCTGTGGCTGCCTGCGGTCCTGTTGGGCGCCACCGTGATGAGTCATCTGGTGGTCGCCGTGTTCGTCGTCGTCGGCGCAGTGATCATCTGGCTCGCGCGCCACCCACGGCGGAGCTGGGCAATCGCGGCCGCGGTCGTCGGCGTGGGTGGGTTGCTGACCGCGGTGTGGACTCTGCCGCTGCTCTCCACGCTCGGCTACACGACGGACATGGGCTACGAGCCCATCCGAGCGTTCCGGGCATACATGTTCCCGTGGTACCCGGCGTACGTGCTGTGGATCGTGCCGCTGGTCGTGATCGCCGTCCTGGGCGGAATCCGGAACCGGCGTCGGGTGACGCTGCAGCTCGTGGCGCTGACGGGGGTGATGGGGCTCGCCTTCTGGCTTTGGGAAGGCCTCACCGGGGTGTTCAACAGCACGCCGGTCTGGAACCTGCGACTCCTGCCGTTCTGGTACCTCGGCCTGATCCTCCTGGCCATGCTCGGCGTGGCCGAGCTCGCGCGTGGCGCAGCTGCGCTCGCGTTGCGTCCCCCGTTCCCGTCTTGGCGCTCGTCGCTGCAGGCGTCGGAGCCGGACGACTCGGTCGCGGAGCCCATGACGAGCTCGCGCGATGCGTCGATACCCACAGCTGCACCGGCACGCGGTCGTGTCCGCGAGAAGGCGATCGTTCGCACGCTGACGATTGCGTTCGTGACCGTGTTGGTCGCGGCGGTCGGTCTCTGGCGCCTCTACGAGACCACGGGCCTCGTCAGCTTCTGGGCCGAGTGGAACTACAGCGGCTACGAGCGCACGGGCACCGGCGCTGACACGAAGGTCTTCCCCGAATACCAGGCGCTCGTCCACACGCTCGACCAGCTCCCTCCGGGGCGTGCGATGTGGGAGGGCGGGCCGAGTCTGGGTGCGTATGGGACAACGCTGGCGCTGATGATGCTGCCGTACTGGACCGA
>JBKOWN010000193.1:0-13128 GCA_046724435.1 Actinomycetota bacterium
GCACGACGCCACCGTCACCCCGCGCGGTGGCCTCGCCACCGGCGACCTCCTCACCCGCGACGGCGACTACTACGGCGTCGAGGTGAACCTGGCCGCCCGCCTCGCCGACATCGCCGTCCCCCGCGAGATCCTCGTCTCGGCAGACGCCAAGCGCCTCGCCGAGAAGGACGACGTCGACCACGCCTTCGCCTTCGAGCCCGCCGGCCGCCGCGCCCTCAAGGGCTTCGCCACCCCTGTCGAGGTCTTCTCGCTCAGCCGCGCCTGAGCACGACCGCCTTGGTCACGAGCAGCCGCTGGTGGTGCCGCAACTGGGGCAGGCGTAGCAGCTCCCCGCCCGCTGCATGATGTCGCCGCAGATGTGGCAGATGACGGTCTCGCCCTCGATCGTGGCCGACATCGTGCTGGCCGCCTCCGACGGTTGCGCCGCCTCCGGCGCCTGCTCCTCGACCGGGAGCGTGTCGAGCCCCGGGTGGTTCTCGGTGCTCGCCTCCTCGACGCCGGGCAGGGTGGGCTGGACCCGCTCGTCGACGGTGAGCACGCCGATCTCGCGGCGCTCGTCGACGGGGAGGTACTCGACGGCCATGCGACGGAAGATGTAGTCGAGCAGGCTCGTGGCGAACCGGAGCTCGCGGTCGTCGGTCATCCCGGCGGGCTCGAAGCGGACGTTCGTGAACTTCTCGACGAACGTGCGCAGCGGCACGCCAAACTGCAGGCCGAGCGAGACGGCGATGGCGAAGCCGTCCATGATCCCGGCGAGCGTCGATCCCTGCTTGGCGACCTTGAGGAAGAGCTCGCCCGGCTGCCCGTCCTCGAACTCGCCGACCGTCACGTAGCCGTGGCAGTCGGCCACCCGGAACGAGAAGGTCTTCGAGTCGCGCTTCTTCGGCAGCTTGCGCCGGACGGGCTTCTCGACCGTGATCACGTGCTCCACCACACGCTCCGCCGCGGTTGCCAACGCGTTGTCGCCGGCCTTCTTCTGGGTCGCGAGCGGCTGGGCGACCTTGCAGTTGTCGCGGTAGATCGCGATCGCCTTGAGCCCGAGGTGCCAGGCGTCGATGTGCACCTGCTCGAGCTCGTCGACCGTCGTCTCCTCGGGGACGTTGCAGGTCTTGCTGATCGCTCCGCTGATGAACGGCTGCACTGCGCCCATCATCGTGATGTGTCCCATGTAGTGGATCGTGTTGTCGCCCATCGAGCAGGCGAACACCGGGAGGTGTTCCGGATTGAAACCCGGGGCGCCGACGATCGACTTGTGGTCGTTGACGTAGGCGACGATCTGGTCTGCCTGCTCGCTCGAGTACCCGAGTCGCCGGAGCGCGCGGGGCACCGTCTGATTGACGATGAGCATTGTGCCCCCACCGACCAGCTTCTTCGCCTTGGTGAGCGCGAGGTCGGGCTCGATGCCGGTCGTGTCACAGTCGAGCGCCAGCGCGATCGTCCCCGTCGGCGCCAGCACGCTGGCCTGCGAGTTGCGCACCCCGTGGCTCTCACCGAGTGACGTCGCCTCGTCCCAGGCGTGGCGGGCCGCCGTGAGAAGGCCGGTCGGAACGAGCGCGTCGTCGATCTCGGCCGCCTTCTCGCGGTGCATGCGCAGCACGTTCAGCATCGCGTCGGCGTTGTCGGCGTAGCCGGCGAACGGGCCCATGCGCGCGGCCGTGCGGGCGCTCGTCGCGTAGGCGTGACCCGTCATGAGTGACGTGATGGCGCCGGCCCAGGCCCGGCCCTCGGGCGAGTCGTACGGGAGGCCGCGGGCCATGAGCAGGGCGCCCAGGTTGGCGTAGCCGAGGCCGAGCTGCCGGAACGCCCGGCTCGTCTCCGCGATCTTCTCGGTCGGGTAGTCGGCGTTGCCGACGAGGATCTCCTGGGCGGTGAAGACCACCTCGACCGTGTGCTCGAACGCCTCGACGTCGAACTCGTCGGCGTCGTCCAGGTAGCTCAGGAGGTTGATGCTCGCCAGGTTGCACGCCGAGTTGTCGAGGTGCATGTACTCCGAGCAGGGGTTGCTGGCGTTGATCCGCCCGGTGTTGGGCGCGGTGTGCCACCGGTTGATCGTCGTGTCGAACTGCATGCCGGGGTCGGCGCACTCCCAGGTCGCCTCCGAGATCTGTCGCATGAGATCCCGGGCCTTCACCGTCCGGGCGACCTCCCCGGTGGTGACCGAACGCAGTTGCCAGTCGCGGTCCTCGAGCACCGCCTGCATGAACTCGTCAGTGACGCGAACCGAGTTGTTCGCGTTCTGGTACTGGATCGAATGGCTGTCCTTGCCGTCGAGGTCCATGTCGAAGCCGGCTTCACCGAGAGCACGCGCCTTGCGCTCCTCGATGGCCTTGCACCAGATGAACTCCTCGACGTCGGGATGGTCGGCGTTGAGGATCACCATCTTCGCGGCGCGGCGTGTCTTGCCGCCCGACTTGATCGTTCCGGCCGACGCGTCGGCGCCGCGCATGAAGCTCACCGGGCCGCTGGCGGTGCCTCCGCCCTGGAGCCCCTCCTTCGAGGATCGGAGGCCCGAGAGGTTGATCCCCGATCCGGATCCGCCCTTGAAGATGATCCCCTCTTCTCGGTACCAGTTGAGGATCGCGTCCATCCGGTCCTCGACCGCGAGGATGAAGCAAGCGCTCGCCTGCTGCGGTACGCCGTGCACGCCGATGTTGAACCACACGGGCGAGTTGAATGCGGCGCGTTGGTGCACGAGAACGTACTTGAGCTCGTCGCGGAACGTCTCTGCCTCGCCGTCGTCGACGAAGTAGCCGTCGCGGATGCCCCAGTCGGTGATCGTGTCGGCGATCCGATCGATGACCTGGCGCAGCGACGACTCGCGCCCCGGTGTCCCGAGCGTGCCCCGGAAGTACTTCTGGGCGACGATGTTCGTCGCGTTCTGCGACCAGCTGACCGGGAACTCGACGTCCGGCTGGAAGAAGGCGTCGGTGCCGTCGCGGTAGTTGGGGATGCGGGCGTCGCGGTGCTCCCACTCGATGGTCTCGTACGGATGGGTGCCCTCCTCGGTGAAGTACCGGCGGATCCCGATCCCCATCTGCTCCGGCGCCATGGCCATCGACTGATTCCCCCTCTGTCCCTCGGTTCGGTGTATCGGGTGCTGTGGTCCGTCAGACCCCAAGATATTGCGTTCGCCATGCGGCCGACCACGACATGCGGAGGTTCATTACACCACCGTAATTACGGCCGTGTCAACGGTGCCGCCCCGGTGGCTGGCGACGTCGCCGCAGGTCAGAGGGGTGCCGGGAAGATTCCGCTGGTGAATTCGCGCACAAGGTGCGCCGCCTGCCCTCAGCGGGACCGGGCGGGATGGCGCTTGGGCTCGGTCGACTTCTGCAGCACCGCCACCTCGCGCTCGAAGTCGGTGACGTCGTCGAAGCCCTTGTAGACGGACGCGAACCGCAGGTACGAGACGGGGTCGAGGACCCGCAGCCGCTCGAGCACCGCCAGCCCCACCCGCGCGCTCGAGACCTCGGCGCCCTCCGCCCGCAGCTCCTCTTCGATCTCGGCGGCGATCGCGGCCACGGCGCCCTCGGCGACGGGACGGTGCGTCACCGCGTGCTGGATGCCGGCCTCGACCTTCGCCCGCTCGAAGGGCTCCTTCACGCCCGCCCGCTTCACGACCATCAGCGGGAGCTCCTCGAGCCGCTCGTACGTCGTGAAGCGCCGCCCGCAGGCGAGGCACTCCCGTCGCCGCCGGATCGCGGCGCCCTCGTCGGCGGGACGCGAGTCGACGACCTTGTCCTCGGCGGTCTGGCAATACGGGCAACGCACCATTCCACGGTACCTGGGGGTCGCGCCGGCGGACACGCGTTCCTCCCATCGCCCGTGCGCTGCGCGCTCAGCGCGGCAGGGTGACGACCTGGCCGGGCGTCAGCGGCGCACCCCCGCGGGCGGCGGTGAGCTCGTCGACGACCGGGCGTGGATCGCGACCAGGGTCGAGCCTCGCTGCGATCGACCACAACGAGTCGCCGGGCCGCACGATGGACTGCGAGGTGGCCGGGCGGCGCTCGGGGACTGCGAGGGGTGAGCCCCCGAGCGCGGCACCCGCCTTCCCCGCCATGACCAGTGCTGCCAGACCCACGACGACGGCGACGACGCGCCGGCGCCAGTAGGTGGCGGCCGAGGATCGGTGCCCGCGCCGGGCGACGGAGCTGGGCTCGACCCGCCGGACCGTGCGCGTCACGGCGGGTTCCATCTCGATCCTCGGGGTGGTCATGACGGCGGCCATCTCACGTGCCTCCTTGTCTCTCTATGCTTCTCTTCTTCTTCTTGTCTTCTTCTTCTTGCTTCTCTCTTGTTCTTGCTCCGCTCGTCGCCTGCTGTAGCGAACCACGGGGGTATGACAGTTACGCCTGACAACTGCGCCGGGGAATGGGACGCCCCCCGGCGTGGCTCGGCCCACCCGGGAGATCCAGTCGGCGCGCCGAACGCCTGTTCGCATCCAACCACGAACGGGTGTTCCCGGTCAAGACGATTCCCGAACAGATGTTTGCCCCGAACGCCTGATCGTGTTACCGTGCGTGAGGGCGCCTCAGATGGCGTCCGCCTGCGGGCGGAGCCCGTGCGCGATCCAACGCGGAGGCCACGACCATGACCGACCTGACCGCCCGGCAGCGCCAGGTGCTCGAGTTCATCGACGCCGAGGTCCGTCGCCGCGGCTATCCCCCGAGCGTGCGGGAGATCGGCGAGGCCGTCGGCCTGTCGTCCAGCTCCACCGTGCACGCCCATCTCGCCGCGCTCCAGGACAAGGGCTACCTCGTACGGGACCCGACGAAGCCTCGGGCCATCGAGGTCCGTTTCGAGCCGGCGTCCGGAGCGGCGGTCGACCGCCGGCCGGTCCGCCACGTCCCCCTGGTCGGCGACGTCGCCGCCGGCACCGGTGTCCTCGCGGCCGAGAACGTCGAGGAGATCCTTCCGCTCCCCGAGGACTTCACCGGGAGGGGGCAGCTGTTCATGCTGCGCGTCCGCGGCGAGTCGATGATCGAAGCCGGCATCTTCGAGGGCGACTATGTCGTGGTCCGTCAGCAGGCGACGGCCGATCCCGGCGAGATCGTCGTCGCCGGCATCCCGGGCGAGGAGGCGACGGTCAAGACATTCTCCCGCCGCCGGGGCAAGGTCGTCCTCAAGCCCGCCAACGAGGCGATGGACGAGCTGATCTACGACCCCGACGACGTTCTCGTCTACGGGAAAGTCGTCACAGTTCTGCGCACCGTCTAACTGCCCGCTCAGGCGGTGAGGCCGAGGAACCGGGCGAACACGGCGTAGCACTGCTCGACGGACGTCCGGGTGACCAGCTCGTCGGCCGTGTGGGCCACGTCGGGATCGCCGGGCCCGAAGTTCACCGCCGGGATATTGCGGGACGCGAAGCGGGCGACGTCCGTCCAGCCCAACTTCGGTTCGACGTCGAGCCCGAGGACCTCCACGAACTCTGCCACGAGCGGGTCGTCCAGGTTCGGCGGCGCTGCGGGTGAGGCGTTGATCACCTCGACCCGGTCCGCCCCGTCAAGCAGCTTCTCGACCTGCGCGCGCGCCTCGTCCACCGAGTACTTCGGCGCGAATCGCCGGTTCACCACGATCGTGCACTCGTCGGGAACGACGTTGTTGGCGACGCCCCCCTCGATGCGCACCGCCTGCAACGACTCGCGGTACGGCAAACCGTCGACCACCACAGTGTCGGCCTCGTGCGCGGCCAGACGCTCCAGCACATCGGCGGCGGCGTAGATCGCGTTGCGACCCTTCCAGGGGCGCGCCGAATGGGCGCGCTCGCCCTCGAAATGCGCCCGGAGGTGCAGCGTCCCCTGGCAGCCCGCCTCGATGTGGTCGCCGGTCGGCTCGAGCAGCACGGCGAAGTCACCGGCCAGCAGGTCCGGCCGCTCGGCGAACACGTGCCGGAGGCCGTTGAACTCGTCGGCGATCTCCTCGCCGTCGTAGAAGGCCAGGGTGCAGTCGAAGCGCGGCTCCGTGCCGGCGCTGATCTCCTCTGCGAGGCGGAGGAGCACGGCGAGCCCACCCTTCATGTCGGCGGACCCCAGCCCGTGCAGCACGTCGCCCTCGAGCCGCGGCACCTCGTTGCCGTTGGCGGGCACGGTGTCGAGGTGCCCGCCCAGCACCACCCGGCGATCGCGACCCAGGTCCGTGCGCGCGATCACGGTGTTGCCGACCCGGGTCAACACGAGCCGTGACGCACGCTCGGCGAGCCGCCGCTCGACGCGGTCGGCGAGCTCGCCTTCCTGCTGGCTGACCGACGGCACCGCCACCAGCGATGCCGTCAGCACCAGGAGGTCGTCTGCGGGCGCGCCGATGAGATCAGGAAGGGATGCCGTGCTCACGCAGGATCTCGTTCAGCTTCGCCTTGTCGGCGCGCTCCCCGGGTTCGAGGCGACGTGTGATCAACGCGCACGGGAGCCCGAACTCGCCGCCCGGGAACTCTCGCTTGCGGGTCGCCTGCACGACGATGCACCAGGGCGGCACGATGCCGCGCGCGACCTCCTCACCGGTCTGCGAGTCGATCACGGGAATGGCGGGGTTCAGGATGACACCCTCCCCGAGCACGCTGCCCTGACCGACACGCGCGCCCTGGGTGATCATGGACCGGCTACCGATCATCGCGTCGTCCTCGACGATGACCGGTGCCGCCTGGGGCGGTTCGAGGACGCCGCCGATGCCGACGCCGCCGGACAGGTGCACACGCTCGCCGATCTGCCCGCACGAACCGACCGTCGCCCACGTGTCGACCAACGTGTCGGCACCGACGCGGGCGCCGATGTTCACGTACGAGGGCATCAGGATCACGCCGGGAGCGAGGTACGAGCCCCACCGCGCCGACCCACCGGGGACCACGCGCACCCGCGCCGACGCGTAATCGTGTTTGAGCGGGAGCTTGTCGTGGTACTCGAACGGCCCGGCCTCGACTACGGAGAGGCCCTCGGTGCGGAACAGGAGCAGGATCGCCTGCTTCAGCCATTCGTGCACGACCACTTCGCCGTCGACAACCTCCGCGACGCGCGCTTCGCCCCGATCGAGGAGCTCAATCGCCTCGTGGACGAGGGCACGCGCCTCCGCCGGCGGCATCACGGCCGCGAGATCCTCGTGCCCGTCCCAGAGCCGCGTGATCTGCTCGGCGAGATCGCTCATACCCGCTCCTTCGTCGCCAGGCGTTCGAACGCGAGAGCGAGGCGGTCGTCGGTCTGCGTGAGTGAGAGCCGGACGTGCGCCGCCCCTTCGGGACCGTAGAGGTCGCCCGGCGCCACCAGCAGCCCCCGCTCGGCGAGGCGGCGCGTGATCGACCCCCCGTCCTCCCTGCCGTCGGTCGAGCGGAGCCACAGGTAGAACGTCGACGGCCCGCCGTCGTGGACGAGGCCGCCGACGAGAAGAGCGTCCTGCGCTTGCTCTCGCCGTCGGGCGTAGCGGGCGCGCTGGTCGTCGACGTGGACATCGTCGGCGAGCGCGGCCGTTGCTGCCGCCTGCACCGGCGCCGGCATCATGAGCCCGGCGTGCTTGCGCACCTCACCGAGGTAACTGACGAGAGCGGCGTCGCCCGCAACGAAGCCGGCCCGCAGGCCCGCCATGTTCGACCGCTTCGACAGCGAATGGACCGCGAGCACGCGGTCATGGGCCGACTTGAGCGCGGTTGCCGGAGCGGCCGGCGCTCCCGACTCGGCGTAGGTGAACTCGGCGTAGCACTCGTCGCTGGCCACGATGGCGCCGCATTCCCGCGCCCAGTCGACCACGGCTCGGAGATGCGCGTCGCCGCCCGAGGCCCCGGTTGGATTGCCGGGCTCGTTCACCCAGATGACGAGAGCGCGCGCGGCGTCAGCCTCGCTGATGCGCGAGAGGTCGAGGAGCCAGCGCTCGTCCAGGGGCACCGGCACGGCGCGCAGGCCGGCCAGGCGGGCGCCCATCTCGTAGGTCGGATATGCGACGCCTGGGTACAGCACGGTGTCGCGCGCGGGATCGCGCATCGCGAGCAGACGAGGCAATGACGCCACCAGCTCCTTGGTGCCGATGCAGGCGAGCACCGCGTCGGGAGACACCGCGACGCCGAAGCGGCGGCCGATCCATGACGCGGCCGCCTTCCGGTATGCCGGTGCGCCGATCGCGGGGGGATATCCGGTCGCGGCGGCCGCCGCGTCGGCGAGCGCGCGTTGCGCGAGCTCCGGCATCGGGTCGACGGGGGTGCCGACCGAGCAGTCGACGAGGCCGCCCGGCACGGCTTCGGCCACGGCCCGCAGCTCACGCAACCGGTCGTGCGGGTACGGCGGCGGGACGAACCCGGGCGCGGCTGCCATAACCACATCCTATGGGCGCCGTCGCAAGCTCCGGCTCTGCGCCGACGGTCGGCACAGCCGCCGTCGTCGCGGGCTACCCGGGCGCGTTCGGCGATCCGCTGGTTGCGCTGCCGCCTCCGCCGTTCGGCACCACGAACTCGCGGAAACGACTGACACCGGACTCGGGGATTCGGGCGCGGACGCGGGTCTCCTGATCGCCGTGCACCTCGACGAGGACATCACCTTCACGGTGCAGCGCGGCGATGACGTCGCCGCGTTCGTAGGGGACGGCGAGCTCGACGACCGGGTCGAGGGCTCGCAGCCGGGCGGCGAGGACCTCGTCGAGCTTCTCGACGCCCTCTCCGGTCGTCGCCGAGACCGCAATCGCCTCCGGGTGTGCGGAGAGCAGGTCCTCGACGACACCGGGGTCGGCGAGGTCGATCTTGTTGACGACAAGCAGTTCGGGTTGCCCGGCGGCGCCGATCTCACGCAGCACGGCGCGGACCGCTTCGATCTGCTGCTCGGCGTCGGGCGCGCCGGCGTCGACAACGTGGACGAGCATGTCGACCTGCGCGACCTCCTCGAGCGTCGATCGGAAGGCTTCGACCAACTGGTGCGGCAGGCGGCGAACGAACCCGACCGTGTCGCTGAGCAGCGCGACCTCGCCGCCGGGGAGCTGCAGGCGACGCGTCGTGGGGTCGAGCGTCGAGAAGAGGCGGTCCTCGACCAGGGCGTCGGCGTGCGTCAGCCGGTTCAGCAACGTCGACTTGCCGGCATTCGTGTAGCCGACGAGGGAGATCGTCGGGAGCTCGCGGCGCCGGCGGGCCTTGCGCTGCGTCGCCCGTGTCTTGGCGAGGCGTTCGAGCTCGGCCTCGAGCTTGTTCATGCGTCGCTGGATCCGCCGCCGGTCGACCTCGAGCTGGGTCTCGCCGGGGCCGCGGGTGCCGATGCCGCCGGCCTGCTGGCTCAGCTCGATCCCTCGACCCCGCAGGCGCGGCAGCCGGTAGCGCAACTGCGCCAGCTCCACCTGCACCATTCCCTCCTGGCTCCGCGCGTGCTGGGCGAAGATGTCGAGGATCAGCGCGACGCGGTCGACGACGTCGCGTCCGAACTTCTTCTCGAGGTTGCGCTGCTGCGCCGGTGTCAGCTCGTCGTCGAACACCACCACGTCCACGTCGAGCGCGTCGGCGAGGCCGCGGAGCTCGTCGGCCTTGCCGGCGCCGATGTAGGTGGCGGGGTCCGGGGACGAACGCCGTTGGAGCACCGACTCCACGGGAACGGCTCCGGCGGTCTCGGTGAGCAGCCCGAGCTCGGACAGGCTCGCCTCCGCCTCATCCAACGAGTGCGTGCCCGACCCTGTGCCCACGAGAAGCGCGCGCTGCTCGACGACACCGAAATCGACTTCGGTGGCGGTGAGACGACGGCGCTGGCGTCCTTCGCGATTGCTCACGCGACGCTCACTTTGGTGTCGAAGACGTGCGTGACCGGCCCGTGCAGCCGGATGGTTTCGGCCAGGTCGACCTCGTGGGTTCCGCCCGGGACCCGCACGGTCACATGCTCTCCGACGAGCCCGCGCCGGTGGGCAACGGCGGCCGACGCGCAGACGCCGGTGCCGCAGGAGAGCGTCTCACCCACGCCGCGCTCCCACACGCGCATGGTGAGCTCGTCCGCCCCGGTGACGGCGATGAACTCGACGTTCGTTCGGCGTGGGAAGCGGTCGTCGGTCTCGAGATGCGGTCCGTGCTGGACGACTCGGGTCGTCTCGGGATCGCCGACCAGCAGCACGAGATGCGGATTGCCCATACCGGCCGCGTCGCCGTGGTAGGTCACGCCGTGGAAGGTGACCTCGAGGTCGAACGCGCTGGTCGCGTCGAGCGGTATGCCGGCAGGCTCGAACGTGACCGGGCCCATGTCGACGGTGGCGCCGACGAGCTCGCCGGTCGCGCGGTCCACGTCGAGCTCGACGTCGCGTCGTCCGCCGCCGGTGTCGACGACCAGGCGCTTGCCGTCGCCGATGCCCTCCCGGACCGCGACCCAGGAGAGGCACCCGATCCCGTTCCCGCTCATCTCGGCCACGCTGCCGTCGGCGTTGCGAAGCTCCATGGTGCAGTCGGCGCCATCCCTCCCGGGAAGCAGCGTCACGAGTCCGTCGGCGCCGATCCCCCGATGACGGTCGCACAGTCGCGCCGCGACCGCGGCGTCCGGGCCGCGGTCCGCCGTACCGACGCTGACCAGGAAATCGTTGCCGGCGCCGTGCAGCTTGGAGAGCCGAAGACCGGGGGGACTCATGAGCTCCAGGTTGCCAGCATGGCCGGCAACAAGGCGCAGTGATTCGCGGTGGCGCCCAGCCACGTGATCCGGGGGTCGCGCCGGAACCACATCCGCTGGCGCCGGGCGAAGGACCGCGTGCGCCGGACGCTCGCATCGATGGCGTCGTCGAGCGGCGCGGCGGCGGAGATCGCGTCGATGATCTCCTTGTAGCCGATCGCCTGCCCCGCGGTGCGCGACAGCTGCGGACCGCCGAGGAGGCGGCGCACCTCGTCGACGAACCCGGAGTCGCGCATGGCCGAGAAACGCTTCCCGATGCGCGCGTTCAGGATGTCGCGTGGCACCCAGATGCCGATCATCCGGACAGGGAAGGCCGTCGGGCCGAACTGGTCGATCCCGGGCCCGAAGGAGGAGAACGGCTTCCCGGTCAGGCGGATCACCTCGACCGCCCGGACGATGCGCCGGGCGTTGTGCGGGTCGATCTTGTCGGCGGCGTCTGGGTCGTGCCGTCGGAGCTCGTCGTAGGCAGCCGCCACACCGCCGGGCTCCGCCGTCCACGACTCGAGCTCGGCACGCAGGTCGGGGTCCTCACTCGGGAAGCGCAGATCGTCGACGACTGCCTGCACGTACAGGCCCGTCCCGCCTACGAGGAGCGCGCGCTTGCCCCGCGCCTCGATCCCGGAGACCGCGGCGCGTGCCGCAGCTTGGTGACGCATCGCCGACCAGTCTTCGGTGGGCTCGGCCACGTCGATGACGTGATGCGGCACCAACGCCCGCTCCGCGGCGGTCGGCTTGGCGGTCCCGATGTCCAACCCGCGGTACACCTGCATCGAGTCGAGCGACACGATCTCGACGTCGCCGAACGAGCGCGCGGCGGCGAGAGCAAGTGCCGATTTCCCCGATGCGGTCGGCCCGACGAGAGCGAGGTGCGTGACCGTGGCTATACCGCTACGACGGGGATCCGCGTCCGGGCTCGCCGCGCCGGCTCGACCACCCGCACGACGTCGCCGCGCAGCCAATGCGGCGCGGCATCGGTGATCCGCACGTCGACGAGCGCGCCCGGCTCTTCCGCGCCATCCGGCGCGGCGAAGTGCACCAGCTTGTTCTGGCGCGTACGGCCGGACCGCACGAACGGGTCCTTCTTCGACGGGCCGTCGACGAGCACCTCCTCGAGCCGGCCGACCCTCGCCTGGTGGCGTCGGAGGGCGTGGCGCTCCACCACCTCGACCAGTCGCTGCATCCGTTCCTGGGCGACTTCGGGTGGGACGAGCGCGTCGGACATCTCGGCGGCAGGCGTGCCGGGCCGGGGCGAGAACACGAACGTGTACGCGGCGTCGTACGCCGCCTCGTCGACGACCTCGAGCGTCCGGCGGAAGTCGTCGTCGGTCTCGCCCGGGAAACCGACGATGAGGTCGGTGGTCACGGCGAGGTCGGGGAGCGCCTGTCGGGCGGCGGCGAGCCTCCGGAGGTAGCGCTCGGCGGTGTAGCCGCGGTGCATGCGGGCGAGCGTGCGGTCGCTGCCCGCCTGGAGCGGGAGGTGGAGGTGCTCACACACGGCTTCGCACTCCGCCATCGCCGCGATCGTCTCGGGGCGCAGGTCCTTCGGATGCGGCGATGTGTACCGGATGCGGCGGATGCCGTCGACGGCGTCGACCGCCCGCAGCAGGTCGGCGAAGCGCGGAGCGTATTGACCGGCGCCGAGGTCGCGCCCGTACGAGTTCACGTTCTGTCCGAGCAGCGTGATCTCGGTGACGCCGTCGGCGGCCAGCTCCTCGATCTCGCGCACCACGTCCCCCAGGCGCCGGCTGACTTCCCGGCCCCGCACGATCGGGACGATGCAGAACGTGCACGAGTTGTCGCAGCCGATCTGAATCGTGACCCACGCCGAGTGCGCCACGTCGCGGCGCGCGGGGAGCGCCGACGGATACGCCTCGTGCTCCTCGAGGATCTCGACGATCGCTTCCTTTGGCCCCGGCCTGTCGAGGCGCGCTCGCTCGAGCAACGCCGGAGCGTGCGCAAGATTGTGGGTCCCGAACACCACGTCGACGTGGCCGGCGCGCTCCACGATGAGCTCACGGTCCTTCTGGGCGAGGCAGCCCGCGACGGCGATCTGGACGTCGGGGCGGCGCTCCTTCAGGGCCTTCACCCGGCCGAGGTGGCCGTAGAGCTTGTTGTCGGCGTTCTCGCGCACGCAGCAGGTGTTGAACACGATGACGTCGGCCTGCTCGATGTCGTCGGTGTGCTCCATGCCGTCGGCGGCGAGCAGTCCGGCGATCCGCTCCGAGTCGTGCTCGTTCATCTGACACCCGAACGTACGAATGTGGAAACGGCGGCCCTCGGGCATGCGAGACAGTCTATGGACGGAGGCATTCGTGGATCAGCTGCCGAGGCAGCGGTTCACGACCTCCTCGACCTGTTGCCGCTTCGGTGTGCCAGGGTCGTCGGTGTAATGCACGACGACGTCGTTCCGCTGCTCAGTCGACGGACCGGCCAGCGACGAGCCGATCCTCTCCTTGGCCCGGGTCGCGTCGGAACGGTTGGGGAAGAAGTCCACGATCGCCGAGAAGAAGAGGAGCGGGGGCTCCTCGAGGTC
>JBKOWN010000039.1:0-4735 GCA_046724435.1 Actinomycetota bacterium
CGAGATGCGCGGTCCGGCGTGCTTCACCTTGGGCACCCCGTGCTCCCATCCGACCTGCGTACGGCCGCCCATCACGAGCAGGTCGCCGGACGCGGGGGAGATGTCCCGCGACTTCCCACCGCCGCGCGGTCGGATGAGGAACGGCCGCCGGGCGCCGAGCGTGACAATGGAGATGAGCGTGTCGTCGAGGTGACGGAGCTCGCGGTCGCGGTGGGGCGCCACGCTGTCGCGGCCGTCCCGGTAGTAGTTGAGGCCGATCCCGCCCAACGGGACGTCGTAGTGCTCTTCCAGCGTCGATCGCACGGGCGCGAGCGCGGGGTGCGGCAGCGGCTCGTCGGTGGAGATCCATTGCGACAGGCGCGGGTCGTCCACCATGCGCTCGTACATCCAGCGCCGGTGCTGCTGCCAGTCGACCGTCTCGATCAGCGAGTCGAGCAAGGTGTCGGCGCCGTGGAGCCAGCCCCGCGCCACGTCGACCCACGACAGGTCGTCGAGCCACAGGCGCTCGAACGGCACGGTCGGGTCGACAGCCGGCTCGCCCGCGCCGAGCAGGGAAGTCTGGTACGTCGTCACGAATACGCAATTGTACTGTTGTCGAACAGGTGTTCGCCATGGGGAAGGAGCGCCGTGCCGAAGCCGACTGCCCACCGGCCGCACATGCCGGGCTACGGGATCGCCGGTCCGACCGAAGGCCGCGGACTGCTGCCGTGGTCCTGGGCCGAGGAGCGCCTCACGAAATCCCACGACTACTGGGTCGCCACCGTTCGGCCCGACCGGCGGCCGCACCTCATGCCGGTCTGGGCCGTCTGGGACGGCGGCGCGCTCTGGTTCAGCAGCAGCCTCGGGTCGAGCAAGGCCCGCAACCTCGCCGCCGATCCCCGCTGCTCGATCGCAACCGACAATGCCTGGGAGCCCGTCGTGCTCGAGGGCATCGCGGACGTCGTCACCGATGACGACGCGCTGTCACGCTTCATCCGCCTCGAGAACGAGAAGTACGACACCGACTACGGCGTCGACTTCCTCGATCCCGCCGTGAACGCGACGTTCCGGGTCGCGCCGTCGTGGGTGTTCAGCCTCACCGAAGACGACTTCACGGGCTCGCCGACCCGCTGGTCGTTCGGAATCGCCTAGAGCCGCGGCGGCAGCACCGCGTCGATCAGGTACGGGCCCGGTTCGGCGAGGCCGCGCTCGAGGGCGGTGACGAGCTCGTCCGAGGTGGTCGCCCGCGCCGCGGGCACGCCCATCCCTTCTGACAGCGCAGCGAAGTCGAGGTCGGGGCGCGAGAGGTCGAGCATGTCGAGCGCCTTCGGACCGGAAGACTCGGCTCCGACCCGATTGAGCTCGAGGTTGAGGATCGCGTACGACCGGTTGTTGAAGATCACCGTCGTGACATCGAGGCCCTCGCGCGCCTGGGTCCACAGCGCCTGCAGTGTGTACATGGCGCTGCCGTCGGCTTCGAGACACACGACCTTGCGGTCGGGGCAGGCGACCGCCGCGCCCGTCGCGACCGGGAGTCCCTGGCCGATCGCACCGCCCGTGAGCGTCAACGAGTCGTGCGGCGGTGCGCCGGCCGTCGCCGCCGCGACCCACAGGCCCGCCGTGTTCGCCTCGTCCGACACGATCGCACCCTCGGGGAGCAACGCGCCGACCGCGTTCGCGACCGCCTCGCCCGTGAGCTCTCCGGTCGGCCGGTCTGGCCGCTGCGCTGGTTGGATCGTGGGATCGGCGCCGCCGACGACGTCGGCGAGGTGCTCGAGCGCGCCGACCGTGTCATCCGCTCCCGCCGCGAACACATACACGTCACAACCGTCGGGCACGAGGTAGCTCGGCTTCTCCGGGTAGGCGAAGAACGACACCGGCTCCTTGGCGTCGACGAGCACGAGGTTGCGCAGCCCGTCGAGCTGGGCCGTCATGAACTCGGCGAGGTACCCGAGGCGCTCCAGCGGCGGGCGTCCCGCGCCACGTTGCAACCGGGCCGGGAACGTCTCACCCAGGAGCTTGGCGCCGGTAGCGTTGGCGACTCGGCTCGCGGCGACCAAGCCGCGTTCGCTCGTCGCGCTACCCCCGACCAGCAGCGCGCACGGCGCTCCCGAGACGAGCACCTTGGCGACGGCATCCACCAAGTCGTCGGGCACGACCGCGCGCGGCGCGGGCGGAATGGCCTCCGCCGGCTCGGCCCCTTCGCCCCACGACACGTCGGCGGGCAGGATCAGAGTGGCGACGTGCCCGGGCGGGCTCGTCGCGGCGGCGACGGCTTCGGCGGCATCGCGGGCGACGACGTCGGTTCGCAGCGACGTGCGCATCCATCCGGAGACGGGGCGCGCCACGCTGTCGATCTCCGACTGCAGCGGCGCGTCGTACTGCTGGTGGTAGGTCGCATGGTCGCCGACGATGTTGACGAGCGGCGTGCGCGCTCGGCGGGCGTTGTGCAGGTTCGCAAGGCCGTTGCCGAGCCCCGGGCCGAGGTGCAGGAGCGTCGCCGCCGGCTTCTCGGCCATGCGCCCGTACCCGTCGGCGGCGCCGGTGACGACACCCTCGAACAAGCCGAGCGCTCCTCGCATCTCGGGGACGGAGTCGAGGGCGGCGACGAAGTGCATCTCGGACGTCCCCGGGTTCGTGAAGCACACGTCGACGCCCCCGTCGACGAGCGTCCGGATCAGCGCCTGCGCTCCGTTCATGGTCGTGCCTCCACGGCTCAGTCGAAGAGGGTGCCCGGATTGAGAATGCCGTTGGGGTCGAAGGCGGTTTTGATGCGGCGCATGAGCTCGACCTTGGTCGGGTCCTCGAGCTCGAGGTAGTAGCGCTTCTTCTCCTTGCCGACGCCGTGCTCGCCGGAGATCGCGCCGCCGAGGGCCATGCCCGCCTCGAACAACCCGCGCATGACTTTGTAGCGTTGCTCGGCGTCGGGTTGGAACACCGACAGGTGCACGTTGCCGTCGCCGGCGTGACCGCACCCGGCGATCAGTGACTGATACGTCTGCCCGAGCTCGGCGACCTTGGCCATGAACTCGGGCACGGCCGAGCGAGGGACGACCACGTCGACGATGTCGTCGGCGTTGTTGGCCTTGGCCACCCAGAACGCCTTCTCGCGGGCGTCGATCAGCTGCGCCGCGGCTTGCGAAGGCAGCACGTACACGTCGAGGGCGCCGAGGTCGGCGAGCTGCTCGCCGAGGGCCTGCACGTCCTCTTCGAGCCGGTCGCCGTGCGTGTTCTCCATCATCACGACGAGATACGCGAGCGCGCGGTCCTTGATCTCGGTCGGGACTCCGAGGTCGAGCCCGACGTGCGCCGTGATCGCGGTCATCGTCAGGCTGTCGATGTATTCGAGGATCAGCGGGCCGATGCCGCTGCCGACGATCGCCGGGACCGCCGCCGTCACGTCCTCGAGCACCGGGAACGGCGCGAGCACGGTCGCCTGGTGTTCCGGCCGCGGGTAGAGCTTGAGGATCGCCTCGGTCACGAGCGCGAGCGTGCCTTCCGAGCCGATGACGAGCTGGGTGAGGTCGTAGCCCGTCGTCGCCTTGACGAACCGGCCGCCGGTGCGGATCACGTCGCCGTTGGCGAGCACGGCCTCGAGCCCGAGCACCTGATGTCGGGTGACGCCGTACTTCACGGCACGCATCCCGCCCGCGTTCGTGGCGACGTTGCCGCCCAGGCTCGAGGTGTACTCGCCCGGGTACACCGGATACACGAGGTTGTGCGCGGCGGTCACCTCGTCGAGCTGGTCGAGGGTGACGCCGGGCTGCACGATCGCGACGTGGTTGCTCTCGTCGATCTCGAGGATCTCGTTCATGCGCTCGAACGACACGACGATGCTGTCGGCGCGGGGGACTGCCGCGCCCGACAGCCCGGTGCCGCTGCCGCGCGCCGTGACCGGGATGTGCTGCTCGTTCGCAATGCGCAGCACGGCGGAGACCTCCGTCGTGGTGCCGGGACGAACGACGTAGGCCGGCGTCTCGGGCGTGGCGGTGAGGGCCTCGTCGTGCCCGTAGTCGTCGCTGATCTCGTCGTCGGTCAGGACGTGCTCGGCCGGCAGCGCGTCGGCCAGGATCGCGGCGACGTCGGCCATGTCAGGGTTGCCGCCCCGTGAAGCACAAGAGCTCGATCGCCGCATCCGCGTCGGGCGGTGGGTCGATCTTTGCTCCGAACGTCCCGCTGCTTCGCAGGATCTCGTCGTTCGGCGTCAGGAATTCGAGCAGGACGGCGGCCGTGTCGGGATCGATGCTGTCGTCGCCGCCCGTGGCACGAGCGAGGTCCCACGAGTGGAGGACGAGGTCGGACAACCGCGGCATGAGCGCCATCTCGACGGGCACTTCACCCGCCCGCCCCGGCAAGGTGCGCTCGAGGACGCCCGGCTGGCGCAGCGCCTCCACCGCGGCGGAACGGACGGCCTTCCACTCCTCGCGCGGGTCGGCGCCTTCGCCACCGACGGGCACGCCGAGACCCTCGGGGATCTGACGCTGGATGGCGATCACATGGTCGACGAGTTGGCGTACGTCCCAGTCCGTGCACGGCGTCGGGTTCGTCCACTGATCGTCGGTCGCGACGTCGAGGCGGTCGGTGAAGCCGGTGGCGGCCTGCACGTACCGGTCGATGAGGTCCATGTGCCCATCATCCCAAAGCGGACACGCCCCCGCGCCCGCCGCCCAGCCGCAGGTCAGGAGGCCTCTGATACCGTGGTGGCGCGACGCGGGGTGGAGCAGTCTGGTAGCTCGTCGGGCTCATAACCCGAAGG
>JBKOWN010000202.1:0-6332 GCA_046724435.1 Actinomycetota bacterium
CGAGCTGGCGGTCGGGCTCGAGACGATCGTGCTCGCGCTGCTCATGGCCGAGCTCCAGACCGGCCTCACCGTCGAGCCCGAGCGCGCCGCGGGCGTGCTCGCGGTCATCGACGGCGCGCTCCGCCCGACGACCTAGACGGCGAGGAGCGCCTGCCGCACCTCGGCGAGCCGCGCGAACGAAGCCAGGACCTCGCCCTGGTCCTCGGCGAGATGCCGGACGATGACGTCGGTGTATCCCATCGCGGCGTACGCCCCCAGCTGCTCGATGACCTGCTCGGCGCTGCCGTACGCGCACGCCGACGGGTCGAAGCCCCGGTAGCCGGCGGCGACGACGGGGCCGGCCACGCGTTCGGCGTCGGCCGCGTCGGCGCCGACGTGGATGTCCCGGCGGATGCCGATTGCGGTCGGCGTGCGCCCATAGGCATCGCAGCGCTCGCGGTACAGCCGGATCACGGCCTGGGCCTGCTCGGGCGTGAGGTCGGCGTTGGCGAGGAAGCCGTCGCCGAGCCGGGCCGCCCGATCGACGGCGCGCTCGTCGGTGCCACCGATCCAGACCTCGACCGGCTCCGGCGGCACCGGCGATACGCGCGCATCGCGCACGTGGAACGGGTCACCGGAGGTCACGGTCTCTCCCGCGAGCAGCCGGCGGACGATGTCGAGGCCGGCCTCGAAGTGCCTGCCCCGGTGCTGCACCTGAATGCCCATGGGGCTGAACTGGTCCTTGCCGCCGATTGCCAGCGGGAGGATGAACCGACCCCGCCCGAGTGACGCCAGCGTCCCAACCTGCTCGGCGACGAGCAACGGGTTCCAGAGGGGGAGCAGGAAGAGGGCCCCGAACGGCCCGTCGCCCCACTCGGCCAGCAGCCGACCGAGCAGCGGGGTGTTCTGGTAGTAGGGGACGGGCGTGGCGTGATGATCGCCGACGAGCAGGCAGTCGAGCCCGGCGTCACGGGCGGCGGCGGCGCGCTCGACGATCCAATGGGCGCCGACGCGCACGTCGTCGACCAGGAACGCCGTTCGGAGCGACACCCCGACCCGCACGGGCGTCAACGTAGCCGGGACATCAGCCGACCCCGCGACGGCGCGAGGCTGCCAGCCGTGGACGCCCGGGAGCTGGAAGCGCGCGAGCACATCCGCGAGACCATCGCCGGGTACGCGCACTGCGTCGACGGCGGTCGCTTCGACGAGCTTGTCGAGCTGTTCACGCCTGACGGCGTCCTCGAGGTCGAGGACGAGACGGCTCACCGTGGTCGTGACGCGATCAGGGACTTCGTGACCGGCACCGGCCGCGACCTCGCCGCCGGCACCGCGGGACCACCTCGGATCCGGCACCACGTGAGCAACGTGTTGATCGAGCTGAACGGGCCCGATCGGGCCCGGGCCCGCTGTTACTTCCTCGCCGTGACCGACCGCGGTGTCGACCACTGGGGCCGCTACCTCGACGACCTGGTGCGGGCCGGCGACGGCTGGCGCTTCGCCCGCCGCCGGGTGCACACCGACGGGGCCGCCGCCGGCTCCTGGGTCGCGACTCGTCGGCGACCTTCCTGACCCGGCGAACGCCGGGGCGCATCGCCCCATTCAGGCCACTTTTGACGGTTCCGGGCAAAAACGTGGCCGATGTCACAGCGTAGGGATTCCAACGGATCGGGCCGGGCAGGTTCCCCAATTGCACTCCGCGAGCAAGTAACATCGGTGCCCGGAAGCTACGGGATCGCGCTGAAAGCGGAGAAGGCGTTGATCTAGGGCTTCCACTCCCTTTACCCCGATCGCGGTCGCGCGCGCGGAGCTATGGCGGGTTCGCAATCGAACCGAGGAGGTCAATGCGCAAGCACATCAGGGCAGGACTCGCGCCGTCGAGCAACGCACCCGCCCGTACCGGTCGTGGGGGTGGGGGCGGCGCAGCTTGCGACTGCTGCAACGAGGTGTGGGCCGGCGGTGCCGGTCCCTCGCACTGGGGCTGCTGAGCAGCACCAGCCGGACACGCGATGCGCCTCCGACCCGGGCCAGGGCCGGGAACGTCTCGCATGTCCAGCAATGACCCGCGCCCGGCAGGCGGGCGGGGGCTCGACTCCGAAACGGAGGTAGCAATGCTCAAAGGCATACGGGCGGCCATCGTGCCCGCCGTCCTCGTGGCGGCGATCGCGGGAGCCGCGGGCTACCGGGCCCAGGACTCTGGGTCCGGCAGGCGGCTCGACGAGCTCAGTAAGGAGCGGCCGGCCGCCGCCACACACTTCCCCGTAGATGGCGCACTCAGCGCGGCCAGCCAGGCCGCTGATGTGGGGCGCTTTCTGGGAGCCGTCCAGGCACAGCAGCTGGACGCGTTCTTCCAGGCCGCTGCAGCCGCCGAGGCTGAGCAGGCCGCAGCGGCGGCAGCCGCCGAGGCCGAGCAGGCCGCAGCAGCTGCAGCCGCCAGAAGCAAGCCCAAGCCCGCTCCAGCTGCCCCGACCGGTCGTGGGGGTAGCAGTGGTGGCGGTGGTACCAGCGTCGGTGGCGCCTGCGGGGGCGCGAGCAACGGAGCCGACGCCTTCATCGGCCGTGAGTCAGGCGGCAACCCGAACGCCCGCAACTCGAGCGGCGCCTGGGGTTGCTACCAGATCATGCCCGGCACCTGGTCGTCGACCTGCTCGGATCTCGGGCAGCACGGCAGCGCCAGCACGGAGGCTCAGGCGCAATGCGCGTCACGTCTGCCGTCGAGTGCATGGGCGGCGAGCGGCGGGTGACCTGCTGAGCACGACCTGAACGACCAGCACCAGCGATGCGTCCCCGGTCCGGGTCAGGGCCGGGGACGTCTCGCGTCTACGTTCATGACATCGATCGGTCCGTGAGCTCGCCGCCGCCCGACCTCGCATTCGGCGCCTTCAGCGAACGCGCGCCCTGGGTCGTCGAGCCGGACAAGCTGCCGTGGCGGCGCGGCGTCGAGACCGAAAGAGCCCGCACACGCGCGTCGGTGCCACGGCTGCTGCGACCCGGTCGTCTCCCCCCCATGGGCCGGCTCCTGCGGGTCCTGAGCAAGGTCGGACCGGCGGTCGGCATCTGGTACGTGCGGGAACGGGGCCGCCCGCAGGCACGGACCGGGCTGTCACGCCGGCTGCGGCGGGCCTTCGAGCAGCTCGGTTCGAGCTACGTGAAGCTCGGCCAGATCCTCTCCGGCGGCGAAGGGCTCTTCCCGCAGGAGGTCGTCGACGAGTTCCGCCAGCTGCGGGACCACGTGCCGCCCGAGACCTTCGCCGACGTGCGCAGGGTCGTCGAAAGCGACCTCGGCGCCCCGCTCGAGACGCTCTTCGCCTCGTTCGCCGAGGAGCCGTTGGCGGCGGCCTCGATCGCCCAGGTTCACGCGGCGTGCCTGCGGACGGGCGAAGAGGTCGTAGTCAAGGTGCAGCGCCCCCGTGTGGCGGCGCTCGTGCACGCGGACGTGTCCGCCATGGCGTGGCTGGCGCCCAAGCTCGTCGGCCGTATCCCGATCGCGGCGCTCGCGAACCCGCCGGCCATCGTCGAGCTCTTCACCGAGACCGTCGTCGAGGAGCTCGACTTCCGTCTCGAGGCCGAGAACATGCTCGACATCGCGCACGTGCTCGCACTCACGGATCAGCGGACGATCGTCGTGCCCCGGCCCCACCCGAGCCTCGTCACGAGGCGCGTGCTGGTGATGGAGCGTCTTCGCGGCTTCGCGTTCGACGACGTGGCGTCGATGCACGAAGCCGGCATCGACACCGAGGCCGTGCTGCAAGCCGGTCTCGTCGCCTTTCTGGAGGGGGCGATGCTCTACGGGGTCTTCCACGGCGACCTGCACGGCGGGAACCTTTTCGTCCAACGCGACGGCCGAACTGCTCTCCTCGACTTCGGGATCACCGGCCGGCTCGACGAGCCCAAGCGGCTGTCGTTCCTGCGGCTGCTCGTCACGGGCACAGGTGGTGACGTACGCGGTCAGTTGACGGCGCTGCGGGACCTCGGCGCCTTCCCGCCCGACACCGATCTCGATGCGGTGTTCCGCGACCTGAAGCTCGATCAGCCCGTGAAGGACCCCACGACCATGTCGGCCGAGGAGCTGATCGGAGAGCTCAGCGACATCACGCAGAAGCTGCTCGGCTACGGCGCCCGCATCCCCAAGGAGCTCATGCTGTTCGTGAAGAACCTGCTCTTCCTGAACAGCGCAACGGCCACACTCGCCCCCGACATCGACATCCTCGCCCAGATCACCCAGGTGTACCTGTACTTCGCCCAGCGGTACGGCGAGCGCATCATCCGCGAGATCGGCATCGACCCCGCCGAGGCGGGGGTCGACATGGACGCCGTCAAGGCGGGGTTCGGGCTGCCGGCCGACGTGGACAGCCTCACGTTCCGCGACCTGCAGGACCGCCGGCAGACGATCCTGCGCCGCATGCAGGAGCGCGAGCGCCCGCGCCGCCGTCGCCGCTCGGACGCTTCCTGAGCCCCGCCGATACTCTCGCGGGGACGGCTGCTTTGCCAACCGACGTCGCAGAGCCGGAGCTTGCGACGGCGACTAGAAAGGCGCCCATGGCAGACACGTACGACATCGACGAAGTGGAACGCGCCTTCCGTGACTACTGGGCCAAGGGCGCGACCGGCGAGGACTGGGACGCGTGGTCGGACCTGTTCACAGAGGACGTCGAGTACATCGAGCACGTCCTCGGGTCCAAGCACGGCCGGGAGGAAGTACGGAACTGGATCAAGCCGATCATGGCCGAGTTCGGCGAGATGTACACGGCGTACGAATGGCACGTGTGCGAGCCGGACGGTCGCGTCGTCGTCTACATGCAGAACCGCCGCGACAATCCGGACCCGAACGGCCCGCCGATCGACTTCCCCGGCATGACGGTGCTCCAGTACGCCGGCGACGGGAAGTTCTCCCTCGAGGAGGACTTCTGGTCGCTCGTCGAAGGCCAGCGCACCATGAAGGAGTACGAGGAGGCGTGCGCGCAGCACGACCCGGATGCGCCGAAGAAGCGCACCCGTCGTGACTGGGGCAACGGCCCGGCGTGGACGAAGGGCGCGGCGACGTACGCGGAGAGCGTCGGAGCGAAGAAGGGCGCATAACCGGTACCCGGTACCGTGAGCGTGTGCCGGAACTTCCTCAGATGCAGGCGTTGTCCGAGCGGCTCGAGGAGCGCGTCGGCGGCGCCACCCTCGCCGCCGTGCAACCGATCGGGTTCTCGGGCCTGAAGACCTTCGACCCTCCGCCGGAGACGCTCGTCGGCCGGAAACTCGTGGGCACCGGCCGCCGCGGCAAGTACCTGATCCTCGACTTCGGCGGCCCGCGCATCTTCGTGCACCTCTCGCAGGCCGGGCGCCTCGACGTCGAGGAGCCGCCGAAGACGACGCGCGGCGGTAAGGGCGGCGTCGTGCGGCTGCGATTCGACAACGACGTCGCGCTGCTCGTGCGCGAGTACGGCACCGAGCGCAAGGCCGGCTGGTGGGTCGTCGGCGAGGGCGAGGTCGGTCCCGTCGAGGGGCTCGGGCCAGAGCCGGGCTCCGACGCGTTCGCCGAGCTGATCCTGCACGGCGACGACCGCCGCCGCGTCCACACGATGCTCCGCGACCAGCACACCGTCGCCGGTATCGGCCGCGGCCATACCGACGACGCGCTGTGGCGCGCCCGGCTGTCGCCCTACGCCACGCTCTCGTCGCTCGGCCTCGAGGAGCGGCAACGGCTGCTCGACGAGGTGCGCGCCACGCTGTCAGACGCTGTCGAACGCGAGCGGGAGCGCACTGGCGGCTTGTCCGACCCCAAGCTCGGCGACAAGTTCATCGTCCACGCGCGGTACGGCACGCCGTGCCCGCGATGCGGCGATACGTTGCGGCGCGTCTCCTACGAGTCGTACGAGGTGACGTACTGCCCGGCTTGCCAGACCGGCGGCAAGCCGCTCGCTGACCGTCGCATGTCGCGCCTCGTGAAGTAGCTCATCGACCCCTGTCATGCTGGACGCTGGCGTCACGGGGTCCGGCTGCCGGGACCGCCCTTGAACGCGCCGGTGACGGTCGAGGTGATCCAGCCGCCGTAGAAGCCACCGGGCTGCGGCGTCACCCGCTCGCCGTCGACGAAGCACGCGTCCATGCGCCCGGCGTAGAAGGCGACGTGTCCGGCTAGCGGCGCGTACGGAGCGCGCTGCGCTCGGGACGGGGTGGAGAACGGGCTCACGCAGGTTGTTCGGCGCGGAAGCTAGAAGCGGACGCCGTAGCTGTAGCCGTGGCGCTCGGTGCGGGTGTGGGGGTCGCCTTCGGCGATCTGCTGGGAGATCTTGCCCAGGATGATCACGCCGGTGGGGCAGCGGTCGACGCACAGGGCGCAGCGGGTGCAGACGTCCTCGTCGACG
>JBKOWN010000025.1:0-16130 GCA_046724435.1 Actinomycetota bacterium
CCCCGCCAACCGAGATTCGACTTAAGGTCTCGTGGGCTCGGAGATGTGTATAAGAGACAGCCGCTCAACTGGCGTGCGCCGGGGACCTCGGCGCCGGGGACGAACGGCGCGGCGCCGGGGACGAACGGCTCGTCGCCGACCGGTTCCGGCTCGGCCACGTCCGCCGGCGCGCGAGGCGGAGCTGCTCCCGCCAGTGGCGGCGGTCAGGCCAACCCGCCGGCGGCTCCCGCTCCCACGCAACCACCGCCGCCGGCGCCGCCGCCCTCGCAGGCGCCGCCGCCGACGATCCTTCCTCCCGTCACGGTTCCCCTGATGGGGTTGCCGCTGCCGGGCTTGTAGCGCCCGCGGCTCAGCGAGAGCGCTTCGCGGCGGACTTCTTCGCCGACGTCCGCTTCGCCGAGCCCTTCTTCGTCGCGCCGGTCTTGCGTGCCCCGCTCTTCTTGGCGGCGGCCTTCTTCTTCGCCGTGCCGGCCTTCTTGGCGCCGGTCTTCTTCTTCGCCGGCTTCTTGGCCGTGGCCTTCTTCTTGGCGGCCGGCCGCTTCTTCTTCTGCAGCGCGGCCTTCCCCGTAGCCCGGGTCTTGGCAACCTGCTTCTTGGCGCGCTTGCGCGCCTTCCGAACGGCCTTCTTCGCGTTCCCTGTGGCCGTGCCGATCGCCTCGCCCACTCGCTCGGCGATCCGCTCGACGGGGTTCTCCTGCTTGTCCTTCTCCTCCGTATCAGCCACGGAAGATCACCTCCATTGCGTGCATCGTCACGGCCATTTACCCACATCCGCCATGGATGAGGCTCAGCGCCTTGACCGGGCGAACATATGTTCGTATGCTCCAGGCACTTCCCTGACGCTTCCCCGGTCGTTGCCTGCACGGGAGGAAGCGTGTTCGAGGAGGTGCGCGACGCCGTTGACGCTCTGAGGGATGTGGGGCGCGAGCTCGATCGGCTGCGTATGGACGGTCGCGGCGCGGCCGAGCTCTTCGGGATCGTCGCCGAGGGCGAGCGCGTGTGCGGGGCGATGAAGGCCTTGCTTGCCAGGCGGATCGACGAGACGAGGTTCTGGCGTGAGGGAGGGCATCGCAGCGCCGCGCATTGGGTTGCCGAAGCGACCGGCGGCACGGTCGGTGCCGCGGCACGAACCCTCGAAACGGCGCGGGCGCTCGAGCAGCTGCCGGAGACGGACGCGTCGTTCCGTGCCGGGATGCTGTCGGAGACGCAGGCAGCCGAGATCACCGCGACTGCGATCGCTGATCCCTTCGCGGAGTGCGAGCTCCTCGAGGCGGCGAGCTCCACGAGTGTGAAGGGTCTGCGGGATCGGTGCCGGCAGGTTCGCGCCGGCGCCGAGCCGGACGACCGGGCGTGGGCGCGCCGCCTTCACGAGACCCGACGCGCGCACAAGTGGAACTATCCCGACGGCGCGTACCGGGTGGAGGCGCGCATGGCGTCCGATGCCGGCGCCCGGTTCGACGCCGCGTGGGAGGCCCACACCGACCGCATGTTCCGCGAGGCTCGCCGTGCCGGACGTCGCGAACCGCGCGCGGTATACGCAGCCGATGCGCTCGTCGCCTTGGCGAGTGAAGGGCCCTACAAGCCGGTTGAGGTCCGTGTCACGGTCGACAGCGCCGCGTTGGCGCGCGGCCACACCGAGTCGGGCGAACGCTGCGAGATCACCGGCGGCGGCGCGGTGCCGGTGACGACAGCGCGGGCGCTCCTGGACGACGCCGCGGTCACGGTGCTGACCAAGACGGGTGACGACGTCACCGCCGTCTCATCGTTGAGGCGGGTGATCCCGATGAAGCTGCGTCGGGCGCTCGAGGCCCGCGATCCCACCTGCGGCGTGAAGGGGTGCGCGAACGACCAGTTCCTCGAGATCGACCACATCATCCCGCTCGCCGAAGGCGGCCGGACCGAGCTCACGAACACGTGGCGGATCTGCTCGCACCACCATCATCTCAAGACGTATTTCGGCTGGCGGGTCATTGACACGCCCGAGGATCGCGATCTGGTTCCACCCTGACGTGCTGGCTACCAGGCGGCGGCGTAGCTCTCGTCGGGCCAGTTGACGACACCCCGGTCCTTCAGGTCGGCGATGCGCGCATCGTCGAGGTCGAGCCACGTGAGGATCTCCCGCGTGTCCTCTCCTATACGCGGCGGTGGGCGGTGCGGGCGGTGCGGTGTGTCGGAGAAGTCGATGGTGTTCCCGAACTGGCGCATCGCACCCATGATGGGGTGCTGGTAGTCGGCGACGAGGCCGATGCGCTCGTTGTCGGCGTCGAAGAGGGCGAGGTCGCCGCCCTTCGGGTCGATCGCGATCTCGTTGGGGACGCCGGCGTCGTCGAGGTGGTAGCTCCAGCTCACCGCGGTGCGGGTGCGGAACCGCATCTCGAGCTGTGCGGCGGCGGTCGAGCGGTTGAGGGCTGGGTCGACGCCGAGCGTCGTGCACAAGGCGTCCCACTGCTCGGGCTTGAGCGCTGCGACCTGCACCCAGCCGTCCTGGGTCTCGTACAACCGGTAGGCGGGATCGACGCCGGTCGTCTGCTTGTCGAGCCGAGGGCGCGGCACCGGCGTGCCGTCGGGCTTCACCATCGCGTCCGAGGCGAAGACTGCGCCGCCGTCCAGCAACGACGTCCACAGCTCCTGGCCCTCGCCGGTGCGCTCGCGGTGGAGGAGCGCGGCGAGCACCCCGACCACGCTCAGCATCGCGTTGGCGGCGTCGCACATCCCGAACCGGTAGTAGAGGGGGTCGTTCCCGTGCTGGGTCGCGCCCGCCTCGTACTCGAGGCCCGTCGCCGCCTGGTACAGCGGGTCGAGACCACCGAACTGGGAGAGGGGACCCTCGAGCCCGTAGGCGTACGTGTTGCAGTAGACGATGTCGGGCTTCACGGCCTTGCACGCCTCGTAGTCGATGGCGAGCTTCGTCGCTGTGCCCTTGGTCATGTTGTGATGCACGGCGTCGGCCCGCCGCACGAGCTCCATCGCGAGCTCGCGGCCCTCGGGCATCTTGATGTTGAGCGCGATGTCGCGTTTGCCGCGCTGGCACCCGAAGAACGGCTTGCCGGCCATGCGCATCCCGTCGCCCGTGACCGGCTCGACCTTGATGACGTCCATGCCCAGGTCGGCGAGGATCATCGGCCCGAACGGGCCCGCGAGGTACTGGCCGAAGTCGATGAGCCGTAGCCCGTCGAGCGGCCCCCCGCCGTCAGGAGCGTCCGTCATGTCACCTGCCTAGCCGGTCGGCGCGCCGGCCGGCGAAGTCATCACCGCGCTCCGGCTCCGGCTCACGAGCACGATGGCCGCGATCAGCACCCACAAGAAGAAGAGGGCGAACGGGAAGAAGAGCGCCCCTAGGACCTGCAGCGCACCCACCACGTAGCCGGCGATGCACAGCCACCCCGGCAGGGCCCCGTTCCGGCTCGCCGCATACGACGCGAGCACCGTGAACAAACCGGCCGCCAATGCACCGGCCACCAGCAGAAGGGCGAATCCGATCTGGTCGAACTGCTGCGCGAACGTGCCGCTGATCGGGAGCGGGGTGTCGCCGAACTCCTTGGCGCCGGGAATCGTTGCCCGCACCATGACCGACACCAGCCCGATCGCCGCGAAGATGGACCCGAACGTCAACATCAACGCGCTGCCCTCGCCGAAGCGGGCGCGCAAGCTCGACGCGAACCACACGAATGCGAGCAGCCCGAGGATCATGAGGTAGGCGGCGATGATCGCTCCGACACGGTGTCCGCTGTCCCGCCAGAACCGCGCCCATTGCAGTGTCTTCGTGTCGTCGTCCGGCATCGGGAAGACGATGAACCCGGCGACGAAGAGCACCACGGCCACGATGCCCATCCATGCTCCGAGTCGTCCCGACGCTTGACTCGATCGTGTTGCACTCATCGCACTCATCCCGAGACCTCCCCAGCCTCTCTTCGCCCGAGCCCAACGCCGGCCTCGGCGCGGGGGAGTCTCAACCGACGCGCGTCGCGCGTCAAGAGTCGTTCAGCCTTCTTGCGTCACGTTCGCGACGTCGCCGCCGTCGACGCCGACCTCGCGCCACACTTCGGCGTTGTGTTCGCCGACTCGGGGTTGGGGGCCGCGGATCGCGCCCGGCGTGCCGAAGAGGTTGATCGGGACGCCGACCTGGATCAGCGGGCCGAGGTCGGGGTCGTCGACGGTCACGACCATGTCGTTGGCGTCGAGCTGCGGGTGCGGCCGGGCGAGCGCCTCGTCCATCGTGATGACGGCCTCGACGGCGATGTTGTTGGCCTGGAACTCGTCGACGAGCTCGTCTCGCTTGCGGCCCTTGAACGCGTCGCGGCGGCGGCTGTTCATCAGAACCTGCTGCTGCAACGGCAGCAGGCCCTCGAGCTCCTCGGCCGGCGGCGGCTCGACACCGAGGATCTCGTCCATGCTCTTTTTCGGGGGCAGGCCGCTCATCACGCTGACGTGCACGAACTCGCGGTCCGCGCACTCGAAGATCATCCCCTGGTGCACGCCGGGCGGGTAGCTCTTCCCCATCAGCTCGTGGAAGGCAGCGTTCGCCTTCTCGATGTGCTGCCAGATCTGGGTCGTGTAGAGGAACGCGCCCTGCAGCAGGCTCGTCGACACCTGCTGACCCCGGCCCGTGCGCTCCCGCGAGATCAGCGCGGCGAGGATCCCCGACGGCACGAGGAAGATCGCGCCCATGCTCGGCATCGGCATGTGCAAGAAGATCGGTCCGGGCCGCCACCCCGGCTGCTCCCATTGCTGGCCCGACGACGCCTGCACGAGCGCGTCGTACCCGGGTCGGTGCGCGAGGCGGTGCCCGGGCGGGTACGCCGGCACCGAGCAGTAGACGAGGCGGGGGAGCTCGGCGTGCAAGGCGTCGTACCCGACGCGGAGGCGGTCCATCACGCCGGGCCGGAAGCTTTCGACGAGCACGTCGGCGGTGGCGGCGAGCTTGCGGAAGGCGTCGACGCCGGCGCCGGACTTCAGATCGCACGTGACCGACCGGCGCGAGCGCGTCCACACCTTGTAGCCGTCGTAGACGCGGAACGGGTCGCCGCCGGGGGGCTCGACCTTGATGACGTCCGCGCCCTGCTCGGCGAGGAGCAGTACCCCGAGCGGGCCCGCGATGCCCCACGACAGATCGAGGATGCGGATGCCGTCGAGCGCGCCAGCCATCGGGCGCTCAGCCTCGCGCGCACCTGACGGGTATGTCAGGCGCGGGAGGCTGCATGCAGCCATAATCTCGCGGCACGGATCAACGGGTGGTGGCAGATCCGCCGCGGAGGATCCTGTGACAGACGCTGACTCCGAGACCGCAAGCGCGCCGCATCCGTCGAACGACGACGGGGGGGACGGCGCCGAGTCGAACCGCAAGCCCGACCAGTCCGGCGGGGAAGTCCGTGACCTCCTGACGCGCCTCGAGCGGTTGCTGGGCCCCGGGAAGAGCGCAGCGCAGGCGGTCGGGAGCGGGATCCTCCCCGCCTGGAGGCGGGTCACGCGCGGGGAGTCACGCATAGCCGTGACCCTGGCCATCCTCGCCGCGATCGGCTTGCTCGTGGCTCTGCCGGATCGGATCGCTCCTCAGCCCCGCTGGCTCCTGCCCGGCCTGGCGCTGCTGTTACTGATCGGGCTGACCGTGGCCAACCCGAAGCGCATCGACCGCCAGTCACGAACGCTCCGCTACCTGAGCCTGCTCCTGATCGGGATCATCAGCCTCGCAAACGCGGTGACGGCCGCCCGCCTCGTCGGCGACCTGGTGCGCGGGGAGGGCATCCGGACCCCGAGCGAGCTCCTGCTCACCGGGGCCGCCATCTGGCTGACGAATGTGATCGTGTTCGGGCTGTGGTACTGGGAGTTCGACCGTGGTGGTCCCGTCGGCCGCGCGCAGGCCGTCAATGACTATCCGGATTTCTTGTTCCCGCAGATGAGCAACAAGGAGTTGACCCCGCCCGACTGGGAACCGGAGTTCGTCGACTACTTGTATACGTCGTTCACGAACGCGACCGCCTTCAGCCCGACGGACGTCATGCCGATGTCGCGATGGGCGAAGCTGACGATGTTGGCGCAGTCCGCCGTCTCGCTGATCACCGTGGCGCTCGTCGTTGCCCGCTCCGTCAACATCCTCAGGTAACCCGCTCGGTCATGCCGGGCGAGTTGCGGGAGTGGGGCGGCGTCACCGCCGACGAGCTGATGCGAATCCTCGTGCTCTCGCCCCACCTCGACGACGCCGTCCTCGGTTGCGGCCATCTCCTGGCGGCGCATCCGGGCACCACCGTGCTCACGGTCTTCGCCGGCGCGCCCGACAGCTACCCGGAACCCATGACATGGTGGGACCAGCTGGCCGGTTTCTCCGACGGCGACGATCCCCTCGACACCCGCCGTGTCGAAGACGCCAAAGCGCTCCACGAGCTCGGCGCCGAGCCCGTCTGGCTCGACTTCGTCGAGCACCAGTACCTCGACCGGGACCACTGGGTCCGGCCGGCGGCGATCGTCGACGAGCTCGAGGCTGCCGTCCGGGACGTCGGGCCGACCATGGTGGTGGCGCCGTTCGGGCTGGCGAATCCCGACCATGACTGCACCCACGAGGCCGCGCTCCTCGTGCGCGAGCGCATCGCCGACGCGGCATGGTTCTGCTACGAGGACACGGGCTACAAGCACATCCCGGGCCTGCTGGCCTGGCGCGTCGCGCGGCTCTTCCGGTCCAGGATCTGGCCCACGCCCGTCGCGATGCCCGTTGCCGTCGACCCCGCCGCCAAGCGCGCGGCGATGTCCCACTACCAGTCCCAGCTCCGGGCGCTCGAAGCCGACTGGCAGCTGTCGGCGAAGCATGCCGAACGCGACCCGGGGCAGTACTGGAGACTTGCGAGCCCGCCGGACGGGTGGGAGGGCTTGATCGAGCTGTGACGCCCGTCGTGGGCGGTCCTGACGAGAGGGGATCTCATGGCGATCATCGGAACACACGCACTGCTCTACACATCCGAGCCGGAGCAGCTGCGCGACGTGCTGCGTGACGTCTTCGGCTGGAACCACGTCGACGCCCACGACGGCTGGCTGATCTTCGCGTTGCCGCCCGCGGAGCTCGGCGTGCACCCGGCCGGGAAGCCGTCGTACGAGCTCTCGCTGATGTGTGACGACCTCGACGCCACCGTGGCCGAGCTGCGCGCCAAGGGCATCGAGTTCCGGGGCGAGCCGGAGAACCAGGGCTTCGGCGTCGTGATGACGATGGTGCTCCCCGGCGGCGTCGAGATGACGCTCTACCAGCCGCGCCACGCCACCGCGATCTGACGGGCGACGCGCCGGTCAGCGGATGGTCCAGCCGGCTTCCTTGAGCTCCTTGCACGTCGGGCAGATCGGATAGCGGGACGGGTCGCGCGTCGGGACCCACTTCTTCCCGCACAGGGCGACGATCGCCTCGCCGGTCACGTACGCCCGGGCGATGGCGTCCTTCTTGGCGTAGTGCGCGAACCGGTCGTGGTCGCCCTCGTCGGTGCGCTCGCGCTCGGGCGCCTGGGTCGGCGTGAGCGTCTCCGTCTGGGTCACGGGTCGAGGGTAGCGAGCGGCTGACCACCCGCTGATACACGCCTGAGGTGCCCTTGATCCGTAGCCGTAATGCTCGTCCCATGACGACGGGACGATGGATGCGGAGCGGCGCGGGGATCGCGGTCGCGGGAGCGGTGGTGATCACCGCACTCGCGGCGCCGGCCGGCGCGGCGCAGGGCGGCGTGACCGCGAAGCAGGACATCACCTACCGCACGGTCGACGGCGAGCAGCTCGGGCTCGACGTCTACCAGCCGGCCAAGAAGAGCAAGAACCGGCCCGCGGTCGTCGTCGTCCACGGCGGGGGCTGGACCCAGGGCGACAAGTCGTTGTTCGCCCAGCAGAGCAATCAACTCGCCGAACGCGGCTTCGTAGCGTTCTCGATCAACTACCGGCTCGCGCCCGCGCATCCGTACCCGGCCGCGGTCGAGGACGTGGAAGCCGCGGTGCAGTGGGTGCGCAATCACGCCAAGGAGTACGGCGTCGACGCCAAGCGCATCGGCGCCCTCGGCGGGTCCGCGGGCGCTCACCTCGCCGGCATGCTCGCCACCGACGGCGACGGATCGCTCAAGACCGGCCACCGGGTCGCCGCGGCCGTGTCGTGGTCGGGCCCGATGGACCTCGTGAGCCTCGCCCCCGCCGCCAGGACCAACGCCGGGAGCACGATCAGGAACTTCGTCGGGTGCCTGCCCGACGCCTGCCCCGACACCTATGCGGCCGCGTCGCCCGTCACGTACGTCGACAAGACCGACGCCCCGATGCTGATCGTGAACTCGTCGATGGAGCTCGTGCCGCAGTCGCAGGCCGACGCCATGAAGGCCGCGCTCGACAAGGCCGGCGTCGCCAACCAGGAGATCATCCTCCCCGGCACGCGTCACTCACGGGCGTACTCGAACGACGCCTGGAGCCAGACCGTCGCCTTCCTGGAGAACTACCTGAAGAAGTAACCGTGCATGGGTGGCCCGAGGGCGCCGCTACCGTGCCCAAGGTGGACGAGGACTCCGAGGCAACCCTTTCCGTCACCGAGCTCAATACGACGATCCGCGACGCCCTCCGCGACGCGATCCCGGAGAACGTGTGGGTGCGGGGCGAGGTGCAGGGCCTGCGGGAGTCGCGCGCCGGCCACGTCTACTTCCAGCTGGTGGAGAAGGACGAGCGCCGGAACCGTGTGCAGGCGGCGCTCGACGTCGCCCTGTTCCGTAGTCACCTCATGACGGTGCATGCCGCGTTGCGCAAGGTGCCTGGCGTCGACCTCGCCGACGACGTCGAGGTGCGGGTGAAGGGCCACATCGACGTGTACCCGCCGACCGGCCGGCTCCAGCTGATCATGACCGGCATCGACCCCGTGTTCACCGCCGGCGCGCTGGCCGCAAACCGCGACCGCGTGCTCCGCCAGCTCGAAGCCGAGGGGCTGCTGCGCGCGAACGCCGTCCACGAGCTACCGGAGGTGCCGCTGCGCATCGGCCTCGTGACCAGCGCCGCCAGCGCCGCGTATCACGACTTCGTCGACGAGCTCGACGCCAGCGGGTTCGCGTTCCGGATCGGCGTATGCGACGTGCGCGTGCAAGGCGCCAACGCGCCCCGCCGGGTCGTGTGGGCGCTGCGCCGCCTCGCCCGCATCGCCTCTGCATTGGACGTCGTGGTGCTCGTGCGCGGCGGCGGGTCGAGGGCCGACCTGGCGCCGTTCGACAGCGACGACGTCGCCCGCGCCATCGCCGCCATGCCCCTCCCGGTGCTCACCGGGATCGGACACGAGATCGACCGCAGCGTCGCCGACGAGGTGGCGCACACCGCGAGCAAGACGCCGACCGCAGCCGCCCAGGTGCTCGTCGAGCGAGTGATGGAGTTCGTCTACCGCCTCGACGACGTGTCTCGCGGGGTCGTGCACCACGCCCGTTCGAACTGCGCGCTCGCGCTGCGCGAGCTGCACGACTGCGCTCGACGCGCCCGGCGCGGACCGCCGGCGGCGCTGGCGCGTGAGCAGGCTGCCGTGGAGCGCCACCGGGTCCGGGCCGAGGAGCTCGGTACCCGGACGGTCAAGCAGGCGATCGCCGCCCTCGACGGGAGCGAGCGCACCCTGTCGTCCGCCGGCGGCCGCCTCGTCCGCGCCGAGGGCCGGCGCCTCGACGCGTCGGCGGCCCGGCTGCGCGCCCTCGACCCCACCCGCGTCCTTGAGCGGGGCTACACGATCACCCGTGACCGCGACGGGCAGGTGGTGAAACGGTCGGCGCCGCTCAGCACCGGCGACCGGCTCCTGACCGAGTTCGCCGACGGGACTGCCGCCAGCGTCGTACAAGAGGTAGACAAGCGCGAGTCATGAGCGCACCGCACGACGACACCGACGACACCGGTGGCGAGCTCGGCTACGCCGAGGCGATGACCGAGCTCGAGGAGATCCTCGAGGAGCTCGAGGGCGACCACCTCGACGTGGACCTGCTCGCCGAGCGAGTCCGCCGGGCCAGCCAGCTCATCAAGCTGTGCCGGACCCGCATCTCCCGCGCCCAGGAGGACGTGAATCGCATCGTCACGGACCTCGAGGTGTTCGAGAGCGAGCTCGGCGGCGCGGCCCCCGATGGCGACGAGGACGAGCTCGAAGGCGATGTCGCCGCCCACGAGGGGGACGAGCTGTTCTGAGCGGCCGGGCGCAAAACCCCAGGTAGCGGCCCGGCAGGCCACCCCGGTTCCTGCTCATGGAATCGCGGCGGATGGCCGATGACCCCTACGAGAGGCGAGTCGTCGCGGGTTCACAGCGTTCACCGGATAGCACGGGACGCGGCGCCAGCCGACGCGCGAGGGTGAAGGGATGGACGACTGGCCCCCGCTGCCGTACGACGACTGGCTGGACACCCGTGACACGCTGCACATGTACACGCAGGTCGTCGGCAAGATCCGGTTGGCGTTGTCGCCGTTCGAGCCCGAGTGGGCGAACGTGCCGCTGTACGTCACCGCTCGGGGGCTGACGACGTCACCGGTGCCCGACGCGCTCCGGACCTTCGACATCGAGTTCGACTTCGTCGACCATCGGCTCGCCCTGCGAGCGAACGACGGCGGCGCCGAGCAGATCGCGCTGCGTCCGCGGGCTGTCGCCGACTTCTACCAGGACGTGCTGGATGCGCTGGGGCGCCTCGGTGTCGACGTCACGATCTCACCCGGGCCGTCCGAAGTGCCCGACCCGATCCCGTTCGCCGAGGACCGTGTGCACCATTCGTACGAGCCGGCGGACGCCAGACGCTTCTTCCACGTGTTGTCGCAGGTCGACGTCGTCCTGAAGGAGCACCGCAGCCGGTTCACCGGCAAGGCGCCACCCGTCCAGTTCTTCTGGGGCAGCTTCGACCTGGTGGGGACCCGCTTCTCGGGGCGGCCCGTCGCGCCCCCACCGGGGGCCGGCACGATCGAGCGCTACGGGGGGGACGCCGAGCAGGTCTGCGGTGGCTTCTGGCCGGGCTCTCCCCAGTTCCCGCGCGCCGCGTTCTTCGCCTACGGATATCCAACGCCTGACGGCATCGAAACGGCGTCGATCAGACCCGAGGGAGCAGGTTGGAACGCCGACATCGGCGAGTTCGTGTTTCCCTACGACGCGATGCGGGCCGCGGCCGACCCAAGGCGCGCGCTCTTGGACTTTCTCGAGAGCACCTACGACGCGTGCGCGCAGCAGATGGGCTGGGATTCCGATCTGACCCGCGTCAACCGGCCGTCGTGACGCGCGGCTACCGCGTCGCGGCGATCCGGCCCATCGCGCCCGACTGGTAGTCGTCGAACGCCTTCACCAGCTCGTCGCGGGTGTTCATGACGAACGGGCCGTAGCGAGCTACTGGCTCGCGCAGCGGCACCCCCGAGACCACGAGCACTTCGAGCGGGCCTTCGAGGTCGTCGGGCCCGGCAAGGTGCACGTCCCCTTCGTCGCCGGCGAAGAGCACCAGTTGCGATTCGGACGCCTCCGTCTCGTCGGCGCCGAACTGGCCTCGCCCCGAGATCACGTACGCGAATGCCTGGTGCCCGTCGGGGATGGGCACGTCGATCGCCGCGCCGAGTTGCAGCGTGACGTGTAGGTAGACGATGGGGCTGTGCGTCTCCACCGGGCCGCGCACGCCGAACAGGTCACCGGCGACGACCTTCACCCGGGCGCCGGGCACCGGCTCGGTCACCGGGATCTCGTCCGACTTGATCTCCTGGTACCGGGGCGGCGACATCTTGTCTGTGCGGGGCAGGTTCACCCACAACTGGAGCCCGTGGACGCGGCCGCCCTCGCGGCGGATGCGCTCGGCGGGCTCCTCGGAGTGCACGATGCCGGCGCCAGCCGTCATCCACTGCACGTCGCCGGGGCCGAGGTAGCCGCCCCCGCCGCTCGAGTCCTTGTGCTCGAACGCGCCCTCGAGCATGTACGTGACGGTCTCGAACCCTCGGTGGGGATGGTCGGGCGCGCCGACGGCTTCACCCGGCGCGTAGTCCGCCGGACCCATGTGGTCGAGGAGCAGAAACGGGTCGACCATGTCGAGGCCGGCGGTAGGGAAGGTCCGCCGCACCACGAACCCGCCGCCTTCGACGGTCCGCATCGCAGGGACGACCTTGGCAACAGAGCGGTGCTGCGTCATACGAGGTCCAAGGCCGGCGGGCCGCCGGCTATTCCACCGGGGTGCGTCAGGCGGCCGGCGCCATGGCATTCACGGCGGTCGCCAGCGAGTCCTCCCACGGCCAGTTCCAGAGGAAGTGCTTGTTGACGTCGTCCATCTCGTTGTACATCCACCAGTAGAAGTAGACGCCGCACGAGAAGATGCTGGCCACGATGCGGCCGGCGTAGTTCTGCTTGCCCTTCTGCCGGGCGGGGTCGGGCGCGGGCACGTTCTGGCCCAGCCGGGCGAAGACCGCGCTCAGCTCGGCCTCGACTGCGCCTTCGGCCTGGTCGTGCTTGATGAGGTCGCCGTCGAGGAAGACGAACCCGACGAAGTAGGCGATCGACGTGAGGACCGCGATGACCACCCAGATCCCGGGGTCACGGAACTCGGTCGTCAGCCCGCGCATCACGGCCACGTTCATAGCGATGCGCTCGAAGTTGGGTCGGAGCTCTTCGGCGACGCCCTGCTCGCTTGCCCGCTGCCACGCGAGCTCGGTCGCCGACTCGAGGAGGTCGAGGCGGCGGCGGTTGTGGTCGCGCATGCGCTTCATCAGTTGGTAGAAGACGTAGAAGCCGAAGATCCCGCACGTGATGATGGTGAGGAAGATCACCATCCCCATGCCCTCGAAGTAGTAGTCGGTCTGGCCGCGGGCGTTGTAGGCCATGCGGAACCGTTCGGCCGGCGTCATCGACGGCGGCGGGACGGCGGGCTGCTGCGGGGGCGGGGGCGTGGCCGGCGGCGGCGGTGTGCCCGAGGGGGGAGGCGGCGGGGGCGGTGGTGTCGACGTCATGGGCGCGCACCCTAGCGAGGGCGCGAGCATGATGCGTGCAGAGACCAGAACTGTCATGGTCCACGCACGCATCGGGAGGCGTCCATGGCCGACGAATACGTGCCGATACCGGAGGATCACTTCACGTTCGGGTTGTGGACGGTCGGCAACCGCGGGCGTGACCCGTTCGGGCACGAGACCCGGCCGGCGCTCGATCCCGTCGACACCGTCGCCAGGCTCGCCGAGCTCGGCGCCTACGGCGTGAACTTCCACGACGACGACCTCGTGCCACCTGGCTCGTCCGCCGCCGAGCGTGAGCAGATCGTCAAGCGTTTTCGGCGCGCCCTCGACGAGAATGGCATGAAGGTCCCGATGGCGACGACCAACCTCTTCTCGAATCCGGTGTTCAAGGACGGCGCGTTCACCGCCAACGACGTGCAGGTGCGCAAGCTCGCGTTGCGCAAGACGTTCGACGCCATCGACCTGGGCGTCGAGCTCGGTGCAGAGGTCTACGTGATGTGGGGAGGGCGCGAGGGTGTCGAGAGCGACGCCGCCAAGGACGTCCCTACCGCGCTCGATTGCTACGCCGAGGCGATCAACCTGTGCTGTGACTACATCGTCGACCGCGGCTACGAGCTCGACATCGCGATCGAGCCCAAGCCCAACGAGCCGCGAGGCAACCTCTTCCTCCCGACCGTCGGCCATGCGCTCGCGTTCATCCACGAGCTCGCGCATCCCGACATGGTCGGGCTCAACCCCGAGCTCGCGCACGAGACCATGTCGGGTTTGTCGTTCCATCACGGCGTCGCCCAGGCGCTGTGGGCCGACAAGCTGTTCCACATCGACCTCAACGGGCAGGCGCCGGGCAAGTACGACCAGGACTTCCGCTTCGGCTCCGAGGCCGTCCGCGACGCGTTCTACCTCGTGAAGCTGCTCGAGGACGCCGAGTGGCAGGGCATGCGCCACTTCGACGCCCACGCGTACCGCACCGAGAGCGTCGACGGCGTCTGGGAGTTTGCCCGCGGGTGCATGCGGACCTACCTCATCCTCAAGGAGAAGGCGGCGCGGTTCGCCACCGACCCCGACATCGCGGAAGCACTGCTCGAAGCGCACGTCGACGGGCTCGCCGAGCGGATCTTCCCCGACGGCTACTCGTCCGAGGCGGTCGCGCGGCTCCGCAGCGAGCAGATCGACGTCGACGCCCTCGCCGCCCGGGGCTGGGGGCACGAGCGCCTCGACCAGCTCGTCACCGAGCTCCTCCTCGGCATTCGCTGAGCGCGACGCGAACGACCGCGTAACGCGCGAATCGTCCGCAGCGCGTCACACGGCTCCGTTTCCTCGCCCCAGACGTGCTTCACTGTCTCGTTCGCGGAGCCCGGGCCAACCCAGGAGGCTGGTGGCACTCGTCCTCGGCGTGGATTCGTCCACCCAATCGACGAAAGTCGAGATGCGCGACGCCGACACCGGCGAGCTCATCGGGTCCGGGCGCGCCTCCCACCCGGAGACGTCACCGCCCAACAGCGAGCAGGACCCCGAGAGATGGCGCGAGGCCCTGGTCGAGGCCCGCCGCCAGGCCGGCACGCCGGCGGTCGTGGCGATGGCGATCGCCGCCCAGCAACACGGGCTCGTGGCGCTCGACAACCAGGCGCAGGTGATCCGGCCCGCCAAGCTCTGGAACGACACCCAGTCGGCGCCCGACGCCGAGTGGCTCGTCGAGCAGCTCGGCGGCCCCGAGCCGTGGGTGAAGGCGTGCGGCTCGGTGCCGGTGGCTTCGTTCACGATCAGCAAGCTCTCGTGGCTCCACCGGTGCGAGCCCGAGACCTTCGACCGCCTCGTCCGGGTGCTGCTCCCGCACGACTGGCTCACGTTCCGGATGAGCGGCCGCTTCACGACCGACCGCGGCGATGCGTCCGGCACCGGTTATTGGTCGCCGAGCGAAGGCCGGTGGCGCCCCGACCTCCTCGAGGTCGTCGACGAGACGAAGGACTGGGAAGCGTGCCTGCCCGAGGTCCTCGGCCCCACCGAGGTGGTGCGCGAGCGTGAGGGCGCGGTGATCGCGCCGGGCACCGGCGACAACATGGCCGCGGCGCTCGGCGTCGCGCTCGAGCCGGGTCAGGTCGCGATGTCGATCGGCACCTCGGGCACCGTGTGCACGGTCAGCGATCAGCCCTCCGCCGATCCGAAGGGCTATGTCGCCGGCTTCGCCGACGCCACGGGGCGGTTCCTGCCCCTCGCGTGCACGTTGAACGCGATGCGCGTCATCGACACGTTCGCCCGGCTCCTCCAGGTCGACCTCGCCCGGTTCGACCAGCTCGCGCTGGCCGGAGAGCCGGGCGCGGGCGGGCTCGTGCTCCTGCCGTACCTCGACGGCGAGCGCACGCCCAACCTGCCCGATGCCACCGGCACGTTCGGGGGGCTGCGGGCTGACGTGACGCCCGAGCAGATCGCGCGCGCTGCCGTCGAGGGCGTCGTGTGCGGGTTGCTCGACGCGCTCGAGGCGCTGCGTGTCGGCGGCGTTCCGGTGCGGCCCGCCGACGGGATCGTGCTTCTCGGAGGCGGCGCGCGCCTGCATGCGTTCCAGAGTGTGGTCGCCGACCTCGCACGTGCTCCGGTGATCGTGCCGCGCGACGAGCCCGTCGCGACCGGCGCGTGCGTACAGGCGGCGGCGGTGTTGCAGCAGGTTCCGCCCGAGGAGGTTGCGATCGCGTGGGACCTCGGCAAGGGATACCCGGTCGAGCCGGACGAAGATGTCGACTCGCGCGCCGTCCGCGCCGCATACGCGGAACTGCGCGACCGCTACTACGCCACCTCATGAGCGTGTGGTCGGGACGGATCGCGCGCTCCGCCGCCCTCACCGTCGTGACCGTCGCCGTAGGAATCGGCGCCGCTGCGACGCCGGCGATGGGAGCGCCACGCGCGCCAAGGCCACCGGCTCTGCGCGTGCTCGTCACCAACGACGACGGCGTCGCGGCCCCGGGAATCGACGCGCTCGTGCAGGGCCTCCGCAAGCTGGATCGGGTACAGGTGACGGTCGTCGCGCCCGCCGACAACAAGAGCGGGACCAGCGACATGACCACGCTCGGGCAGCTGACAACGACGGAGGCGACGACCACGAGCGGCTATCCCGCGATCGCCGTGCAGGGCTTCCCGGCCGACACCGTCAACTTCGCGCTGGACGGCGGCATCCCGACCAAGCCTCAGCTCGTTGTCTCTGGCGTGAACGCCGGCTCCAACCTCGGTCC